>CAXTWU010000171.1:0-5149 GCA_964248025.1 uncultured Acidobacteriaceae bacterium | reverse complement strand
GACCGCGACTCGCTGAAGCTGGCGCAGGCGCAGTACGAAACCGGCATCACCGACCAGCAGGCGGTGGTGCAGGCGCAAACCACGCTCGAAAGCGCGGAAGCGCAGGCGATTGCCGTTGGCGCACCGCGCGCTACCTATGAACACGCCATTGCGACACTGATCGGCAAGCCCGCGACCGACTTTCATCTGCCCGCGCGTGCCACCACCCTGGCCCCGCCGCCCATCCCCACCGGTGTGCCCTCGCAGCTGATCGAACGCCGCCCCGATGTGGCCGCGGCCGAACGCACCATGGCCGAGGCCAACGCGCTCGTGGGCGTGGAAACCGCGGCCTACTTCCCGACCCTGACCCTGACCGCCGACGGCGGCTTTGAAAGCTCGACCTTTAAACACTGGTTCGACTGGCCGAGCCGCTTCTGGTCGGCGGGTCCGGCTTTTTCTGAAACAGTCTACGACGCGGGGCTGCGTCGCTCAACCATCCACCAGTACATCGCGCTCTACAACGCCGATGTCGCGGCCTACCAGCAAACAGTGCTGACGGCGTTTCAGCAGGTCGAGGACTCGCTTGCCGAGGTCCGGATCCAGTCGCAGCAGATCGCAAAGCAACGGCAGGCGGCTGAGTCGGCGCAAAAGTACCTGGACCTGGCGATTGACCGCTTTCGCACCGGGCTCGACCCATACCTCAACGTGATCACTGCCCAGAACACCCTGTTAAACGACCAGCAGTCGCTTTACACGACGCAGATCACGGAGATGACCGCCGCAGTGCAGCTGGTACAGGCGTTGGGCGGCGGATGGAACGCATCAGAGCTGCCGGCGCCGGGGCAGGTGTATGCAAAGCCGGCGAAAGGGGACTACACCCCGGTGCGGTAAAGGGAAGCAGATCGCAACGGGCGAGCAGCGGGAGTGCCGCCGCCTCGCAACCATCGCACTGCGAGTCGGTGGCGCGAAATGGCCGTCCGCCGCGCGGGCATTCTGCCCAAGCAACAAGGCATCCCGCCAGGGATGCCTTGTTGCCCTTTCACAAGCGCAGCACTACGGCAGGTAGTAGCGAATGTTGGTTTCAAAGATGTTGTTGTTCGCCTTGGGCGAGGTGTGGGTCGAGCCGGACCAGAGCGCGCGCTCCAGCCAGGAGTACTGGAAGCCCTGGCGGAAGCGGCCCATCGGCCCCTTGTAGAAGTAGTAGTCGTAGCCGAGCGTGCCCTCGATGACGCTCTTGTTGTTGCCGTTGCAGGTGCCCGTGCCGCCCGGCACATAACCCACCGGAGCTGGAGGATAAACGCCCGCTGCTGTGCCTGGAAGTCCCTGCGTGCCGCAGCCGGTGTTGTTGGCCGTTCGCAGGCCATACCCTTCAAAGCTGTTGCCGTAGGCAAAGATTCTGCGGCCCACCTCCTCGATCCCGGCATCGGCATAGATGTCCAGGCGCGGGGTCGCATGGGCGAAGACCTCTCCGAGCGCGGCGAAGTTGTGCAGGGGCGCAAGCTGGCCGCGGGGGTTGATCGTTGTATCCGGCAGCTGCGCTGAAGCATAGCGGCCTGTGCCGTCGCCATAAAGCCCGTGAAGGGCCAGTTCGAGTTTCTTCTGTGCCAGGTAGCCGCGGAAGCCGCCGCCGACCCCGCCCACAAAGCTGGTGTTGTTGTAAGCACCGTTGGCACCCGTGGCTCCAGCGGTGGTTACACCGGCTGCCAGGTTCGGACCCGGGTACACGCGACTGCGGAAAAAGCGGCCGATACCGAACAGCTCGAAGTGGCCGTACTTGTTCTGGTACGCGAGCTTCGCGAGCACGTCCGGCGCCAGATTAAAGCTGTAGGCAGCCGTCGGATTATAAAGCCCGGCTCCGGTGCCGACCTCTCCATCGACATAGTTGGTCGGGCAGGAGACGGCTGTGTTCACATTCACCGTGGTGGTTACACCATTTACTGTCGTGGTCGTGGGCACGGGGGTCGTAGCAGTGCTTTGGCAGGTCGGCGTCAGCAGTTGCGCCTGCTCCACCGAGATACCCACCGCGGCATTGCTGCCGAACTTCTGCGTCACGCGCAGCCCCGGCTGGCGCGCCCACACAAAGCCGACGTTGTATTGCGGGTCGATCGTGTCGGGCAGCACCTCGGTCTTATTATCCAGCAGGTTTCGGGTCTCCGTCGCCAGCGTCCATTGCTGGCCGCCCGTTACCGTCAGCCCGCTTTTGAGCGCGGCCTGGCCCCACAGCTGCCGCTCGCGCATGACGTAGCTGTTGGACTGGTTGTTGTTGGACGTGATGCCGGTGCCCAGCCAGTCCAGCTCGTAGTAAGCCTGCAGCGCGGCCGCGGGGATTTTGCCGGTCGCGGTGATCGCGAGCCGCGACTGCCGGCCCGACGCAAAGAACTCGCTGATATGCCCGGCGTCTGAAGCCGCAAATGGGGTCGACAGGAACGCCGTGTTGATTCCACCGCCGGTCGCGCGCGTCCGGTCCACCGTGGCGAATTCAATGAACGAGTTGGAAAAGCCCAGCCCGATGCCCTTGTAGTGAACGATGTCGGGCGTTTCAATCGCCTTTTTGGTTGCGGCCTGGTCGGTCTGGATGGTGGTGGCAAGCGAGGCGGTGTTGCCCTGGAGATCGGCAACCGAGCCCTGGAGCGCCGTCACCGCGGTGATGCTCTGCGCATTCACGGCCTGCTGGGCAGCAATCGCTTCCTGGGCCTGCTCGGTGGCCTGCTGCACGGCCAGCTGCGACTGTTGCTGCACCTGCTGCAGCTGGGCGTCGCGCGCCGACAGCTGCTGTTGCAGGCTGTCGATCTGCGTCCGCTGCGCCGCCATGTCGGTGCGCAATGCTTCGATCTGCGACTGCACGGTGGGCCCAGTGGCCCGGCGGACGCGCACGTGGCGTTTGCTGCCTGCCTTGGACGTCCGGGTCGCCGGTGCAGGCGCGTCAGGCGCGGCCACGGCGGCGTGCGCCTGGCCGGCCACGGCTGAAAGGAGAACAAGGCTGGCAAGCGCTTTTAAATTCATCTTCATGGAGCCTCTCAAATGGAGTTTGCTGTTCGGAGTTACTTTGTTTGTTCTTGTCGCTTGCTGGGCTCCGCCTCGGGGCAGGGCAGTGGTGCACCCAAACGGATTGATCCTGCCAGAAGATTGTTACAACCCGGCAAACTGTGCCTGGGAAACATACGAGCCGGGCAGGTGCATCGATCCGGCTATGGGGCAAGCCCGGCGCCGACCAGGTTGGCCAGCAGCCGGTAAGCCCCCGGCACGCCTTCCGGCAGCTGCCGGTACAGGGCCAGCGCCACGTAGATGTAGCGCCCGCGCCCCAGCGGTGCCAGCAACAGCCCGCCCCCCTGCGGCGCCTGCCCGGGGTCGGCGGTCGCGACGAGCGAGGTCCACTGCGGGGCCCAACTGGCCGCAAAGCCGTGTCCCCGCTCCTCCACCCATCCTGCAAAGTCGGCCTCGGTGATGTGGTTGGGCGTAGTCAGCAGTGGGTCCGCCGGCGCCGGCAGCGACACGGGGGAGCGCTCATCGACCACCCGCGCCGGCAGGGAGCCAAGATGGAGTGGGAACGGCACCCCGTCGAAATCACCGCTCTGGTACTGCACCACCACGGTTCCGCCCGCGCGGGCAAACTGCTCCAGGGCCCCCCGCGCCTGTGCGAGCGAAGGGGCAGCTGTGTAGGTCCGTACCCCGAGCATGATGGTTGTGTACGCGTGGAGATCGCGCGTCTGGAGGTCGGCCGGCGTGAGCGGGTCCACCGGGACCCCCAGCGCCGCCAGCGCCGCCGGCACCTCGTCGCCCGTGCCCGCCACATAGCCCACCCGTACCCCCGGCGCGACCCGGACCTCCACCGGGCGCACCCGCAGCGTGGCCGCCCGGTAAAGGTTCGACGGCCGCAGGCCGGGGTAGCCCACCGTGAAAAATCCGGCTGTGTATCGCCGGCCGTCGGCTTCGGCAACCACCTGGAGGTTGCCGGCGCCCGCACCTTCGGGCACGGTGACCGCAAAGTGTTGCGCCGTGCGCTCGCCAGGCGCGAGTGCCAGTGGGATGGAGGCCGGCTCCACCAGCCAGCCCGCCGGGGCCAACAGCCTCAGCGTGGCGTGTGCCGTTGCCACCTGCTCGTTGCCCACCGAGGTTTCCACAGTCAGCCCGTGCTGCCCGGTCGGCAAAACGGCCACGGTTCGCGGCAGGGTGACGGAAAGCCCCGGCGTGACGACCAGCGGGTACTGGACGTCGCCGGGCCCACGCTCGCGCTCGACGCCTTGCACCACCTGCGACAAACGGATGGGGACGCCGCCGTAGCGAAACTCCGCCATGCCGGACACCGGAAAGGGCGCAAAGCTTTCGCCGGCCAGGCTCCTGTTGCTCAGGTCGTAAAAGGCCTGCTCGATCGACGGGCGGGCGAAATAGGGCTCGGTCGGCGCTGCATCCGCCGGCACCGTCACGCGAAAGGAGGCATCGCCGGCCCCGGCCTGCGCTGCTTCCTCGCCCGGCCCGGCACCTCGCTCCACGGCCCAGTGCTCGCCGGCCGGCGTTTGGACCTCGGCGCTCACCAGTTGCAATCCCGCGCCAGGCTGCGTACTTCGGAGAGTGGCGCTCCCAGGGCCGGCACCTCCAGCTTCGGCGCTCTCCACGCCGACACTCCAGGCCTGCGCGGCCGCCACCCTCAGCCTCACGGTAAAGCTTTCCCCGGGCGTCACATGGGTTCGCGACACCTCCGGCGAAAGCCCGTGCTCGCCCGCGGCGGGTGCCACCAGCGCACGGAGTTCCAGCCCCAGCGCTTCGGACAGCGCCGTGTTGCATTGCACCCGTTTGATTTCGAGCTCTTGGGCCAGGTCCTCCTTGCTGTCCGGCGTCAGGCTGCTTCCGGCGACCGCGTCGAGAAGGGCCCGCGTGGCCAGGTACGCATCGCGCAGAGCGGGGGCACTCGCCGCCGGGTCCTCTGGCCTGTAAGCCGCCGATGCCGAGGCCACCGCGCGGTCGATCCGTCGCAGCCCCTCGCTCACAAACTCCGTATCTGCCCCGTGCGCCAACCTCGCCATGCCGGGCAGCGTGGTGTCGATGCCCGCGAAAAAACTGTCGCCAACAGCCCCCACACGCGAACCATAGCGATGGTAGGTGACCGGGTCGGGCCCTGGCAGGGGCGGGTTGCCGCCGCCGTACTGCGACTTCTGCAAACCCCAGCCTTCGC
>CAXTWU010000170.1:0-5151 GCA_964248025.1 uncultured Acidobacteriaceae bacterium | reverse complement strand
TCTCGGCAAAGGTGCTGATCTGCTTCGGCTTGCCGTCGGGGCCGACGCCGCGGAACACCATGATCTTGTTGGAAGAGGAAAGCGCGACAAACAGGTCGCCGTTGGGCGCGGTACGGATCAGGCGCGGCTCGTTGATGCCGGTGGTGTACTGGCTGACGGCAAAGCCCGCGGGGGCCTGCGGCATCGCCCCATCGGGACGCGGGATGCGGTCTGAACCGGCATCGACGCCGGGCGTCGCGTAAGGGGCGGGCAGGTCGGCGATAGTCAGATGGCGAGCGACGCCGGGCTGTTCCTTGGTGGTATCGGTAAAGGCGGCCTGCCCGGTCAACACGGGCTGGGTAGACTGCGCTTCGGCGGACAGCAGCCCGGACAGGGCAAAAGCGGAAGCGGTGAGGATGCGGCGCATAGAGTTCCTCCGAGCTTATTAGACGCCGAATCGAGCTTGGGAGTCGCATGGATACCGCCGATCGCGGTTCGTGCGGAAGCCTTATACTCCAGGCGTGATGCAGTGAGGAAAGCATGGCGACAACCACCGTCTCGATGGAAGAGTACCTGGCCCATGCCGGCTACGACCCCGATGTTGAGTTTGTGGATGGGGAACTGAAGGAGCTGCCCGTGGTCGATTCCATCCATGGACGATTGCAAACCATCCTGGGGCAATGGTTCGGGCGCTTTGAGGACGAGTGGAACGTGATTGCCTCTGTTGAGGTACGGACGCGCGTTTCGCCGACCCGCGTCCGCCTGCCGGATGTGATCGTGGACTATGCCGGGCCGCAGCCTCCGGTCCTGGTACGTCCGCCGTTGATTGTGATTGAGATCCTGTCGCCCACCGACCGCTTCACGGAGATGACGGAGAAGGTTCGCGATTACATCGGCATGGGCATCGCGAACATCTGGCTGATCGACCCGGAAACGCGACGCTGCTCGGTTTGGCAGGACACAAGCTGGCGCGATGTCCATCGCTTCCAGGTGCCGGACAGCCCGGTGCATGTCGATATGGACTGGGTATTTGGGCGCTACGACAAGGGCAACCGCTGACGCTCTACTCTACCGTGACCGATTTGGCCAGGTTGCGCGGCTGGTCGACATCGCAGCCGCGGCGTACGGCGATGTGGTAGGCCAGCAGCTGGAGCGGCACCACTTCCAGGATCGGCAGCAGCAGCTCGTGCGCGGGCGGAATCGTAAGCACGTGGTCGACCAGGCTGGCCAACTCCGCCGCGTCCCCGTCGAAGACGCGATCGCTTTCGGCCTGCCCGGGTTCGGTGGTGATCGCGATCACCTTGCCGGAGCGGGCGGTCACCTCCTGGATATTGGACAGAGACTTTTCATAGCGAATCATGGAACCGGGGTCGTTGGTGTCGCGGGTAGCGAGCGCGACCACGGGCAGCTTTTCGTCGATCAGCGCGTTGGGGCCGTGCTTCATCTCGCCGGCCGGGTAGCCTTCGGCATGGATGTAGGAGATCTCCTTGAGCTTGAGCGCGCCTTCGAGCGCGATGGGGTAATGGATGCCGCGGCCCAGGAACAGGAAGTCGGTCGCGTTCGCATAGGTCCGGGCCAGCTCGCGGCAGGGGGCATCGACCGCGCGCAGAATGGCCTCGATCTTGCCGGGAAGGAGCGAAAGCTCGGTGGCTAGACGAAAACTCTCCTCGGGCTGAACGGTGCCGCGTACCTGGCCGAGGGAAAGAGCAAGCAGAAACAAAGCCGTGAGCTGGGCCGTAAAGGCCTTGGTCGAGGCCACGCCAATCTCCGGGCCGGCGTGGGTGTAGATGACGCCCTGCGCTTCGCGCGCGACCGCCGCGCCGACGACATTGCAAATGGCGATGGTAGGGGAGCCTTTCGCGATCATTTCGCGCTGCGCCGCCAGTGTGTCGGCGGTTTCGCCGGACTGGGTGATGAGGAGGCCGAGCGAGTTGGGGTCAGGAATGGGGTCGCGATAGCGGTACTCGCTCGCGTAGTCGACCTCGACGGGCAGGCGTGCGAGCCGCTCGATCATGAACTTGCCGGCCAGCGCGGCGTGCCAGCTGGTGCCGCAGGCCGCGATGTGGAGGGAGCGCGTGGAGCGTAGCTCCTCGGGGCTGATCGTCACCATCCCATCGAGGAATACCTCGCCGGTTTCGAGCGAGATCCGGCCCAGGGTGGTGTCGCGGACCGAGCGCGGCTGCTCAAAGATCTCCTTGAGCATGAAGTGCTTGTAGCCGCCCTTTTCGGCCTGGATCGGATCCCACAGGATGCGGGTGATGGGGCGCTTGAGGGGAACGCCGTCAAAGGAGGAAATGCCCACACCCGAAGCGGTGAGTACAGCGAGATCGCCGTCCGCCAGAAAGATGAACTCGCGGGTGTGGTGGAGGACGCCCGGTACGTCGGAAGCCACAAAGTAGCCGTCGGCGGCGACGCCGATGACAGCCGGTGGTCCCATGCGCGAGACCACGATCGTGTCGGGCGCGTCGGCGGAGATGACGGAAATCGCAAAAGCCCCGGCAAGCTGTTTGGCGGCGCGTTGGACGGCTTCGGCCAAGGCTGTTCGAGCCTGGGCTGAGTCGCCGGCCCGGCCTGGTGCAAGCCCGCCTGCTTGAGGCCGGGCCATTCCGGACGCGCCCGGCTCGCTGCGGCCCAATGGGGCAGTACCGGCAGCGCCGTCTTTCAGCTCCTGCTCGATCAGGTGGGCGATGACCTCGGTGTCGGTCTCGGTCAAAAAAACGTGACCTTGTGCCTGGAGGCGTGTTTTCAGGCGGAGGTAGTTCTCAACGATGCCGTTATGGACCACCACAATGCGGCCCGAGCAGTCGCGGTGTGGGTGAGCGTTTTCCTCTGTGGGGCGGCCGTGGGTGGCCCAGCGGGTGTGGCCGATACCGTAGCTGCCGCCCCCGTCCGGAAAGATGGGGTGCTGCCGGATGGCTTCTTCCAGGTTGCGGAGCTTGCCCTGCGCGCGCCGCAGTTCCAGGCCAGCCGCGCCCTCCGCGCCGACGGCGATGCCGGCCGAATCGTAGCCGCGATACTCCAGGCGGCGCAGACCTTCAAGGATGACGGAAACCACAGGTTGCGAACCTACATAGCCGACGATGCCGCACATGGAGCTATTGTAGGCGGCCCGGCCTGACCGGCCCATCGGATCAATGTCCTAAGCTAGAACGGACCCTCAGCCGGCAGATTCCTCGATGCGGAAGGAAAATTCCTCCATGACCGGGTTGGTCAGCACCGCCGACGCGATGCGCTCGACCTCGGCGTGGGCCGCGCCGGCATGGAGAGAATCGTCAAGGGTAAGAACAAAGTACTTGCCCTGGCGCACGTCAGAAACGGAAGGATGACCGAGCTTCCGAAGGGCGTTTTGAATGGCCTGACCCTGGGGGTCGAGCACACTTCGCTTGGAAACGACGTAGACATGAGCCTTCATCGTGCCCGATTATAAACGCAGTGTCGCGCGCGAAGCTGCTTGAGCCCGGGCGCGACGGCTACTAAGAATCCGTTTCTGTGAAACAGTTCAGACAAATAAGGAATCGAAGACAAGATGGTCAATTACCTGGAGTTGCCGGTCGGCGCCAACAGCCCCGACGTTGTGAATGCAGTGATCGAGATCCCCGCCGATGGGGTAAACAAGTACGAGTACGACAAGGAGCTGCACGTTTTCAAGCTGGACCGCAACCTGTACTCGCCCGTACACTACCCCGGCGATTACGGCTTTATCCCCTCGACCCTGAGCGAGGACGGCGATCCGCTGGACGTGCTGGTGATGGTGGACGAGCCGACGTTTTGCGGCTGCCTGTCGCAGGTGCGACCTATCGGCGTGCTGGAAATGCTGGACCAGGGTGTGCTGGACGAGAAGATCCTGGCGGTCGGCAAGAACAACCCTCGCTACGCCGAGGTGCACGACTACACGCAGATCTACCCGCACCTGCTGCGGGAGATCACGCACTTCTTCTCGATCTACAAGGACCTGGAAGGCAAGCGCGTGGAGGTTCACGGCTGGCATGATGCCGAGTACGCCAAAAAGCGCGTGACGCACGCGGCTGAAAACTTTTTGGCGAACAAGAAGTAGGGGGATGGAGCCTCACGCCCCTTTTCTTTGCACACCGTGCCGCACAGCCAGGCGATAGGCCATGGCTCCCATCAAAGCAACCGCCACACCGAACACGAGCGCCGGCACATGGAGCAGGCGCTCGTCGCGCGCCACCCACAGGGCATAGCCGACGAGCGACACGGGCAGCGCGCACAGGATCGCGGCAACCGGCAGCGGGCCCATGCGGAAGGGCCGGGGCAGGTCCGGCTCGCGAACCCGCAGCACCAGCAGCGCGACGAACTCCAGCACCAGGGCCGAGCCGTACAGGATCAGATCGATCGAGATCAGCCGCTCGTAGTTGAAGGCAAGGGCCAGCGCCCAGCCCAGGCCGCACAGGAGGATCGCCGCCCACGGCGCACCGAAGCGGTTGCGGCGAGCAAGCCAGCGCGGCAGCAGCCCTTCTTCCGCCAGCACCATGGGCAGGCGCGTGTAACTCATGGTGAGCGCGTTGAACATGCCGACGCCGTTGAGCATGCCGCCTACAACGATGGCAGCTTCCAAGGCCGGCCCCGCGAGCGAGCGGGCCGCCACCGCCCATGCGCCCGTGGTGAACTGCTCAAGCGGAATGCCGGCATAGGCGATCGCCGCGAGCGGAACGACGTAGCCGACGGCCACGACCACGCTGGCTGAAAGCATGGCAAGCGGGTAGTTGCGAGCCGGGTTTTCAACCTCCTGCGCCACAGTGGAAGCGTTGTCCCAGCCCATGTAGTTCCACATGGCGACCAGCATCGCCGTGCCGAAACTTGTACCGCCCGAGGGCGGGGCGGTCCACAAGCCGTGCGGCGCGGGGTGGTGCAGCCCCTGGTGCACGGCAAAGCCGACCAGCACCGCAAACGGCGAAAGCAGCAAGGCAAACATGGCGAGGGAGCCGCGGCCGACCGAGGGAGCCCCGCGCAGGTTCCAGGCGCAGCAGGCCGCAACGAGACTCGTTTCCCAGGCAACGGCATACCAGCCGCGTGTGAGCCCCGGCAGCAGGCGGCCCAGGTACAAGGTAAACAGCGTAGGGTAAATCGCCATGTCGAAGACGCTGGCCGCCAGCGAAAGCCAGGCCTCCTGAAAGCCCCAGAATGGCCCCAGCGCCCGGCGCACCCACACGT
>CAXTWU010000169.1:0-5194 GCA_964248025.1 uncultured Acidobacteriaceae bacterium | reverse complement strand
TGAGGTTGGCGCCCGAGCCGCTGCTGCTGCCGCCGCCACCCGAGCCGCTTCCGCCGCCTGAGCCGCTTCCCGAGCCCGCACCGGTATTCACACCGCCACCGTTGACCCCGCCCAGCGCGCCGTTCAGCTGAAACGACTGCGACGTGGTCCACTGTTGCCAGTCGCTGGCGATCGTCGATGGCGAGTCGGTGTAAATGTCAGGGATGGGAGGGTTGCTGTTCAGGCTGTAGTAGCCCCAAGCGCCGCCGGCCCTTGCCTTGTAGGTCCAGATCGACCAGCTCAGCCCGGCATTGTTGTAGTCGTTGACCGTGTACTGCCAGCCCGCAGAGCCGGTGTCCCAGGCGGTAAACTCGCCGATGTAGCCGGGAACGTTGTAGTTGGCGTGACTGTTGAAGTCGCTGACCTGTTGGTCGGCTTGCGCATCCGTGCCGCTCACGGACTGGTCCGAGGAGTACGCGTGCATCGAGTACACGACGTTGCTCCAGCCCATCGAGGAAGGATTGGGCAGCATGTCCCAATTCCAGTTCCCCCAGCAACCCTCGATAAAGATCATGTGATTCGGATCGGCGCTGCGCACGCTCGAATAAAGGCTCGCATAAGCCGAGATCACCGCGCCGTTGCTGGGCGGTTCGTCCGGTTCGTTGATCAGGTCATAGCCCGCAACCGTCGAGTTACCGTTATAGTGGTTCGCGATCTCCCACCACATCCAGGCTGTTTGGGCCTGGTCGGTGCCGTTGGACCAGTACTGATTCAGGTTCTGCTGGCCGGTATCCCCGTTGGTCGACTGGCTGCCGATCACCCCGTGCATGTCGATCACGACGTAGATGCCGCGCGCACCGGCCGCGCTGACCAGCCAATCGAGATAGGTGAACGCGTCCGAACGCCAGCCCGCCGGGGATGTATCCGTCAGTGAGAAAAACTGTCCCCACCACACGGGAACGCGGATGACATTGAAGCCGGCGTTCTTGATGTTGTCCAGATCACTCGCCTGAATCCAGCTGTTCTGGTAGGTGCTGATCAGGCTTTGCTCGGTGGCCACACCGTAGTGCTGGTCGAGCCAGTGCATCACCCCGTAGGTGTCGTTCGGCGTAAAGCCGCTGTCCAGCGGCGCCATCCACTGTTCCATGACGAAAAGGCCGCCCAGGTTGACGCCCCGGAGAGGAACCACGGTTCCGTTTGCATTGACAATGTTGCGTCCGCTGGCGTGCAGGTAGCTCAACTGCGCGTCGGCCGCCGTCGCGCCCATGCCGGCGCACAATAGGGCTGCCATGGCCACGCCCAACCTGCCTTTGCCGGATCCGGCAGAAGGCTGGGCAGGGTCACTGGGGCGGGTTTGTGCTTGATTCGTTAACAGATGGGACAATCTCCAACGCATGGTTGACTCCTCGGGGTGCAGGGGTGGGGTGAGGCGGCCGGGGTTAAGCCACAACAGTTTTCACTTCCGAACACAGGCAACGCAGTGGGCCTTTCTTCCCAGCTCTGCTGCGTCTTGCGAGTGGACATGGCTCTTGCGAAGTACATGATTTAGAGCTCAACAAATAGCGGCACCGGTGAACGGCACCACGATACACGCCCGCAATGCGAAAGCAAATGAAAAAGGGGAGAGGGCTGATCCCATCCCCTGAAACGGGCGCACGGGAGTAGACGGAGACAGCACGGGCCGCCAGAAACGGTCGCCGGGGAGAGCCCGTCCGCCCACGGCTTCCGAGCGGGGCATCTGGGCGGGCACAGGAGTTTGCCCCCAATGCGTTGGGGGACGCGCAAACAGCGAAACCCACCGGAGACCAGGGAACTCCGCAATCCTGCAGGGTCTTCTGACGGTGGGTCTCTTGATGGCTTGCGCTGCAGCCGATTGGTTGCGGGGGTAGGATTTGAACTTGCGACCTCTGGGTTATGAGTGACCCCCGTAACGCGTATGTTGTTGACTTTACGGCACGAATGGCGACTCAAAAGTATCGAAAACTACGCATTGGACAGGCTATTGGGAGTCAGTTGGGAGTTTTCTTTGTTCGTCTCCTCTTCGCTTTTCACGAGACCGATTGCACCTTGTTTGGTGCAGGTTTGGGAGAAGAATGGCGTAATCTGCTCAGCGACTTTTGGGCGGATTTCCCAAGCGTGGCCCTTCCCACCCGCGCCAGATGCGGACTTCAGAAAAACCGCTTTTTTATCGGGCGCTATCGGGAGTTTGCGATCTTTTTCAGGCGCGATATCAGGCCCGTCATCATTGAGGATCGTGTCAATTCCCAGCCCACGAACGTTGGGTCGTTCATAGAGAGTGCGCGTGGTGTCCCATTGAGAAGCCCGGGCGCTGTAATCCCCTTGATTGAGGCGAACCTTTAATAGTGCGTCGCACTATTAAAGGTTGGAATCGTCAGCCCAGACTGAGGGAATACCGGCCAGCGGCTCGGCTCGTTTCAGTCGCATAGCCGTCCCGCTTTCTAAGTAGTGGCATCGGAATGTCAGAAATAGTAAACTATTTCTGACAGAGGACGAGCCATGGAACGCCTGACCGAATCGATTCTGCGGAAGACGAACGAACTGCCTGAGGGCGCTCCCGTGAGCGCCAAGATGCTGCTGCATCTTGGAAGCCGTCAGGCAGTTGACCAGTCTCTCTCGCGACTCGCTCGGAGCGGCAAGCTGCTGCGGGCAGGAAGAGGTATGTATGTGTCCCCGGTCAAGAGCCGGTTTGGTACTCATGCGCCCTCCGCACATCGTCTGGTCGAAGAGCTGTCCACCCAGCGCGGCGAGATCGTTGCGCCATCCGGTGCCACGTCCGCCAATGCGTTGGGACTCACCACCCAGGTGCCGACGCAGACGATCTATTGGACATCGGGCAGAAAGCGAAAGTTGAATCTTGGCAAGCTCGTCATTCAACTGGAGCATGTCCCCTCGTGGCAACTCGCCTTCGCTAAGGAGCCAGCCGGGGAGATCGTGCGTGCGCTCGCGTGGGCCGGGCCAGAACGAGTCCAATCTGTCCTCGCCGAGATCGGCGGCAAGGTGCCCAAGTCCGAATTGCAGAAGGTTGCTCAACAGGTCTCGCGCTTCCCAGGATGGGTGGCGAGCGCGTTGAGCCGGAGTGTCGTCAATGCCTGAGAGCTACTTCCTCTTGAGTGCCAGGGACAAGGCCGATGCGCTCAACGCGGCATCGGCGGTCTCGGGTCGCCCGCCTCACCTGCTAGAGAAGGACATCTAGGTCGTTTGGTCGCTTGCTGCGCTCTCGAATCGCAGTTCGGCTCCCACCTCGTCTTCAAAGGCGGCACTGCTCTCTCGAAGGCGTACAACGTCATCCGCAGGTTTTCTGAAGATGTCGATCTTACCTACGATATCCGGGCCTTGGCACCGCAGATGGTTGGCAATGCGCCGGAAGGAATCGACGCCATTCCACCGAGCGAAGCCAAGAGAAGAAGTGGTCCGATGGGATCCGCCGAGAGCTTCTTCCAGCGTGGCTCCGCGACCACGCATATCCGGTCGTCGAAGCGGAATTGACGGCTTTAGGATCTGCCACGAGTCGAGTCACTGAGGACTGCATCTTCATCGACTACGAGCCGGTAACGCCCGCATCGAGCTATGCGCTTCCGAGGGTCAAACTGGAGTTCGGAGCGCGGTCGAGCGGCGAGCCGAGTACGGTCATTCCTGTGCGATGCGACATCGAGGGACTCATCTCTGGTGTTGAGTTTCCGGTTGCAGCGCCTCGGGTCATGAATCTCACGCGCGTCTTCTGGGAGAAAGCCACTGCGGCCCACGTCTACTGTCTGCAAGGCGAACCGGGACTCAGCGAACGATTTTCCAGGCATTTCCATGATCTCGCTCGACTCGACGCAGCTGGACATCTCCCGGATGCTCTCGCAGCCAAAGACGTTGCCGATGCCGTTGCGGTTCACAAGGCCGCTTTCTTCGCCGAGAAGGATTCGGTTGGGAACCGGATCGACTACATGCAGGCGGTACGTGGAGACCTGACGTTGGTGCCCACCGCATCGGCATTCGAAGCTCTCAAGCGCGACTATCAGCGCATGATCGAAGATGGTCTGCTGTTCGATGAAGCCGAATCCTTCGAGACGTTGATGAGCAGGTGTGCCACCATCCAGGCACTTGTGAAGGCCAGTCGAGCCAAGTAGTTCGAACTCCCTTCTTTCGCTTCATTGTCCATCGAATGCATGAGGGGCGAGCGGATACCGATATTTACCCTTCCGTACAACACATACTTATGCGCTGAGCGCATAAGAGAACTCCGGAAAGTCATTGGACGCGGGGCTTGAGCAGCCCATAAGGTCTGGCTATCGCAACTGAATTCACCGTTGCTGGAGGTAGCCAATGATCCGCCAAAGCAGTGCTCCAAGCCGTCCCAACCGCCTCGCCAATCGCAAGGCTTCACCCTTTTCAAAGCAATCTCTCGCCCACGCTTTCCGCGTGATGACTCCCGCCCTCTTTGCGCTCACATTCGCGGGCGTTTCCCATGCTCAAGGAACGATGGATTTCTCCGGCGCTTCAATGGGACGACTTCGATTTCGACAAAAACCAGCTTCTCGTTCAGCGCAGCTTTGTGAACGGCAGGGTGGATGACGTCAAGACCGAATACTCCCAGGACTACGTTCCTCTGCATCCGTCCTTGACCGAGATCGTTCTGAAGTGGAGCACGCAAGCTGTGGCCACGGAAGAAGGCTGCGTCTTTGCTAACGCGAGAACGAACCGGCCCTACTATCCCACTGAGATCCAGAAGCGGCATCTTCGCCCCTCGGGTTGCTGTGTGGTGGCATGTCCGACCTGCGGGGCAGCACCCTGGTGTCTGGTGTAACCAGGATCAGAAGACCGGAAACGGCGTTCGTATGCTTTTGCACGAAACGCGCGTGAAGAACTCCGGCAAGTACGGGGGCATCGGCTGGCACACGTTCCGCCACACGTATCGTTCGTGGCTGGACGAGACCGGAGCTCCGATGAAGGTGCAGCAGGAGCTGATGCGACACGCTTCCATCCAGACGACGATGAACGTCTATGGACAGGCTATGTCGTCATCGAAGAGGGAAGCGAATGGGAAGGTGGTAGAGATGGTGCTCAAGCCGTTGAAAGCGGGCGCCTAAACTCCACTTTTTGCTATTGGGAGTTTATGGGAGTCTGTCAGCATTTCCAGACTTTCGTAACTGATTGATTTGATTGGTTGCGGGGGTAGGATTTGAACCTACGACCTTTGGGTTATGAG
>CAXTWU010000168.1:0-5209 GCA_964248025.1 uncultured Acidobacteriaceae bacterium | reverse complement strand
ACCTGACCGCGAGCGGGTGGAACAGTTGCGCGAGGCGCTGCGCCACCATGAGTACCTGTATTACGTGCTGGATGCGCCGGAGATCGACGACCTTGCCTACGACGCGCTGATGCGTGAACTGCAGGGACTGGAGACCGCGCACCCGGAGTGGATCACGCCGGACTCGCCGACGCAGCGGGTGGGGGGCAAGGCTGCCGAAGGCTTCTCGAAGCACCCTCACTCGCGGCCCATGCTGTCGCTGGACAACGTCAACACCGAAGAGGAGCTGCGGGAGTGGGCAGCCCGCGTGCGTGAAGGGGCCGGGGCGAGTGCAGAGATCGGCTTTGTGTGCGAGTACAAGCTGGACGGGCTGTCCATGGCCTTGCATTATGGGGCAGCGAGCGAGGAGGTCCGGCTTGAGCGAGGGCTGACGCGCGGCGACGGCTCGGTCGGCGAGGACGTGACGGGAAATGTGCGAACCATCCGGTCGGTGCCGCTCGTCATCTCGCCCGATCGCCTGCGCAAGGCCGGGCTGCCGGAGCGGTTTGAAGTGCGCGGCGAAGTGGTAATGCCGATCTCCGGCTTTCTCAGGTTGAACGAGGAGCGTGAAGCTGCCGGGCAGTCGCCGGCCGCGAACCCGCGCAACGCGGCTGCCGGAACGATCCGCACGCTTGAGCCCAACATCGTGTCGCAGCGGAGGCTGGATTTTTACGCGTACTTTGTGTTGACACCGGAAGGCGAGCCGCTGTTTGCGACGCAGACAGAAGCGCTCGACGCGTTGACGGCGGCGAGTTTCCGGGTGAACCCGCACCGGGAAAGCTATCGCGATCTTGACGCGCTGCTTGGATTTGTCCGGTCGGCGGAGGTGAAGCGGAGCTCGCTCGGCTACGAAATTGATGGGGTAGTCATCAAGGTGGACCAGACGGCGCTGCAACGGCGGCTGGGGTACACGGGCAAGGCCCCGCGCTGGGCCGTTGCGTACAAATTCGCGTCGCGCTTCGCGGTGACCCAGGTGCAAGACGTACGGGTGCAGGTGGGGCGCACAGGCAAGCTGACCCCGGTGGCATGGTTGGCGCCGGTTTCAATCGGTGGCATTACGGTAATGCGGGCCACGCTGCACAACGCGGATGAGATCGCGCGGCTCGGCTTGCTGATCGGCGACTCGGTGCGGGTGGAGCGGGGTGGCGACGTGATCCCGAAGGTGGTCGGGGTAGTAACCGACGCGCAGCACGGGCGTGGCGACCGGGCCTTTGTCTTTCCGGAACACTGCCCGGTGTGCGGGGCCGAGGTAAAGCGGACCGAAGGCGAGGCCGACCACCGATGCGTCAATGCGACGTGCCCGGCGCGGGTCGCGGGATCGCTGCTCCATTTCGCGTCGCGCGGCGTGATGAACATCGAGGGGCTGGGCGAGGCGCTGGTCGCGCAGCTGCTCGAAGGCGGCCTGGTGCACTCGGTGGCGGATATCTACCGGCTGACGGAAGCGCAGCTGGTGGCCCTGGAGCGCATCGGCAAGAAAACTGCGGATGCCCTGCTGGCGGAGATCGCAAAGTCGCGCGCGGCCCCGCTTTCGCGCGTGTTGTTCGGCCTTGGCATGCGGTTTGTGGGGGAGCGCACGGCGGAGCTGCTGGCGGAGGAGTTTGGGTCGATGGAGGCGCTGATGGCGGCTTCGCAGGAGGAGCTGGAACAGGTGAACGAGGTGGGCCCGCGCGTGTCGGCTTCCATCCGCGAGTTTTTTTCTGAGGAGTCGAACCGCAAGCTGGTCGGGGATCTGCAGGCGGCCGGGCTGACGATGACGGCAAACCGGCGTGAGCGCACTGAGCAGCTTGCCGGGATGACTTTTGTGTTGACCGGCACCCTGCCGGCCCTGACGCGCGAGGAGGCCAAGGCGCGGATCGAGGGGGCCGGCGGCAAGGTGTCGGGCGCAGTCAGCAAAAAGACAAGCTACGTGGTGGCGGGCGAGGAGGCGGGTTCGAAGCTGCAAAAAGCCCGGGAGCTTGGGGTGGCTGTGTTGGATGAGGCAGGGCTGCTTGCACTGCTGGGCGGGGCCGCGTAAACAGGCCTTGGCGCGAGGTCCGTGCCAGCCTTAAACGCTGGTGTGTGTGGGCGCATGCCAGGTGCACGGTGAGGGTGCTTGCCGGCTCGGCCTCCCGGAAGGGCTGCCCGTGGCCCGGACAGATTCTACATCCATGCCTCGAGTGCCTATGCATCAACCGCCTAGGAGTCGAGCCTTGTTCCCTTTGTTCCTGCTGTCCCTGCCCTGCCCTGCGCAAAGCCCCGTACTGGCAGGCTACCTGCCACAGTGGGGTCTCTACGGCACGCCGCCCTGATCGGCGCGCGACCTCCTTGCCAGCGGCTCCGCGGCATTGCTGGACCAGATCGACGATTCCCAGGCTGTTGGCCGCGATCAATCTGCTTCAACCTGCACAACCATCAGGCCTGCCCTGCGGCCAGCTGCCAAAGCAGCATGCCGTTGAGTCCGATCACCACGGCGGCGATGGCCCAGCCGGTGCGGTGGGTCAGGGGCGTGTTCGCGAAGCGGCCCATGACTCCGGCGCGACTGGTCAGCAAAAGCAGGGGGATCAGCGCAAAGGGCAGCGCGAACGACAGGACGACCTGCGAAAGGATCAGGATCTTGAGCGCGTCAAGACCGCTCGCGATCACGACCAGCGAGGGAATCAGCGTGAGCAGGCGGCGCAGAAAGACGGGGAAGCGCACATCAAGAAAGCCTTCGAGCACAACCTGCCCGGCCATGGTGCCGACGGTGGAGGATGAAAGCCCAGAGCACAACAGGGCAGCGGCGAAGATGGCGGCCGAGGCCGGCCCAAGCAGGGGTCCGAGCGTCTGGTGAGCTTCTTCAATCGAAAAACCGCCGGCATGGGCGCGGCCTCGAAAAGCGCCGGCGGCGACGATGACCATGGCCGAGTTGACGAGCCACGCGCCGTTCATCGCGAGCAGCACGTCGAGTTTCTCGTAAGACAGCAGACGCAGGCGCGACAGGTAGGCGTGTTGCGACGCTCCGGGCCGCAAGGCTCGCTCGCGTACGCGCGGCTGCACCAGCGCGGAGTGCAGGTACACCACATGCGGCATGACCGTCGCCCCCAGCATGGATACGGCGACATAAATGCTGTCGCGTCCGACCTGGGGCACCAGGATATGAAAGGCGATACCAGGCCACGCGGGGTGAACCAGCGCGAGCTCGGCCGCGTAGCAAAGGCCGATGGCGGCGACAAAGCCGATGATGGCGATCTCGAAGCGGCGAAAGCCGCGGGTTTCAAGCGCCAGCAGCGCGAAAACAAACACGGTGGTGACCAATGCCGCGAACAGCAGGGTGCCGGTGCGCGACCAGCCATGCGCGAGGAACCATGGCCCGAACAGAAGGTAGAACCCGAGCGCCGCGCCGAGAAACTCGGCCAGATCAGTCGCAAGGGCGGCGATCTCCGCGGCCAGCCAAAGGCCGATGGCCGTGCGGCGCGAGAAGTGGTCGCGGCAGTTCTGCGGCAAGGTGCGGCCGGTCGCGATGCCCAGCTTGGCCGACAGGTACTGAATGACGATGGCCATGGCGTTGGACCAGAGCAGCACCCATAGTAGGCGGTTGCCGAAACGGGCACCGGCCTCGAAGTTGGTCGCGAAGTTACCGGGGTCGATGTACGCGATGCTGGCAACAAAGGCGGGGCCGAGGTGGAGCAGGACTCGCTTGCTCGGACGGGCGGTTTCGGGCACGGATTCCAGTATAGTGGCTGCCCCAGCGCGGCGAGGGTACCATGCCTGTATGGAAGAACTGGCAAGCGAAGACGTGTTGGCGCGCGCGCGCCGTATCAAGGTGTTTCTGATGGATGTGGACGGCACGGTGACCGATGGCGGTGTTTGCCTGATTGCCTCGACCGACGCCGCGGGTGCGAGCACGGTGTCGGAGATGAAGGTGTTCAACGCGCAGGATGGCCAGGGTTTATCGCTGGCGCACACCATGGGGATCCGCACGGGATTTATCACCGGGCGGCGGTCGCCGGCGGTGGCGCGCCGGGCGCAGGAGCTCAAGGTGGAGTTTGTGTACCTGGGCCAGGCGAAAAAAACAGCGGCGTTTGAAGAGATTCTGGAGAAGGCCGGGGTTTCGGAGGACGAGGTCTGCTACATGGGCGACGACCTGCCGGATATCCCGCTCGCCCGACGCGCCGGGTTGGGCGTGTGCGTGGCCGACGGAGCGCCGGAGCTGAAGCGGGTGTGCCACTATGTGACAAAGCGCCTGGCCGGAAGGGGGACGGCGCGGGAAGTCGTGGAACTGATTTTGAAAGCGCAGGGGCGCTGGGAGGAAGCGGTGCCGCAGGCTTTGGCGTGATCGATCAGGCCCGACACAAACCCCGGTGCTAACCTGTTTGCAGTCGCAATTCTCCGCCGCGAGAGCCTTTATGCCGTCCCTTGAGAAGATCAGTGTCGCCTTGCCGCCTGAGATGGTCGCCTCGGTACAGAGGCGGTAGCGACAGGCGAGTACGCTTCGTCGAGCGAGGTCGTCCGTGCCGCCCTCATTGAGTGGAGCCGCAAACGCAGATCGCAGCATGGCGGGATCGAAGAGATGCGACAGCTATGGCAGCAGGCGCGCATGAATGAAGCTCCGGGGCTGCCTGTGGATGACGTGATGGAGCGGCTGGAAACGAAGTATAGCGGCACAAGCGGCATCTCGGATGCCACCTAGGTATGCCGTTGAGGTGTCTCCATGGGTCGAGGTTGATCTCGGGGAGATCGCAGACTGGATTTCGCGGATAGCCAAACGCGCGCACTTCGCTTTATCCAAGACATCCGAAAAACCATGCGCATGATCGGCGAGAGTCCTCTGCGATACAGGTTGCGACCGGAAATCGGCAACGACGCACGCATGGCAGTTGTTGGACGGTATGCTGTGCTGTTTCGAGTTGCCGGGATGGTGGTTCGTGTTGAGCGTGTGGTCTTCGGCGGACGCGACCTTGAGGGCTTTCTTTAATCTTCACCCCGAGTGGGTCTTCGGTTTCTCCTGGACTGCGCTCTTGGTGTTGTTCCAGCCGAAGGCGCGCCCTGCTCACGTGCGGTAGCCTGAAAGCAGGATGAGCAGCGGCGCAAAGGTTCTGGTGATCGGTGGTGGTGGGCGGGAGCATGCGCTTTGCTGGGCGCTGCGGCGCTCGCCGCGAGTGGGCGAGCTCCTGTGTGCGCCGGGCAACGGCGGCATCGCGGCCGTGGCCCGGTGTGTGCCGCTCGACGTGGC
>CAXTWU010000167.1:0-5264 GCA_964248025.1 uncultured Acidobacteriaceae bacterium | reverse complement strand
GCCGGGCCGTACTCCAGCAGTCTGCCTTTTTCCAGCACCGCGATCTCCGTTGCAAGGTAGCGCACCAGCGGCATGGAGTGGGTAATGAACAGGTAGGTAAGCGCGAACTCGCGCTGAAGCGAGCGCAGGAGGTTGACCACCTGTGCGCCGACACTGACGTCGAGCGCGGACACGGGCTCGTCGAGCACCAGCACCTCGGGCCGGAGCGCGAGAGCGCGCGCGATATTGATGCGCTGGCGCTGGCCGCCTGAAAACTCGTGCGGGTAGCGGGGCAGCGCCGAGCCGTCAAGCCCGACGATGCGCAGCAGCTCGGCGGTCGCGGCTTGGAGCGCGGGCCTTGATCGCCCGGCTTCGTGCTTGTGAATCAAAAACGGCTCAGACAGGATGTCGCGGACCCGCATACGCGGGTTGAGTGCGGCATAGGGGTCCTGGAAGACGGGCTGCATCCGGCGGCGCAGCTGCCGCAGGGCGGTGGCTGAAGCGCCCAGAATCGACATCCCTTCAAACGCGATCGCCCCGGAGGTCGGCGGGACAAGTGCCAAGGCCATGCGTGCGAGAGTACTTTTGCCGGAGCCCGACTCGCCGACCAGCCCCAGGGTTTCGCCCCGCCGCAGGGTAAGCGAAACATCGTCCACCACCGTCACCGGGCCGCCCGCGCCCGGGTACTGCTTGGTCACATGTGCCAGCTCCAGCATGGGTGCCATGGACCCAGCCTACCAGCCGAAACTGCTGCCGAAACTGCTTCCGGAGCTGGCCGGACTGCGGCACGCTCTTTCCGCGAGTATAAGCGCTTTGCCCAGGCAGGCTGCCCGTCCACGCCGGGCGGCAAACCTTTGCTGGTCAGGATTTACACGGCGCGCCTTGCCGAGGCCTTGTTGCGCACGGTAGAGTGGCTCCGCTCGATCTTCAAGGATTTCAGGAGAAAACAATGCCCCAGCTGTCCCGCCGCAACCTTCTCGCCCTCGGATCTGCTTCCGCCGCTTCGCTCGCCGTGCCTTTTACCCTTGGGACGGCCACCGCCCGCGCGCAGGCCGTGCCAGGCGACCTGAACGCCGACGTGCAGGCTTTGTTGAATGCGATCAATCATGGGTTCGACTTTCAGAATCGGATGATGGACGCGTATGCGACCGGCTCCACCCTGCGCCTGACGCAGAGCTACAGCGACGACGCCGTGGGCGCGACCGCTTTTACTTACGACAACGCAGTCGCGATTCATGCCTATCTCGCGGCCGGCGACACGGATGATGTCGCACGCGCCGAAACCCTGGGCCTGTCGCTGCTGTATGCGCAGGCGCACAACTTTCCTGTCGCCGATGGGCGCTTCGCGCAGGCCTACTTCGTCAATGTGCCCAATGCGGACGGAGTCTTCATTACGCCGGCAGCCGCGCCGTTCTACTTCTACGGCAGCGCGGTGGGCGACCAGGCCTGGACCGGCATGGCGCTGGCACAGCTTTATGCAAAGACGGGCAACGGCCGCTTTTTAACCGGCGCCCTCGCCGTCGGCAACTGGATCGTGACCAACGCCTACGACACGCAGGGGCCGGGCGGCTTCCGGTTCGGCACGGTGATCGACCAGTACAACCAGTCTGTGCCCTCGCCCAATGGCAAATCGACCGAGCACAACATCGATACCTATGCGTTTTTCACCATGCTGAGCCGTTTAACTCAGAATGCGAATGCCAGCAATGGCACCAGCTGGTCGGCCCTGGCGGCCCATGCGGCGCAGTTTGTCCTGGCCATGTTTAACGCAAGCGGGCCGTTCTTTTACACCGGCACACTGCCCGACCAGGTCACCATCAACGTGTCGCCGATCCCTGAAGACGTGCAGACCTGGTCGTTTCTGGCGGGCCTGCAACAAGCAACGGCGGGCACGATCGACTATGCGCTCGCCCACCTGCAGGCGACCGATACGGCGAGCGCCCCACACTCGTCGTTGAAGGGCAGCCAGACCGTGCACGGCATGGTGTTCTCCTCGGCCAGCCTGACCACAACCGCCGATGACCCGCAGGCCGTCTGGCTTGAGGGCACAGGGCACACGGCAGCCGCGCTGATTGCCCGCGTGTTGAAGGGCGAAAGCGTGGCCGCGATCGTGAGCGACCTGACAGCCGCCCTGGCGCTGCTGCAACAATCCATCCTGGTGCAGCAAACGCTCGGCGTCGGCCTCACCGTAGGTGGAAAGGTCATTCCTTCGGGACTGGGCCTGGTGGCCGCGACCAGTGTGCTCGACACCGGGTTCGGCTACACCTACGGGCCGTCCCTGCACATCGGTGCGACGGGCTGGTTCCTGCTGGCCGCAATCGCGAGCAATCCATTCCAGCTGGGCTATCGCGTTCTCGGGTCGTAAAGCCCCGGGTTCTCGGGTTTGGACGGACGGCGCGGCGCTTTGCCGCGGGCGCGTCCATCAAGCCTGGGCAGCGTTCGTTCCGGCGCGGGACTGCAGGAGCGAACGTTGCCGGGACAACCGTCTATCCAGGTATCTCGCAGAGATAGGTCACGGACGGGGTGCGAAGTAGCCCGTTCGTGACCGGACCTGGTACTTGCGATCCAGGCAGAACAGGTAGATCGTGCGAAATGCCCCATTTGTTGAAAAATCGGCTGGTTTGTAGCTCAAGGCGTATTGCGACCGCAGCTCCTGCTGAATTTGAGCAAAGCTGTTCGACATATCCTCAATGCGGTTGGGGTAATAAGCCCGTCCCCCGGTGGCGTCGGCGATCTTTTGGAGCGTATCGTCGCCGCGATCGCGGCTGGGGCTCATGTTGGTGCTGATGGTGTACACGCTGGTTTCAGCCCGCTGACACTCCTTGATCGCGTCTTCAAGATAGCTGTGGCTCTGGTTGTCATCGCCGTCCGAGATCAGGATCACGGCCTTGCGCGCAGGCTCGTGGTGCAGTGTGGCATCGAGCATCTTGTCGTGGCAGCCCGAGTAGACGGCGTCGAACAGCGCCGTGCCGCCACCGGAGTGGAGGCCCTGGATGCCGGCGGTGAGCGCATCGAGGTTGTTGGTCCAGTTCTGCTTGTAATCCGGGGCCAGGTCAAAGCCCTCCACAAATGCCTTGTCGCTTGCCGGCCGCAGGATCTGCAGCAGAAATTCCGTCGCGGCCTGCTGCTCAAACGCGAAGCGCTGCCGGATGGAGGTGCTGGTGTCGATGACCAGGCCGACCCGCAGGGGCAGGTTGGTGTTTTGCTCGAACCGGTACACCTGTGCCGGGGCTTTGCCATCGTCGAGCAGGGCGAAGTCGCTTTGCTTCAGGTCATTGATGAAATGGCCGTGGCGGTCCGTCACGGTAAAGGTCAGGTACACCTCGCTGACCTGGGCCGTGATGGTAAACGCGGGCTGCTGGTCGCCTTGAGCGGGACCCAGGGCTGGCGCGGCTGGATTGCCGGGCTGGGCTGGAGAAGGCTGGGCCGTCTGCGCGGGAACCGGCTGGCTCGACGGAGCCGTAGCGACCGGTGCGGGCCGCTGGGCTGGAGCCGCGAACGATGCCGCCAAAAGGAGGGCGGCCAGGGGGAGCATGGAAACGGGGAGGAACTTCATTGGCGTATGTTCCCGATTTTACCGTTCAGCTCTCTTCGGTGCCGGACGGAGGCCCGGATGGAGTGCCGGACGGGGCCTCAGGCAAAGCCTCCAGCCCGGCAAGAAAGCCGGTCAGTTCCAACGGTAAAGGGGCCGCCAGGTGGAGCGGCTCGCCCGAGCGAGGATGCTTCAGCTCCAGCTCGGCGGCATGGAGAAAGTTTCGCGGCAGGGCGATGGTTTCAAGCGCGCGCCGGCGGCTTTTTTTGATGGGCCTGCCGTCCGGTTCAGCCCGGATCTCCGCAGGCGCGCCATACAGCGTGTCGCCGACGACGGGGTGGCCGAGCGAGCTGAGGTGAACGCGGATCTGGTGGGTACGGCCGGTCTCGATGCGGACGCGCACCAGCGTAAAGGGGCCGAAGCGGGTGGACAGGCGGCGCTCGACCCGGTAATGCGAGATGGCGGTGCGCGCGCCGTGGACGCGGCGGGTGGTCATACGGGTGCGCCGTACCGAGTCGCGACCAATGGGGTCGCTGACGGTGCCGCGGTCGGCTTCGAGATGGCCGTGAACCAGCGTGATGTAGGTCTTGCGCAGCGTCCGCTCGGCAAACATGGCGCTCAGCTTGGCATGGGTCGCGTCGTTGCGTGCGACCAGGATCAGGCCGCTGGTTTGGCGGTCGAGACGGTGAACGATGCCGGGGCGCAGCGCGTCACCCGCACCGGAGGAGAGCTCGCCGTAGTGGTGCAGCAGGGCGTTGACCAGGGTACCCCGGTCACGCATATTCTCAACCGGCACGCCATACTCGCCGGTCTCGTCGGCGCTGTCAAGGCTGGGGTCATCGCTGCGGGCTCCGGCCCCGGCGTGGACCAGCATCCCGGCAGGCTTGTCGATGACGGACAAGTCCTCGTCTTCATACAAGATGGAAAGCGGGATGGCCTCGGGGGTAGCGCGTAGCGGGGGCAACACGGGCTCGCGGAGAACCGCGACCTTTTCGCCGCCTTCCAGTCGCAGAGAAGGCTTGGCGGTCGCCCCGTCAACCAGCACGCTTTCCTGCTCTAGCAGCAGTTGCACCCGCGAGCGGCTGACCCCGTCGAGCTGGGCGGTGAGCCACGCATCGAGGCGGGAGCCCGCGGCTTCAGGCGGCACGGTGTGCTCGGAAAGGGGCATGGTTCAGGGTAGCAGGGCGCGCGCCGGGCTTCCTGCTTCTTCCCGGCGCGCTTGCGGCTAGTTCGTATGCCCGGGGCCATCGATGCCGGAAGGCCAGTCAGGCATGTTCGCAGCGGGTGGCGGCGCTGGCGGAGCGGTGGGTGGCATCAGGTTGCGGTGGATCATCCAGGCGCGCAGCAGCAAGGGCCAGCCGGCCAGATCGGGGATATCGCCGCACAGGCCGCATCCATGGTTGCTGTAGTCGAACAGGTGCATCTCCACCGGGATGCCGCCCGCCTGCAGCGCGGAGTACATCACCACGCTGTTGCCGACCGGCACCACGGGATCGCCCGAGGTCGCAAAGATAAATGTCGGTGGGGTGGCCGGGGTGACGGCGTACTGGGGCGAAAGCTGGTGGGCGATCACCGAGTCAGGGTTGATGCCGAACAGGTTGGTCACGGAGCCCGGATGCGGCTTCGGCAGTCCCGAAAGCTCCATGCTGATCACCGGATACGCGAGGATGGCAAAGTTGGGCATGCAGTCCACGCCGCTCAGGCCGGAGCCCGGCGCGTCGCTGACCCTGCACTCAGTCGCAAGAACGGCGGC
>CAXTWU010000166.1:0-5280 GCA_964248025.1 uncultured Acidobacteriaceae bacterium | reverse complement strand
CGCCGGCGGCGAGCGAGTGCCAGGCGTCGCGCGGGCTCAGGATGTACTCGTCCTCGTCGAGGATGGAGCCGTGAACGCAGCGGATGGATGCGTCCGGGGCGCTGTGCGGCACAACAGGGCCTTGCGGCAGATGGCGCAGCCAGGCAATGTGTTCGGACGAAAGGACGCACTGGGTCCAGCGGGCGGCGCGAGCGGCAACGGGGTTGAAGTTTTCAAGGTCTTCAAGGCCGCAACAGGCGCGGTCGTGGTTGCCGCGCACAAAGGTGGTGCCGAGGCCGCGCACATGCGCGATGACCTCGTTGGGATTGGCGCCGTAGCCGACGGTATCGCCGAGGTTCCACACGGTGTCATAAGCCGGGGCAAGGTGGAGCACGGCCTGGAGAGCGTGGAGATTGCCGTGGATGTCGGATAGGAGAAGCGCGCGCATGGAGGTTTAGTTAGAGTACCCCGGCGGGATGGGCTATACCGCGCGGACCCAGTGGCCGGGGGAGCTTTCACCGAAGGTGCCTTGCCGCCAGGCGGCGTGGGCGACAAGGGTGGCGAGGGGCTGGTCGAGGGGCGTTTGCATGGTGGGGATGGCGCGCAGAAGGGCCTGCGTGTAGGGATGCCGGGGCTCGCGAAAAAGGTCGCGCGCGGGGGCGAGCTCGAGTAGCAAACCGTGGCGCATGACGGCGACGCGCTCGGCAACCTGCGAGACGACGGCGAGGTCGTGGGAGATAAACAGCATGGCGAGGCCGTAATCTTCGCGCAGCTTTGCGAGCAGCTCGAGGATCTGCGCCTGCACGGTGACGTCGAGCGCGGTGGTGGGCTCGTCGGCGATCAGCAGGCGTGGGCGATGGATGATGGCCATGGCGATCAGGATGCGCTGGCGCTGGCCGCCGGAAAACTGGTGCGGGTAGTCGCGCGCGCGGCGCACGGGGTCGGGCAGCGCGACGGTTTCCATGGCCGAGTGGACGCGCTCGCGGATTTCGCGGCGGCCCAGGCGGGGGGTGTGCGCGGTGAGCGCTTCGGCGATCTGCGCGCCGACCGGCATGACCGGGTTGAGGGCCGTCATGGGCTCCTGAAAGATCATGGCGATTTCGCGTCCGCGCAGGCGGCGCATGGGCTCGGGGGCGAGCGTGAGCAGGTTATGCGTGCGTCCTTCCGCGGTGAACTCGATGGCGCCCTGCACGGTGGAGGCGGGCGGCAGGAGGCGCAGGATGGCGAGCGCGGTGACGGATTTGCCGGAGCCGGACTCGCCGACCAGGCCCAGCGACTCGCCGGGCGCGACCGTAAAGGAAAGCGCGTCGACCGCGGGCCGGAGTTCGCTTCCGGCGGCCTGCGGGAACTGGACCGAAAGCTCACGCACGGCAAGCAGCGGCGCGGTTTGGCTTGGCAGGGGACTTGCGAGAAGCATGCTTCGCGATGGTAACAAACGGCCTTCGCGCCGGCCTGATAAGGGGGAGTTATCGGGGGCACAAGTTCTATTGATAGCCGTAATTTCTGTGGTTGCGAGGCAATGTGTGGCGCTAGGCTGATGCTAACAATATTTTTCCCAAAAGGGAGTTTCCCATGCCGCTGTCGCGCCGCTCATTTCTGCAATCGGCTGCTCTTGCTTCCGCCGCTCTTCCGCTGTTGACCGAGCCGCAGCTGGCCCTGGCGCAGCGTCGCATGGCAAGGAAACCGGTGCCGCCGGGCGCGGTGCGGATCGACGCCAACGAAAACCCCCTGGGGCCCTGCGAGGCGGCTTGTACAAGCATGACGAGCCTCCTGCACGAGGGCGGCCGCTACGACAGCGACCTGACGGAAAAGCTGGTCGGTACCTTTGCCGCGCAGGAAGGGTTGAAGCCCGAGTACGTGGCTGTATACGGCGGATCGAGCGAGCCGCTGCACTACAGCGTGCTGGCGTTTACCTCGCCGGAGCGGGCGTATGTGACGGCGGACCCCGGTTATGAAGCGGGCATGCGCGCAGCTTCGTTGAATGGGGCAGCTGTGATCAAGGTGCCGTTGACCGCGACGCATGCGCACGACGTGAAAGCGATGATCGCGGCCGCGCCGCGGGGCGGGGTGTTCTACATCTGCAACCCCAACAACCCGACCGGCACAACCACACCGCGCGCGGAGATCGAGTATGCGCTGGCACACAAGCCCGCGGGATCGATCCTGCTGATCGACGAAGCGTACATCCACTTTTCGGACGCGACGCCCTCGCTTGACCTGGTGAAGGCGGACAAGGATGTGATTGTGCTGCGGACGTTTTCAAAGCTGTACGGCATGGCCGGCGTGCGCTGCGGCTTGGCTGTGGGACGGCCCGACCTGCTGAAGAAGCTGAACTACTACGGCATGAACGCCATGCCGATCATGGCCGTGGCCGCGGCGACCGCGAGCCTGGAGCAGCCGGACCTGATCGCGCAGCGCAAGGCGTCGAATGCGGCGATTCGGCAGCAGACGTTTGACTGGCTCCTTGCAAACAACTACAAGTTCATTCCGTCGGAGAGCAACTGTTTCATGATCGACACGGGCCGGCCCGGGCACGACGTCATGGCCGCGATGGCGAGCCGCGACGTTTATATCGGGCGCGTGTGGCCGATCATGCCGACTTCCGTCCGCATCACGGTAGGCACGCAGGCCGAGATGGCGAAGTTTCAGACGGCGTTTCACGAGGTGATGAGCGGGGCGCCGGCAACGGTGGCGATGGGGCCGCGCGGGGGAACAAACCGGAGCCGGATGTTGTCGTAGGTTTTCGGATCGGATCGCCAAAAGCTCGCGTTGAGCAACGCGGGCTTTTGGCCGCCGTCTTACTTGGTTACTTGGAGCGCACCGCGATCACCTCGATTTCGACCAGCGCCCAGGGGGCGGCCAGCGCGGCGACCTGGAACGCGCTGCGAGCCGGCTTGTTGGGCTGCTCGGCGGTTCCAAAAAACTGCGTGTACGCGGCCTGGAGGCCGGGGAAGTCGAGCTTGCCGCCCTTGGCCGGGTCGCCCGCGAGAAAGACCGTCATCTTGACGACATCCTTCATGTCCAGGCCCTGCTCCTTGAGCAGCGCCTGAATCTTGCCGAGCGCCGACATGGATTGGGTTTTGGTGTCGCCATAGACGGCTTCGGTGTTTTTAGACGGGTCGGCCGCGGTGACGGGCGAGGCCAGCTGACCGCTGAGATAGAGCGTGTCGCCGGCCCACACACCATTGGCGATGGGGCTTTTTTCGTTGGGCTGCAGGTGCTTGACGACCATCTGCGCCCCGGCTGTCGTTGCAGCGAGCGCAAGGGCGGCGAGGATGGCTACCTTGTTTTTCACGGTAAGTGCTCCTTGTTAGGTGTTTCTCTAGGCGCGGTCTGTGGCGGACGCGGCGAGCCGCGCAACGGAATGGTCTGCGATCATGCGGACGGCACGCTGGGAGCTGAGCGCCGCGCCCTCCTGCCAGCCCACGATGTGGCTTACGTGGTCGCCGGCGAAGTAGATGGGTCCGTCGGGCGCGATCAGGACCTCGTAGCCGGGGTTGGTCTGCGTTTTTGCGGCGGCCGGGTGCGCCGGCATGCCCGTGCGGGATGTCAGGGCGCCAGGCGCGCGGTCCTGCCCGGGGCCGTAGGATGCGATCCATGAGCCCTGGTTGTGGGGTACATGGCCCCAGCCGACATAGATGGGCTTTTCGAGTTCCTTGCCATGGCCGGGGTGCAGGCGCTCGATGGATCGGCGGCTTTCGTCGAACTTGGCCGGCATGGTCAGCTTGCCGAACGGCAAATCGCGCTCGTCGGTGTAGCCGCTGACCAGCACGCCGCTGGGCGTGAAGAGCCCGGCCGATGGGAACCAGATAGGGCTGCAGCCCTGGCTGACAAACTCGAGGCCGCCATAGATGTTGTAGTCTTCTTCCCAGAAGCGGCGGCTCTGCCATGCAATTTTGTAGGCCTGCGAGTAAGTGCACTCGTCGATGACTTTTTTGTAGGGAGGGGCAAAGTCGTTCGGGATTTTCCGGAGAATGGTAAGCGGCAGCGCGCAGATGCAGTAGCTGGCCTCGACCTGCTTTGGGCTGCCGCCCTGTGTGTAGGCGACGCGCACGCCGTTGGCGGTTTTGCGGATCTCCGTGACGGGCGAGTTGTACTGCACGATGCCGCCGAGCGACTTGGCGAATGCATACGGGATGCGGTCCATGCCGCCGACCGGCTGCATCATGGTGGCCTGCATGTCGAAGGCTTCTTCAAACAGGATGCCCTGCCAGAAGTCTTCGGCCAAAAGCGTTTCCATATCGATGGGCCGGCTCAGCACACCGGCGTCGTTGCCCGCGCCGGCCAGATTGCTGTAACCGGCGCGGTCGGAGCCGGTGTACTTGCCGGCCTCGTCAAGCGGGCCGTAGATGCGGAGAAAGGCGAGCATGCGCTCGCGGTCCTCCTTGGAGAACTCCCCATCGAGTGAGCCGGAGCTCATGCACTTCATCAGCAGTTCGCTGACGTGGCCGCGTGTATCATTGACGGCCTGACGCTGCACGATCGGTTTGCCGTCGTTAGCCTTGTCGTTTTGCAGGTAAGTGGACCGGCTGGCATTGACCTCGACCTGTAACTCGACGCCTAACTTGCGGCAGTAGCCCAGGATGGTGCGGTGGACGGAGGGAAGGCGCGCCGGGCCGACGTTTTGATAGTTGCCGGCGTCCCAGGAGGAGGTTTGGTCGGGGAAATCCTGAAGCACAACGGTGTCGCCGTTGCGCACGGTCCAGTTGCGTCCGCCGGGGCGCTCGCGCGCCTCCAGCACCGTACACTCGTAGCCGGCGGCGCGCAGCTCGTAGGCGGCCACCAGGCCGGCAATGCCGCCGCCCAGTATCACTACCTTGAGGCCGTTACCCGTGCCCGCGGGGATTGCGAACGGCTCGGCGGGTTGAGCCGGCGGAGCCATGAGCCCCAGGGACCGCATGGTGAGAAATGCCGCGTTTAATCCGCCGGCTACGCCGACGCGCGCCAGAAACTGCCTGCGACTAAGACCTGAAGGAAAGCTCATGTTTTGAAGGAACTCCATTGCCCGGGGTGAACCGCTGAAGGTGAAAGGCAGCACAAGGTGGATGCGGCGGGGGCGCCGCATCCACCCACAGGGTATCGCAGGCAGCGCTAGAAGATGATCTTCAAGGCGAGCTGCGTGTTGTAGGGTTCTCCGGGCCCAAGGCCGGGTGCGCCGTTGTAGTTGCCGATCGTCGTTGTCACGGTACCGAAGGACGAACCGTCGCTGAGACTGTTATCCGGCGGAGCCAGGTTGATGTGGTTCAGCAGGTTAAACATCTCTACCCGGAACTGCGCGCTGACTTTCTCGGTGATATGTCC
>CAXTWU010000165.1:0-5319 GCA_964248025.1 uncultured Acidobacteriaceae bacterium | reverse complement strand
TGACCGCGTCGCGCGTCATCGCGGCGATCTGCCCGGTGTGCAGCCAGCGCAGCACGGTGCCGTCGGCTCCGCGCACGCCCGGCACATCCGTCAAGAACACCAGCGCGTCGGCCCGGCAGGCCGTCGCACAGGCTGCCGCCATCTCGTCGGCGTTGATGTTGTAGTATTCGCCGTCAAAGCCCAGCGCGATGCTCGACAGCACGGGCACGCCGCCCATCGCCCAGATCGCCTCCAGCCAGCGCGGGTCGGCCGCCGCGATCTCGCCGACAAAGCCCAGATCAGGCGCGGTGCGCTTTTTTCTCGCGCGAAACACCATGCCGTCGCCGCCCGAAAGCCCCATTGCGGGCACAGCCTGGGCCGCCAGTGCCGCCACCAGGGTCTTGTTTACGCCGCCGCCCAGGACCATCAGCGCCGTGTCGCGGGTTTCGGCATCCGTGATGCGAAGCCCGCCGACAAACTCGCTGACCTTACCCAGCTGCTTGAGGGTCCGCGTCAGCTGCACCCCGCCGCCATGCACCACCGCGACACTGTTGCCGGCGCGTTGCAGTTCGGCGATCGCGCGCGCGCAGGACCGGAGCAGTGGCGGATCTTCCAGCGTTGCGCCGCCCAGCTTCACAATGTACTTCATAGCAGTCCCTCCGCTTCGTCGAGCCCTTCTGTCAGGTTCCAGTTCTGCACCGCCTGGCTGGCCGCGCCCTTCAGCAGGTTGTCCAGGCAACTTACCAGGATCGCGCGCCGGCCATCGGCGGCGAGCGAAAAACCCAGGTCGCAGAAGTTGGTTCGCTCGATGGAGGCAATCTGCGGCAGCTCCGGGGTGGGCAGCAGCCGAACGAGCCTGCGCCCTTCATAAAAAGCCGCGTAGCAGGCCGCGACCGCCTCCGGCGTGGTTTGTTCGCGAAACCGGACATAGATGGTCGATAGGATGCCGCGTGGAATCGGCAGCAGGTGCGGCGTAAAAATCAGCTCCGCCGCGCTTACGCCGAGCTGCTCGTACAATTCGCCCGTGTGCCGGTGCTTCCACAGCCCGTAGGCCGACAGGTTGTTGGCCGCGTACATGAAATGCGTGGTGGCTGAAGGCTCGCGTCCAGCGCCGGAAACGCCCGATTTACTGTCGCAGACGATGCCGTGTTCGAGGTCAAGCAGGCCGGCCGCCAGCAGCGGCTTGAGCGCCAGCAGCACGGAGGTGGCGTAGCAGCCTGGGTTTGCGACCAGGCGCGCCGAGCGGATCTGCTCGCGGTGAAACTCCGGCAGCCCATACACAGCCTGCGACTGCACGGCCTCAGCCGCCGGGTCGTCACTGTCGGCGAAGCCGTACACAGCCCGGTTTGCGCTCGAGGCCAGCCGCCACGCCCCGCTCAGGTCCACTACGCGCAGCCCGCGCCCGAGCGCTTCCGGTACCCACTCGCGCGATTGCTCGTGCGGGGTTGCGAGAAACAGCGTGTCGACGCCGCGCTCGGCCAGCAGCTCCCACGAGAACGGATGGACCGCAAGCGCGCTCTCGCCGGCCAGCCCGCGCAGCGCCGGGTGCATGCGCGTAAGCGAATCGGCTTCGCGCCCGCAAAAGATCGGCGGTCGTTCGGCGAGGCACGGATGGGCGAGCAGCAGCCGCGCCAGCTCACCGCCTGCGTAGCCGCGCGCCCCTATCACCGCTGTCTGCCGTCCGTGTTCCATCCCGTCCCTTTCCGCAGCCTGCTAACCGATCAGGGTGTGTAGCCGCTCGCACAACAAGCCAGCGCGCCGGTTGTCCGGGCACACGATCAACACGGTGTTGTCCCCGGCCACCGTGCCCACCACCTCTGGAATCTCTGCATAGTCGAGCGCCGCGGCGACCGGCTGCGCCGAGCCCATCGCTGTAATCAACACCAGCAGGTTTTGCGCCTGCTTTACCCGCAGGCCGAAGCTTGCCAGCAGCTCGCCAAGCGAGGGCAGCTCGTCCTCGTCATCGGCCCCGTCGCCGGCGGCGCCATTGCCGGGCAGGGCGTAGCCTTCCGGACCTTTCATCAACTGCAGCTCGCGAATATCGCGGGACAGCGTCGCCTGGGTGACCTTGTAGCCGCGCCGCGCCAGCTTGCGGCGCAGCTCATCCTGGCTTGTGACGGCGGCGGCAAGGAGCAGGTCGCGGATCGCGGAGTGGCGTTCGGCTTTGTTTTCAGAGGCGGTCACGGGCTGGGTTTCGTCCTTCATGGCTGGCCTGCTTGCCCCGCCGTATGGCGCTTTCCGGCTGGGCTGTTTCTCGGGTCCACTGCATATAAATACGCTGCTCTGTATAATTATGCAAGTACGGGATCGCCGCTTTTCCACACCGCGACCCGGCCCGGCCACTGGGCCTCCGTGCCTGGCAAGCGGTTGCTTTTCCCGGTCCATTCGGGCGTGATCAAAGACCGATTTGCCCGGGGCAATTCTTTTCGTAATACCCCGAAATTTCTACCCGAAAGAGGACGTATAGTTGGGCATGGGTCGCCACCTTCCAAGTCTTCAGCCCGTCCACGCCACCCTTGCCGCGGGTCACACGCCCGGCCTGTACGATGCGCGCTTTGAACACGAGAGCTGCGGCACCGGCTTTGTTGCGACACTCACGGCCGTTCCTTCCCACCTGGTTCTTGAGCAGGCGCTTGAGGCGCTGAGCCGCCTGGAGCACCGGGGCGCGATCGCCGCGGACGGGCTTTCAAGCGACGGCATCGGCATCTGCACGGCGATCCCGCGCGAACTGCTTCTGGACTGGTGCGGCCTGACCCTCGCTTCCGGCCAGCCGTTGGGTGTCGGCATGGTCTTCTTTCCCGAGCGGGGCAGCGGCTCGCATACCCATCTTGAAGCCGCGCTCCGGCACCAGGGTTTTGAGATCCTGGCCTGGCGCGACGTGCCGACCCGCCCCGAGATCCTGGGTGAGATTGCCCGGTCGACCATGCCGCGTATCCAGCAGGTGCTGCTGACCACCGCAGACACGGCCGCCATGGAGCGCCGTCTTTACCTGGCTCGCAAGGAGTTCGACCGCCAGGTCCTCGAGGGCGGCGAGACTGGCTACGTCTGCTCGCTGTCCACCCAGACCATCATCTACAAGTCCATGTGCTCGGGCCGGCAGCTGCCGCACTTCTACAAGGATCTTGAAGACACGCGCTACACCACGCACTTCGCCGTCTTTCACCAGCGTTACGCGACCAACGTCGCCCCATCCTGGGACCGCGCCCAGCCCTTGCGGACGCTCGCCCACAACGGTGAAATCAATACGGTGTGGGGCAATCGCGCGCGCCTGGACGCCCGCGCCGCGACGCTGCCGGACGAACTCAAGCCGATTTTCACCCCGGACGGCTCCGACTCCACCTCGCTCGACGAAGTGGCCGAGCTGCTGTCGCACAACGGCCGTACCATCGCCGAGTCGATCCGGCTGATGTTGCCGCCGGCGCACCACGGCAAACCATCGGCTTTTTTTGCCTATAACGAGGATTCCATCGAACACTGGGACGGCCCGGCAGCGGTGATGTTTACCGACGGCCGCTATGTGGGAGCCGTGCTGGACCGCGTGGGCCTGCGGCCCTGCCGCTTTTTCGTCACGGATGACGACCTGGTCGTCGTCGGCTCCGAGGCCGGCCTGGTCGATCTCGATCCCGAGCGCGTCGTGCACTCCGGGCGCCTGGGCCCCGGGCAGATGCTCTGCATTGATTTCGAAGAACACAAGCTGTATGAGAATGACGAGATCCAGGAGGTCTTCGATAGTCGCGCACCGCAGTACGAAGAGCTGTTAAACGAGCGCACGCTTGACGGGCAAACGCCGGTCGCGCCCCTGCCCGAGGGCGAGCTCGGACGGCTGCACCACGGCTTCGGCTACACCCGCGAAGACGTACGCATGGTGCTCGCACCCATGGTGGCTGAGGGCAAGGACGCGATCTGGTCGATGGGCGACGACACGCCGCTCGCCCCCATGGCGCGCGCGCCGCGTCCCGTCTACGCCTTTTTCCGCCAGCGATTCGCCCAGGTGACCAATCCGCCGCTGGACTCGCTGCGCGAAGCAGTGGTGATGCAGATGCACACGCGGCTTGGACCCTGGCCGCACCTGCTGGACCGCAAGCAGCGTCTGCCGGGCCTGTCGCTGCCTTCGCCCATCCTGTCACTGGGGCAGATGGAAGCGCTGAAAACCCGGCAGCACGGCCTGCGCGACGAGCTGCCGCTGGCGGTGCTGGACTGCCTGCTGAGCGACAAGACCACGCTGGCCGCCTGCCTGGATGAGCTATGCGGCAAGGCTGCGGAGCTGGTACGCGGTGGGGCTGCCGTTCTGCTGCTTTCTGACCGCGCCGCCCATCGCGACCACGCACCGGTGCCCATGGCGCTGGCACTCGGCGCGGTACACCACCATCTCATCCGCGAGGGCATTCGGACCTGCGCCGGCCTCGCGGTTGAGGCCGGTGATTGCCGCGACGTTCATCATCTGGCCGTGCTGATCGGCATGGGCGCGGGCGCGGCCTGCCCGTGGCTGGCGCTCCAAAGCGCGCGCGCCGCCGACCCGGAACACGGCGAAGCGAACCTGATGAAGGCCTATAACGGTGGCCTCGCCAAGATCATGTCCAAGATGGGCATCTCCGTGCTCGACAGCTACCGCGGCGCTCACCTGTTCGACGCCATTGGTCTGGACGCAACGGTGATGAACGACTGCTTTTTCGGAACGCCCGCGCTGCTGGCCGGCGGTGCCGGTTATGCGGAGCTGGAAGCGAGCCTGCGCGCCGCCTGGGCTGCTTACGCGCCTTTGCCCGCAGCGACCGACACTTCCGTGCTGGTCAAGGCCTCCGTGCTGGCGGAAGCCCCAGCCGCCGCCGCGACAGTATCTTCACCGGTGAAAGACTTGCCGGACCCCGGCTGGATCCGCTTTCGCAAGGCCGACCGCGCCGAACCGCATGGCTGGCAGCCCTCGACCGTACGCCTGCTGCAAACCGTCACCGGCTCCACCGCGCGCGCCGTGGTACCCGCGCCCGAACCCGGCGCGGCTTGGGCGGCTTTCCGCGCCCAGTCTGTCGAAAAGGAGCCGTCTGACCTGCGAAACCTGCTCGGCTTCCGCCCTGCCGGCGACCCTTTGCCGATCTCACAGGTGGAAGCCGCGCCGGCCATCTTTGCACGGTGCCTCGCGAGCGCCATGTCGCTGGGTTCGCTTTCTCCGGAAGCACACCAGACGGTGACCGCTGCCATGAACCTGCTCGGCGGCCGCTCCAACACCGGAGAGGGCGGGGAAGACCGCGCCGTCTACCAGGCTGATGCCGAGCTGGAGCTGGCCGGACGCGCGGTCCCGGCAAGCCTGCTCAACAACAAAACCAAGCAGATTGCGTCCGGACGTTT
>CAXTWU010000164.1:1540-5335 GCA_964248025.1 uncultured Acidobacteriaceae bacterium | reverse complement strand
GAGCGTCCGCCTCCGAAGCGGAAGGTCGCAAGTTCGAATCTTGCCGGGCGCACCAAGCTTTTCGCTTCACAAGGTCTGGCCCGGTGCAAAACAGTCCTGGCGGCAGCGTGTTGCTCCATCCAGCACACCAGTCACCAACGTTATGTTGACAAGACCGGGTCCATGGTTGAACTTCCATGAGGGAGTCCCTGCGCGCATAGCCCTGCCATGGCATTGATTCGGAAGCACAGTATCAACCGAGAGTGGATCATCCTTCAGGTTTTCACCTTTTTTTGCTGGGTGATCGCGACCTGCCTGCCGCCCTCACGCTGGTACCGTGCCGCGCTTGCCCTGGCCCGGCGGCTTGCCCGCACTGCCGGCCGCTTTGCTCCGGCGAGTCACAATGCGACGGACGTCTCCCTGGTGCCCCGCCTCCTGCACCGATTTCTCGATCTGCTCGCGCTTCACGGCTTCTTCCCAATCCCCGTGATCGTGGAAGGCGAGGAACATCTTCGGGCATACGCTGCCCAGCCGCAAGGCTTTGTTTGCTGTTCCGCGCACATCCCCTTTGTGAAGCTTTTTCTACCGATTGCCCGGCAGGCGATCGGCGAGGGGCGAGAGCGCCGCATCATCGCGCGCGAGCCGGTCGGCGACAATGTGGTGCTGGCATGGAATGATGAACCCTGGAAAGCCATTCGCACCGATCACGCGGTTCTGCTGCACACCCGGTCGCTTCTGCGTCACAACGGCTGCCTCCTGTTGGCCGTCGACAAGGAGCAGGGCGAGTTCATCTCGTCCAACATCTTCCGTTTTGTCGGAAAAATGAACTCGCGAGTGCTGATGTGGTTTACCGAGCTTCAACCGGATGGGACGATCCTGCTCAGAATCCTGGTGCCGCCGGGGCCCGGCTGCCGCAATGAGGAGGAGATCCGCGCTAACCTGGACCTTGTTGCCGAAAATGTGCGGCTCATTCTTCAGGGCAGGAAAATCACGGACGCAGCGGAGTCAGGAGGAACCGTGGCACGGGAAATCCCGATGGCTGGGTCGCAAAGCCGGGATATTCACCGCATCCAGCTTTATTCCGACACGCAACTGAAAGCTCACATTCAGCGGCTCCAGTCGTTGCTGCGGGATCACCGAAAAAGTGCGGCCCAACGTGACCTGTTGCAGAGTCGCCTGGCCCTGATGCGTTCGGAGCTCGAAACCAGGGCCGGCGTTTAAGGCGGTCCGTTTGTTGGTGCTGCAGCTAGATGTGGCAGCTCACAGCACCGCGTTTTTCCAGGTATTTCTGGTGATAGTCTTCGGCTCGCCAAAAGCTTTCGGCCGCCACGACCTGTGTCACGATCGGTTTGGAAAAGGCTCGCTGCTCGCCCAACCGTGCAATCGCCGCCTTCGCAGCCGCCTCCTGCTCCGCTGAGTGAAAAAAGATGACACTTCGGTACTGCCGGCCCCAATCCGGGCCTTGCCGGTTTAGCTGCGTCGGGTCGTGCAGGGCAAAGAACTGCTCCAGCAACGTCTCATAGCTGACCCGCTCTGGGTCGAACAACAACTCAACCACCTCGGCATGACCCGTCCGGTCCGAACACACATCCTTATAGGTGGGGTGCGAAAGCGCGCCGCCCTCATACCCCACGGCGGTTTCCACCACGCCCGGAATCTGTCCGAAACGAGCTTCCACGCCCCAGAAACAACCGGCTCCAAATGTTGCTTTCTCCATGAAAACTCCCTCGGCACACACACAGCCATTGGATGAGGGGCGGCCAGTGAGGGCTTCCTCTTTCCGCCTAGGCCAGTTCGTACCCTGCGAAAAAGTACCCGATCTCAAAAGCCGCGGTTTCTTCCCCATCGGAGCCGTGAATCGCATTTTCCTCGATCGAAGCAGCGAACTGCTTGCGTATGGTTCCTTCTTCGGCATTGGCGGGGTTGGTTGCGCCCATCAGCTGCCGCAGATCGGCAATGGCATTGTCTTTCTCCAGCACCATGGGAAAAATAGCACCCGAGGACATAAAGCTGGTCAGGGAGTCAAAGAATGGACGCTGGCTGTGCACGTGGTAGAAGCCCTCGGCCTGCTGCTTTGAAATGGAAAGCTTTTTGATAACAACGAGCTTGAAGCCGGCTTTTTCAATGAGGGCAAGAATCGCGGCCGCGTCACCTTTGCGCACGGCGTCCGGCTTCAGAATGCTGAAAGTCCTTTGGGGCAAGAGGGGTTCTCCTTCAGGGTTTTAGGATGCCCGTCCAGTGTACCTTCCGGCCCTGCTTGCCCGAGGCACGCATGCGACGGGCCGCGTCCCGTTATCGTTCCGGTGGAATCGCGTGTGTATGGCGACCTTTAAGCAGAAGAACGGAACGGCGCCCTAAACCGCCTGGAGGAGCCGGGGCAGCAGGCCCACGTGGCTGGTCTCGTACAAAGCCACCAGCCGTTGCCGCATCAGGTAATACGAAGAAGCCGCTTCCTGCAACTGAAACGGCACCGACACCCAGTGGCGCCCGGTGACCATCTGCGACAACATGCCAAGCTGGATCCGGCGCACGGCTGAGCGCAACCGCACACCGTCACGCCGCATGCGCTCGGCCACTACCGCAACTTCCTCGCCGTTCCAGCGGGAAGCATGCGCCGCGATCGCGAGCAGCAGGTCGGCGTTGGCGCGCATGCGCTTCAGCCCCTGGTCGCCGCCCAGCAGCTGCCAAATTACCTCCGGCTCCATCGCGGTCTGCCCTTTACGGGGTTCCAGGTAGTCTCTGGCCACGTCCTCAAGACCGGGGAGATTCACCTGTTGCAGGGCGGCCAACAGATCGTCCCAGCCACGGCGGTCCAGCCGGATGGACCGCCGCGCCGCGTAAGAAGCGGCAGCCGCAAAGACGCAACAGAGAAGAAGCAGGGCGGCGATGTGCAAGCGAGGGTCCATGGTGACCTTGATGACCTCAGTGTGTGACCTTGCCGAGATCGTATTGAACCCGTTCATGCAATGCAAGTACATACTTCTGCAAAGCTGGGGAAATCGGCCGTCGCGCCGGCTCGGTGCGCCAAAGCGAGACAGCCCAGTAGCCGAGCGTACCGACATAGATCAAACTGCGCAGATAGTAAATGGACTCGTAGTAGAGGCTGTGCGGGCCGATCGAAGCTGCCAGCCCTTCCAAGGAGACAACCGCGAGTTGATATACCATCAGCCCCTGCCCGATCGCCATGGCATGGCTCCGCCATGGGAGACCAACCTCTTTCGCCGACAACATCATGGCGATCACCAGCTCGCAGGTCAGCAAGCCGGTAAAAACCTCCCCGCGCAGCTCCAGTGCCGCAACCCCGCGAATCCCTATAGGCTCGACCAGCCATGCCGCCAGCAAAGCCGCTGCTGCACCAATCGAGCCTGCGACTGCCAGGGGTTTCCAGACGTTGCGGTTCCAAACACCGGCCGGCCTCAGAACATTTTTCGCAATCTCGTAAAGAATGCCGAGTTGAAGCAGAAAACTTGCGACATCAAAAGCCAAGTACCACAGTGCGTACGTTCGAGACAGTCCGGCAGGGTCGATCGCATAAAGGGCAATGCTGGAACAAAGATCAAGAAGTGCAAGGGTAAAGAGCGCGGGATAGCCGGACCAGCGCCCTTTCATCAGCATCACCAGGCATAAACAAGAGTCCAGGCCGGGTCCCGTCAAGGCAAACGCTTTGTTCACGATTTCAGCGACCACGGCGTGCCTCCGTGGAATGAGCCTACCAACAACGGGCTAAACCTTGCTAGCTGTTTTGTCGGAGGTCATTGCACCCCACGGATTCTTGGAAGTACCGGTCGGGCAGATCGCCAAAGCACCCCACGGATT
>CAXTWU010000164.1:0-1440 GCA_964248025.1 uncultured Acidobacteriaceae bacterium | reverse complement strand
CCGGTCGGGCAGATCGCCAAAGCACCCCACGGATTCTTAGAAGTACCGGAAGGGCAGATCGCCAGCGCAATCGACCGGATCATCTGACCCGTACCGGAGGTCACACTTGCACCAGCAGGGGTAACCAAAAATCCGAAAGCAGGTACCGAAAGTGCAACGACGAAGGCGCCGAGAACGAAGGACTTGATCGATTTCATGGGGGAATCTCCTGATGCGCGGTTGCGCTAAAAAGAAAGTAATCCTCCCAAACCACTCGAAAAAAACAATTTCTCTCAAATTGGCGCTTTCTTCCAAAGAAGCAGAGCGCAGTTACCAGGACCGGTTACCCTAAGTCTCTTTAGGCACCACCAAATTTGCAGACGCGCGTACGCTGATATACTTTAGAAATCCAATTTCGATGTCACTATCGTTTTATCGGGCAGAGAGCCGCCCGGCGGTCACGCTAATTCCGGTTCCCTTAGTTTTGTTCATGGGGAGGCGGGGCTTGTCCGCGTGGGGCACGCTGAACGAAAACAAGGGCCGCGCTTGAATTCACGCGGAGATGATTCGGCTCGGGCGCAGAAACCTGTCATCGGGCTCAGGCGTGCCGTAGTATCCGGGCAACGGTCGCGCCGATGGCCGCGGGCGAGTCCACGACTTCGATGCCCGCAGCTCGCAGCGACGCCATCTTTTCAGCCGCGGTGCCCTGCCCGCCCGAGATAATAGCCCCAGCGTGGCCCATGCGGCGGCCCGGCGGCGCGGTCTGCCCCGCGATAAACCCCACCACGGGCTTCCGCACATGCTCCCGCACATAGGCCGCGGCCGTTTCCTCCGCGGTTCCGCCGATCTCGCCGATCAGCACGATGGCCTCGGTCTGCGAATCTTCGTTCAGCAGCTTCAGCGCATCGGTATGCGTCGTCCCGATCACCGGGTCGCCGCCGATCCCGATGGCGGTCGACTGCCCCAGGCCCAGCTGGGTCAGCTGGTACACCGCCTCGTAGGTCAGGGTGCCCGAGCGAGACACGATGCCCACCGAGCCTTCCCGGTGAATGCGCCCCGGCATGATGCCGATCTTGCTTTTGCCGGGTGAGATCACCCCCGGGCAGTTCGGCCCGATCAGCACCGAAGGGGAGTGCCGCAGCACGCTCCAGGCCGCCACCATGTCGTTGGTCGGAATGCCCTCCGTGATGCAGACAATCAGCGGCAGCCCGGCCGCGTTTGCCTCCAGAATGGCATCGGCCGCAAACGGCGGCGGCACAAAGATCACTGTCGCATTGGCTCCCGTTTGCCGCACGGCTTCTTCTACCGTGTCGAAGACCGGCCAGCCCTCGTGCGTGGTGCCGCCCTTGCCCGGCGTCACGCCACCCACTACCTGTGTCCCGTACTCGGCGCAGCCCTTGGCATGGAAGGTGCCTTCCTTGCCCGTGATGCCCTGCACAATCAAGCGTGTATTCCGGTCGA
>CAXTWU010000163.1:0-5337 GCA_964248025.1 uncultured Acidobacteriaceae bacterium | reverse complement strand
CATGCACACGTTTCGAGTATGGGCCCCAAAGGCCGAGTCTGCGGTTGTGAAGATAGCGAGCGCAAAGCACCCGATGCGCCGGGACGAGGGCGGCTGGTGGACGGCGGAGGTGGAAGACGCGGGGCCGGGTACGGATTACCAGTTTCTGCTGGACGGGGACGACCTAGCGATGCCGGATCCGCGCTCGCAGTATCAGCCGGAGGGTGTGAACGGACCGTCGCGGGTGGTGGACCACAGCGCCTTTGCGTGGACCGACGAAGGCTTTCGCGCGGCAGCTTACCCGAGCGCGGTGATCTATGAGCTGCATATCGGCACGTGGACGCCGGAAGGCACCTGCGACGCGGCGGCCGCGAAGCTGGACTACCTGCGCGAGCTGGGAGTGACGCATGTGGAGCTGCTGCCGTTTGCACAGTTCCCGGGCGAGCATGGGTGGGGCTACGACGGGGTGGACCTGTTTGCGCCGCAGAACTCGTATGGCGGCCCGGACGGGCTGAAGCGCTTCGTGGACGCGGCGCACGGCAAGGGCCTGGCGGTGTTGATGGACGTGGTTTACAACCACTTTGGGCCGTCGGGGAACTATGTCGGCAAGTTTGGGCCGTACTTCAACGACGAGCACAAGACGCCGTGGGGCGACGCGGTGAACCTGGAGGTGGGCGGCTCGTACGAGGTGCGGCGATTCTTCTGCGATAACGCTTTGATGTGGCTGCGCGACTATCACATGGATGGGCTGCGCCTGGACGCGGTGCATGCGTATAACGACCGCTCGGCGATCAACTTTATGGAGCAGATCACGACGGAAGCACATGCGCTCGAAGCGGAAACCGGGCGGCCCTACGTGATGATCGCGGAAAGCGACTTGAACGACCCCCGGCTGGTGCGGGCGAAGGAGGCGTACGGCTACGGGTTTGACGCGCAGTGGAGCGACGATTTTCACCATGCGATCGTCGCGCTGCTGACAGGCGACCGGAGCGGCTACTACGCGGATTTCGGCGATTTCGCGGACCTGGGCAAGGCGCTGTCGCAGGCGTTTGTATTTGATGGGCAGTTCTCCGAGTATCGCGACCGGGTGCATGGGCGGCCGGTGCACGACCTGCCGGGATGGCGGTTTCTGGGCTATTCGCAGAACCATGACCAGGTGGGCAACCGGGCGAAGGGCGAGCGCTTGCAGCAGCTGACGGACATGCCGCGCGCCAAGATCGCGGCGGCGCTCACCCTGCTGGCGCCGTTTGTGCCGATGCTTTTCCAGGGCGAGGAGTGGGCGGCCTCGACGCCGTTCCAGTACTTTACCGACCACGAGGACAAGGAGCTAGGCAAGCTGGTTTCCGAAGGGCGGAAAAAGGAGTTTGCGGCCTTTGGATGGGACCCGGCGGATGTGCCGGACCCGCAGGCGGCGTCGACCTTTGAGAACTCGAAGCTGAAATGGGACGAGCTGGCTGAGCCGGAGCATGCCGCGATGCTCGCTTGGTACAAGGACCTGATCGCGTTGCGCAAGTCGCGATTGGATTTGACGGACGGGGCGATGGAGCAGGTGGACGTGGACTTCGATGAGGAAGACCGGTGGTTCACGATGCAGCGCGGCGGGGTGGTGCTGGTGTTTACGCTGGAGGAGGAAGGCTACTCGGCGGGGCTGGATGAAAGTGTGGAACTGCTGCTGGCGTCCGACGCCGGGATCACGGTCGAGGATGGGCATTTGACGATGCCGGGGGCTGGGGTGGCGGTGTTGTCGGTCGGTTAAGACCGGTGACATGGAAGCTCCGCGCTGAGGCACGGAGCTTCCTATTCGTTTGGGCAGATATGACTCTGTTCGTGATTTAGCTTCGTATGCGTTTAGCCATATGCGTTCCGAGCCTACTGAGCGTCATCGAGCGTCATGTTGTTCAAGCACGGATGCAGCTGCGTACTGCCAAAGCTGGCGCTTGGCGTCGGCTGTATGGACTTCTTTTTGCGTAAAGACCGCGCCACCCATCAGTAGCATCGGGGCGGGGCCGGGGGTGGTGACGTGGAGCAGGCCCAGTGTGGTGCGGGTGACCTGTTGGTCGGGCTGGCCGGCGCGGGAGACGAGGACGCAGGGATAGTCGGGGGGCAGGCCGGCTCCGCGCCACTGGCGGGCGATGGCGGTTAGGTCGCGGCCCGGCATGTAGACGATGCGGGTAGGTTCGGGGTTGGCGGCCTCGTCGGGCGCATAATGCCCTGTGCTGAGCAGGACGCTGGACGCCGCGCGGCGGTCGGTGAGCGAGCAGGGGATGGCGGCGGCAGCGGCGGAAGCGGCAGTGACGCCGGGAACAACCTCAAACGCGAGCTGAGCGGTGCGCAGGGCGTCCATCTCTTCGCCGGCCCGGCCGAACAGGAGGGGATCGCCGCTTTTGAGGCGGACGACGCGTCGGCCTGCGCGTGCACCCGCGATCATCAGCGCGTGGATTTCGGGTTGGGTGATGGCGGCGCGGCCGCAGCGTTTGCCGACGTTGATCACTTCAGCGGACGGGGGCGCGAGCGCGAGGATGGCCGGGGGGACGAGGTCGTCGTGAAGCAGCATCTCGGCGCTGCCGATGAGCCGGGCGGCTCTGACGGTGAGCAAGTCGGGGTCGCCCGGGCCCGCGCCAACCAGCATCACCGGATGGATATTGAGGGCTGGTTGATCGACGTAGGTGGGCTTGGGTCGGCGCGAAACCGGAGCGTGTGGCAGCGCGAGCTGCCGCGAAGGGCAAGTGTCTGATTCGCAGACCTGCCGCTCGCCAAGGGTGTGCAGAAGCATTTTGCGCGCGTCGCCTGACGGATAGGCGGCGAGCACTTCGCGACGGAGATGGCCGAGGGTATGAAGCCACGGTCCGAGGTCATGCGGCAGCTGGGCGTCGATCTCGCGGCGCAGGCGCTGGGCGACCGAGGGGCTTTCGCCGGCGGTCGAGATGGCGATCTGGAGGTTGCCGCGGCTGACGACGGAGCCGTAGTAGAAGTCGCAGTGCGGGATATCGTCGACCGCGTTGCACAGGATGCCCGCTGCGGCGCAGAGCCGGTACACATGCTGATTGACCGATGTGTTGTCGGTGCCGGCGATGACGACGAACGGCTTTTTGAGCTCGGCGTCGGGGCCGGCGTGCGGCACGGCCCGGCTGTCGATGTGCAGGTCGCTGTCGGCGAAGGGGCGCTGGTGCCAGGTGATGGCGCCGCGCTCGGCGAAGCGCATGATCTCGGGCCGGGCCCAGGGGGCGACGACGGTGACGCGGGCCTCACTCGCGACGAGGCTCTCGATCTTGCCGGAGGCGACCTCGCCCGCGCCAACGACCAGCGCCGGCCGGCCGTCAAGTTTGAGGAAGATGGGGAGCAGGCTCATGCAGTCTCCGTTTCGGTGCGCAGGACAACTGATCCGACAGGCTCAAGACACAAGCGCGGCAAGAGAACGCGATCCTTACCGTGGTGAGTGGTGACGTGCCATCTCAAACAGAAACATCAAAACGAAGATTCCGGACCAGAAAGCTATTGTTTTCAACACGTGCGCTTTGTAGCTGGACATGGTTCTCCTAGTGTAAGAAATACAGCCGGATTACATATCGGTGGCAACGCCAGGGCTCGCGGCGTCGCGATCGACGGGGTTGACGGCTTCGCCGGCAAGCTGCGCGCGGAGCTCGTCGTTGGAGTGGCGGGCGAAGTATTCGCGCAGGCTTTCGCCCTCGCCCAGGCGCCGGCCCTGGTAGGTTTTTAGCAGGCGTTCGATGGCTTCGGGCACTTCGGTCGCGGGGATGCGGTAGCCGACGGGGCGCGCGGTTGAGGCAAAGCGGCCGACGGAGCCGCCGACACAAAAGTAGTAAGCGTCGACGAGGCGGCCTTCGTGCTTGATCTTTTTGCCCTCGATGCCGATGTCGGCGATCCAGTGCTGGCCGCAGGAGTTGGGGCAGCCTGTGACGTGGAGGCGCAGCTGCTGGTCGAAGGCGGGCACGCGCTCTTCCAGCTCATCGACGAGCCAGCGGGTGAAGCCCTTGGTTTCGGTGATGGCGAGCTTGCAGAACTCGGTGCCGGTGCAGGCGACCGCGCCGCGCCAAAACTGCGAGCCTTCGACCTTGAGGCCGATCTTCGCGAGCTCGCCGGCGAACGGAATCGCGCGATCCGACGGCACATCGATGAAAAGCAGGTTTTGGCCGACAGTGGTGCGGAGGTGTCCGGAGCCGAAGCGCTCGGCGAGATCGGCGGCGGCCCCGAGCTGGTCGCCGGTCAGCCGGCCGCGCAGCACGCTTGCGCCGACCGAGCAAAGGCCGGGCTGCTTTTGCGGGTGGATGCCGACGTGATCGCGCAGCACATCGTCGGGGACGGTTTCAGGGGCGGCAGGGGCAAGCTTTATGGCCAGTCGGCGCTCGACCTCGGCGAGGAAGCTCTCCGCCGTCCAGCCTTCTTTCAGAAATAGCTGCTTCAAGCGCGCGCGGTCGCGGCTTTCGCGCAGTACCTGCTGGTGGCGGAAGATTTCCGTGATGACCCGGGTGACGGCGAAGGCCTGCGCTTCGGGCACCCAGGCGTCGAGCTTGACGGCGAGATGGGGGTCGCTCGACAGGCCGCCGCCGACGCGGACGGTAAAGCCCGGCTCGCCCTCACGGAACGTCGCGGTGAGGCCGATGTCGTTGATCTCCGGGTAGGAGCACCAGAGGGGGCAGCCGGTGACGGAGATTTTGAACTTGCGCGGCAGGTTGTAATAGGCCGCGTTGCCGATGAGCTCGCGTGAGATCTGGAGCGCGACGTCCGTGGTGTCGAAGATTTCGTGGCCGTCGATGCCGGCGAGGGGGCAGCCGGTGACGTTGCGCACGACGTCGCCGCAGGCCCCCCTGGGCGACAGGCCGACGCGATCGAGCGCGTCGACGACCTCGGGCAGCGACTCGATGGTGAGCCAGTGCAGCTGGATGTTTTGGCGGACGGTGATGTCGGCGAGATTTCGCGCGTGCAGCTTGGTGAGCTCGGCGACGGTGCGCAGCTGGTGAGACGTGAGCTGGCCGGCGGGCGCGCCGATGCGCATCATGAAGTAGGGGGACGCAAGCCCTTCGCCGCCTTTGCCGCCGGTGACCCCGGCCCCGTCGCCCTGGGTGTAGACGCCCCACCATTTGAAGTAGACGGACGCCCACTCGGGCACCACGCTGTCGCGGCCTTCGCGCGCGAACCGGCGCACCTCGTCGAAGATGTCCCAGGGATTTTGTTCCTCCTTGAGGCGTTCGACGCGCTGGGCTTTGGTTTCTTTTGGGGGGGCGACGGTGGGTTCGGGCATGGGTCCTCGGGTGGGGGTGCGGCGATGATGAAACAAACGCAAGAGCCCGCCGGGCTGGTGGTTGGCCGGGCGGGCTCGAGTGGGAAGCGGATGGGGTT
>CAXTWU010000162.1:0-5338 GCA_964248025.1 uncultured Acidobacteriaceae bacterium | reverse complement strand
CTTCGCTTAGAACGCGAGTGGCAGCCAGGCCGGCGATACCTGCGCCGAGTACGATGGCTTCGTATTCGTTAGAAACCATGCGTGGTGAGATGCTGGATGGCGGCAGCGATAGGGTGGGTCCAGTCGCCGGGTGTTTGCTGGCGAAACAGTCGCATGTTGGGGTACCAAGGCGTCGTGTGGCCGAGGCCCCAGCGCCAATCGGCGGCATGCGGCAGCAGCAGCAGCACGGGGACGCCGAGCGCGCCGGCAAGATGCGCGAGGACGCCATCGACGGTCAGCACGGCGTCGAGCTGCGCGATGCGCACGGCGAGGTTTGTCAGACCGGTCTCGATATTGTGCGCCTGCGGGAAGACCTGGAGATCGGGCTCGCCGTCTTGTTGCAGGCTGTACCAGTCGCAGGCCGGGACCGCGCCGAGGCTGGGCGCGAGGAGCGGAAGCGGAATGGACCGGAGCGGGTTCCAGTTGCTGGAGCGCCAGGAAAAACCGATTCGCGGGCGACCGGATGGTGACCCAACGAAGCATTGAGTTGCGTCCCTCGCAAAGAGGCTTGCGATGTCGAGGTAAGGGGGCGCAGGCAGGCTGGCCGTGGTGGCTCGGACGATGCGCGGCAGCTCCATGATCTCGATCTGTGCGTTCCAGGCGGGCGGCTGCGCGGGGGCGAGCGGACCCCAGGAGATGACTTTCTCGACACCGCGGCAGGCGCGCAGGAGGGGAATGATCTCGGGGTGAGCTTCAACACAGAAAGAAGCAGCTTCTTCGCGGATTCGCGGCGCGAAACGGATGAACTGAAGGGCGTCGCCGAAGCCGTGAAGGCAACGCAGCATGACCTGTTTGCCGCGCAGGGACTCGCCGGTCCAGAAGCGCTGCGGGTTCGTCGCGTTTCGCGCACGGCGGTCGATGGCATCGCTGATCTTCCAAGCCGATTCGTAGTCGCCCAGGAGCATGCAGCACTCCCAGCGGCCGGCGTGGCAGCTGCCGGGGTCGGCACTGGCTTGCTCGGCGGTGTCAAAAGCGGCCAGCGCCTGGGGAATGGAGCGGGTCCCAAGCAGGGCTTGTGCATAGGCCAGGGCTGCCATGTTCAGCGGCGCAGGTTCGCGGCGGTGGTGCCTGCGATCGCTTCGAGCTCCACCGCGCGTTGCGCGCTGGTGTGCTCGGCCAGTACGCGAGCACGGGCCGCGCGACCCAGGGCTTCGCGTTCGTTCTCGGTGGTTTCACGCAGAATGCGCAGGACGTCTCCGGTCGTCGAGGCGAGCAGGATCTCTTTGCCGGGAGTGAGCAGTTGATCGAGGCCGGGCCACGTGTCGGAGATGATCGCGGCACCGCAGGCCGCGGCCTCAAACAAACGCACGGACGGCGCCCACCCGGCGGCCACCATGCTGTCGCGCGTGAGATTGAGCGTAAAGCGGGAGGAGCTATAGAACGAGGGGTGCTGGGAGGGCGGCACGTGCTCGAAGCGCCACACGTTGTCGGGCCAGCCGATGGACTCGGGATACTGTGCGCCGGCAAGGAGAAAACGCTCGTGGGGCGTGGCAAGCGCGGGCTCGACGAAGAGCAAGTCGAGCTTGGGCTGGCGATCGGAAGAGTAGGTGCCGAGGTAGGAAAGAGCGCATTGAAAACGCTCGTCGACAGCTTGCGGTCGGTGGGCGTCGGGGTCGACGGAGCAGTAAAGCGGCAGGGCGCGCTGTGCGCCGAAGCGGGATCGGAGCTCGTCGAGAATAGGGCCGCCGGTAAAGCTGAGATAAGCGTCGTAGCGCGGGATCTGATCGGCGCGCAGAGCCTCGGTCGTGCCTTCGCTGCGCAACCGTTCGACTGTGACGGGTGTGTCGATGTCGTAGAAAAAGACGGGGCCGTGCGCGTGCTCGAATAGGAACTCTGCGGCGGCGATGCCGTCGGGAAAGTATGACCCGACAATGATGAGATCGCTCGCGCTTGCGGCCTCCATGAGCCAGCGTTGTGCCTTGGGCCACTCTCGATAAAGCGTGACCTGGCAGAACGTGGGCGCGGGCAGGTCGCGGTGCTCGCGGTACCAAGGCGCGTCGTACTCAAGAAAGTGGAGGCTGTGCCCGCGCGCGTGAAGCGCCTGGCAGAGCGAGCGATAGGTGGTAGCGTGGCCGTTGCCCCAGGCGGAGGTGATGGTGAGGCCGAGAATGCTGATCCTCATGCCCGGCCCCACTCGCCATCCTTGGCAGCCCACAGCTGTTGCAGCAGCCTGTGAGCCTGCTGCGCGCGTTGGGCGTAGGTGTGCTCGGCGAGGGCTCGTTTGCGCAGGCCTGCGCCGATCTGTGCAGCGGCCTCGAGCGAATGCGTGCGGAGCGCGGCGACGATGTCGCCGGCGTCGCTGACAACCAGGATTTCTTCGTCTGGAGTGAAGAAAGTTTCGATACCGGGCCATGCATCGCACAGCAGGCACGCGCCGCTGCCCGCGACCTCGAACACGCGCGTCGGTGGCGAAAAGCCGACCTCCGCCATGGAGTCGCGATTGATGTTGAGCACCATGCGGGCGGAGCCGTTGACGGCATTGTGTTCGCCCGTGGGCACGTGGCCGAGCCAGCGCACGTTCGGCGGCATCGGCTTGCCGCCCCAGCCTTCGCCGCCGAGTAAAAAGCTGAACTCGGGCGCGAGCTCGGCGGCACGGAGAAATAGGTCTTCAACGCGCTTTTCACGATCGGGCAGGCGATTGCCAAGAAAGACGAGGTCGGCCGTGTAGCGCGAGTCAGGCGGCACCGGGTAGTGGGTTTCAGGGTCGAGGCCGTTGTAAATCTGCTCGCACACGGGCGCGCCCAGGGCCTTGTAGCGCGCCACTGTTTGCGGGCCACCGCCGTACAGCAGCGCGGCGTCGTAAAGCGGCAGCGCCTCGCGAAACGGGTCCGCAGGATCAGCATCGGTACGGGCGAGGGTGGCGGGCGCGTCGACGTCCCAGATGCAGGCGAGCGCGCCCAGCTTGCGATAGCCGGGCAGCGCTGCTTCAATGGCGGTGTCGTCGACGCCGATGCCTGAGTGCTTGACGAGCAGGTCGGCGGACGGCGCGTGCTCGCGCAGGACCGCTTGCCACTTGCCGGGCTGGTAGACGAGCGAGCGAGCATAGGGGAGAGAGTCGTAATCGCGATTTTGCTGGCGGCTGAACGCATCCGGTTCGGCGTATGTGATGGTGTAACCGAGTGCATGGAGGTAGCGGTAGATGCCGCGATAGTAGGTGGCCGCACCGTTCCAGTAGGAAGACAAGAGCGAGGAGCCGAAGGCTAGGATGTTCAAGCAAGCACCTCGTCGAAGATGCCGGAAAGCTGCTCGGCACGATGCAGCGTGGTGTGCCGGGCGCGCACGGTGGCGAGACCTTGAGCAGCGTGCTGCGCGCGCGCGGCGGAGTCTTTGAGCAGCTCGCGGAGCGCTTGGGTCATTTCGTCTGCCGTGTGGGCCCAGCGGAAGTCGTGCGGGCCGAAGAGCGATTCTGCATCGTGCCACGGAGCGGAGACGAGCGGGATGCCGCAGGCGAGCGCTTCAAAGACACGGATCGTGGGAATGCCGGGAAGCTGCTCGGCGTACTGACGGCGCGGCACATGGACGGTGCAGGCAGCCGTCGCGAACACAGCGGGCGCGGCGAGGTTGGGGAGGTAGCCGCCGTACTCGATGCCGGCTTGCGCAAGCGCGGCCAAGCCGCTTGCCGGGTAGCGCACGCCGTGCACCATGGCATTGCGCGCGGGAAGCGAGCGAGCGGGCTCCAGCAGAAAACGCGCGAGCTCGTCCGTGCGCTCGTCGTCGCCCCAGTTGCCGATCCAGACGAGGTCGCGGTCGCGCTTGGTTTCAGGCTCCGGCTTAAAAACGGAGATGTCGGCGGCCTCGTGCAGCGTCCATACACGCGCGGCACCCAGGCGTTCGCGGTAGATGCGGCGCAGGGCTTCGCCGAAGGCCAGCACGCCGTCGAACTCGGCGATGCGCAGGCGCGCGATCGCTTCAGGGCTGGAGGACGCGCGATGGTGCGTGTCGTGGAAGAGCACGCGAAAGCCATGCCGATCGCGAAGGGAGAGTACGCGATCGATCAGCGCGGGCTCGTTCCACTCATGCACGACCACGATGTCGGCCTCGCGCATGGTCTCGTTGAGGATGGCGTCGCTCGGGGCTCTGTAGGTGCGGAGGTCGAGCTCGGGGTAGGTGGCGGCGAACTGCGCGAGCGACCGCCGGCCGCGCTCGCCTTCGCTCAGGAGGTTGGTGTACGACCAGCTGTCGGCGGGCTCAAGCGCGACGACGCAGTGACCGAGCGTATGGAGCCCGCGCAGCAGGCCGCGTAAAAAGTGGGCGTTGCCGTTGTTCCAGTCGGAGCGGAGAGAGTGCGCGCAGTAGACGATGCGGCGCAGGCTCATGCCGCGTGGACCCGCGCGAGCGAGCCATACAGCGACTCGTGCCGGGCAACCATGGCCGAGGCGGTGTAGCGGCGGCGCGCTCGCTCGTACGCAAGTTTCGCGAGCAGTTCGATGCTTTCGGGCTGATCGGCAAGGCCTTGCAGGATGCGCTCGAGCGCCTGCGGATCGCCGGCGGGATAGAACAGCGCGGCGTCGTCCCAGATCTCGCGCAGCGTCGGCAGGTCGCTGAGCACGAGCGCCGCACCCGAGAGCGCGGCTTCGAGCGGTGCCAGCCCAAACGGCTCGTAACGAGAGGTGGCGATGTAGATGGCGGTGAGGCTGTACAGTTCGCGCAGTTCGGTGGCGCTTTTCTTGCCGAGGTAGGTGAGCCTGTCGCTGCCGAGCGCGGGGGAAGCGCCGGGAACGTGCGACGGGGCATGCGGCGGCGCGGGCTCGCCTGCGATAACAAGCGGCATGGGCGCGTGGACCTGTTCCAGCAAGGCGACGTTCTTGCCCGGATCCCAGGCGCGGCCTACGGTGAGGGCTTGCAGAGTTTTCGAGCGGCTCGCGACGAACAGCTCCGGGGAGCGGCCGTTCGCGACAACCTCGATGGGCCGGTCGATGCCGTACTGTTCGCGCAGCTCGCGGGCCATCCAGGCAGTGGGCGCGGCCAGGCGCGTCGCGGCCAGCAGACCCCCACGCACCACCGCCGTGTAAGCACGCAGCCGGCCGTTGTCGGGGGCGGGCTCGCCATGCACGGCCGACCACCAGCTGAGCACATCGCTGTGCCCGGTGACGAGCACGGGCAGCAGGTTCGACAGGTCGCCAAAGGCGAACTGGTTGGAGTGGAGGAGATCGGGCTCGAGACGCTGGACGAGATCGCGCAGCAGCTCGGAAGATCGCTGGAGATCTTCGCCGGCGTCTTCCATCCACTCCAGGCGGTACTCGGTCTCAATGCACCCGAACAGCGGTGAATGCATGCTCGCGACCCATGCGCGCTGCCC
>CAXTWU010000161.1:2068-5364 GCA_964248025.1 uncultured Acidobacteriaceae bacterium | reverse complement strand
ACTGCATAACAGTCGCAAGCGGCTTCTTCAAGCTTTTCCCGCGAGTTGATGGTGATCTTTCCGCGGCTGTATTCAATCAAGCCGCTGCGCTGCAGGCTGCCTGCAGCCAGGGCCACCGTGGTGCGACGCGTGCCCAGCATCTGCGCGATGAACTCCTGCGTGAGTTGAAAAGTTTCTTCTTGCGTCCGGTCCTGGATCATCAACAGCCACCGGGCAAGCTTGGGCTCCGCCTCATGGGTGGCATTGCACGCCGCGATCTGGAACGTTGTCATGGATTGCTGTTGAACGCATTCAAGAATGCGGTTGCGAACCTCGGTCGAGGTTTGGAAGAGATCTCGGAGGCTGCTGAAAGGGATCTGATGGGCGCTCCCCGTGACCTGCATGAAGACTTCCGCAGAAGGGCTGGACCTGCCCAGAAGCGAAAGCGCGCTTGTCATACCTTCGCGCCCGATAAGAAGTGTTTCGGATGTGACCCCATCGAAATGTCCTACGACGACACTGGCGATGCCGGAGGTCAGAAAATAAGCATACTGAGGCTGTTCCTCCTGAACCTGGAGTGAAGTTCGGATGGGAAGGGGGACTTCCTTGGACCGCGACAGGACAGCCTTTTGGCTTTCCGGCGAAAGTGCGTCAAGAAGAAGGTTTGCATGTGGCGCGCTCAAATGGCTCCTTTCAGTGACAAAGGAGCCGGGTGTCCGGCCAGAGGTGCCTGGTGGACATGCTGGATGCTCTGCAAGCACTACAGTAGACAGCGGTTCGCCACCTGTCTGTTCGGCCTGGTACTTAGCGCCCATGGAACGCTACCTGGTTCGCTCGTCGTCGAACTCGGCGTAGTGGTCGAGATGGTTCTTGAGGATCAGGTTCTCACCGGTGAACGAGCCGGAGCTTGCCGGGGGCCGAGAAAGCTAGCCATTGCCGGCGGGTGAGGATGCGGCAAAGGCGGGTCGTTTCGCCCGATCATCGGCGGGCGCGAACTGCGGAAGTCTTTGCTCCACGACCTGGAGCTCCGCCGGCGTGATGCGGTTGGCAGTCACGATATAGCGATAGTCGGGCAGGTCGGCAGCGCCGCTGAGGAAGGCAAACTTTCGCTTGCGGGCAGCATCGGGGTCATAGCTAAGGTTAAGCGTATGCGCGGGCTCCGGCAGTCCCGCCCCGGAGGCATCCATTTCCGCGCTGAGGCGCTCGCCCCAATGCCCCAGCCCTCCCAGATAGGAGTGGACCCGAAACAGCGTTACCGACCTGCAGGCATTGCCTGGAAACGGAGGGCTGCTCAGCGGAATGGCACTCGCTTCGGATGTGAGCAGCAGTACGCGCGGCAGCTTGCTGGTTGCCACCGTGAGATTCATCAATGAGTCATAGGTCACAACAACCGCGCAGTCCGGCGCTTTCGTCCCACGGAGAATTTTGATCAGCTCTTCAGGCCGGTTGTCCATGTTTGCCTTGGTCAGCCCTTCGCGACGGACGAGGTGACTGATGCCCACGCCGCTCCAGAGCGCCAGGATGACCAGTGCGCCGGCCTGCCACCTGCCTTGTAGAGTGCCGAGCGCCAGTGCGAAAGGTGCTGCCAGCACCGGAACCAGCAGCAAGCCGTTTCGTGGCTTGATGCCGAAACCGGCGGCCGCCACCAGGAAGAAGAAGACGAAAGAGAAGAGCACGATGCTGCCGAGCCCGTCATTGGGTGTCAGCAGGGCGGCTCGCAGGCGTAGGGGGCGCGTACGCACGGCTTGCAGGATGCCCGCGACGATGAGCGCTACAAAAACCAGCAGTGCGAGGATGGCGAGTGGATGCCAGGGCAGAAAGGCTTCTGAACTGAGGGTGGCCTGGACCAGGCGAGCGAGCGAAAGCAGAAAGCCCGATTGCTGACCCTTGCCGCCGGGGATATGCACGGTCAGAAAGGGATGCACCTGGGGCAGGGCGAGCAGGCAGAAGATTGCGAGCGTTGCAAGGTACTGCTTCCAGGCACGCCGGCCGTAGCGGAACAGCAGCGTGAGACCAAGAGCCGCGCCAAAGACCAGCGTGATGTAGTTGAGATAGAAGAGCGCGGCCAGCAGCAGCGCCAACACGACGGCGCGTCCGTTGCCAAAGTGCAGGGCTTTGTCCGATAAGGCGTTTCCAGCTCCCCGCTCAGGCTGCAGGGCGACGACCAGCGTGATGAGGGCCAGCCCTGTCCACCAGCCATACCAGCGCATTGTGTTTCCCCACATCAACAACTGTGGGTGCAGTGAGGCCAGAAGAGCAAAGCACAGTTGTGAGCCGCGGCTCCGAAACAAGGGGGTGACCGCGAAAAGAAAGGTAGCCAGGCCCGCCTCAAGAATCAACAACGTGAAAAAGGTAATCCAGCGCGGGGAGGGAAGTGCGCGGTAAGCCAGATTGGTGAGCAGGTACATGCCCGGAGGGTGGACATCCTGCGAATTGGCGACGTGGATGACCTGGGGTACCGTGAGCCCGACATAAACCAGGTTTGAGTATTCGTCGTCATAGGTGTTGCGGACGGAAAGAAAGACGACCGAAAACAGAAAGGAAAGACAAAGAAAAACAAGAGAGATGGCTCTCCCTGTGCCCCGGGTGCGGAGCTTTGCCGCTGGTTGAGCGACTGCGATCAGCATATCGCCTGATGCTACCATCCGGAGGCGGGCGAACCCCGTGCTGTGCAGCAGCCATCCGGGCGCACCCGGAAAGGTTGGGCGAGCGGTGTTTTCGGCTTGTCTTCCTGCTTGTTTTGTTGCACGCACAGCGGTTTTGCATGAGGCAAATGCAGCCGCGTCCGGCGACCCGTTAAGATAAAAGCCATGGCCCGGCTCACGATTCTGTTCGGTATCATCCTGATCCTGCTCGGCGTGTTTACTTACATGGGCACGGGCAGCAAGTTCCCCACCTCGCTGATCCCCGCGGCATTCGGCATCCTGCTTGCGATCTGCGGTGCGCTTGCCCGCACCACCGACCTGAAGCGCCGCGCCTTGTGGATGCACATCGCTGTCGCACTGGGCCTGCTCGGTTTCCTTGCGACCGCGAAGTCGATCGTCGATTACGTGCGCCTGAAGCAGGGCATGCAGTTCAAGTTCCCGGTCGCTGTGGAGGAAAAGGCTGCGATGGCGGTTTTGCTGCTGGTGTTTACCATTCTGTGCGTGCGCAACTTCGTCCAGGCGCGCCGTACACGCCTGGCCGGGGCTTAGGTTCCCGGTGCGTACCGGCTCCTCCTTTCCCATGCAGGCCGAGCGCGGCGGCTCGACGCGTTCAGGGACCCGCGCCGCTGCCGGGGACCAGCCGAAGCGCAAGCCGAACCTGAAAAAGGTTCT
>CAXTWU010000161.1:0-1968 GCA_964248025.1 uncultured Acidobacteriaceae bacterium | reverse complement strand
TTTCGGCGGGCATGAGGTGCTGGCCAACCAGGTAACCGGCCATGCCGGACGAAGCGGATTGAGCTCCCCGGGCAGCTACTTCCAGTACGTCGGCTTTCTCGCGTTTATGATCGCGCCCATCTTCCAGATGGTGAATGTCGGCACGCAGCTGACCGAAGCTGTCGCCGGGCTCGACCGCACGATGGAGGTGCTGGGCGAGCGCGAAGAGTTCGGCGACCCCGCACGCAGGCAACTTCTGCCGCCGATCAAAGGCCGGGTCGACTTTAACGACGTGCGCTTTGCCTACGAGCTCGACAAGCCTGTGCTGCACGGCATCTCGTTCACTGCAAAGCCCGGCACCGTGACGGCGCTGGTCGGCTCTTCCGGCTCCGGTAAAAGCACCATCATCTCGTTGATCTGCGCATTTCATGCACCCGCCTCGGGAGAGGTCCTGGTCGACGGCTACGACCTGTCCAAGGTTGATCTGGCGAGCTACCGTTCGCAGCTCGGCGTCGTACTGCAGGAGTCGTTCCTGTTCGATGGAACGATCCGCGACAATGTTGTGTTCTCCATGCCCCATGCGACGGATGAAGACTTTCTGGCAGCCTGCCGCATCGCGCGCGTGGACGAGTTCGCCGAACGGTTCAGTGACGGCTATGACACGGTTGTCGGCGAGCGCGGGGTCAAGCTGTCGGGGGGCCAGCGGCAGCGGCTCTCCATTGCCCGCGCGCTGCTCGCCAACCCGCGTTTGCTGATCCTCGACGAAGCCACCTCGTCGCTCGACTCCGAGTCGGAAGCGATGATCCAGCAGGGGCTCAATACGCTGATGCAGGGCCGGACCACGTTTGTGATCGCGCACCGTTTGTCAACGATCCGCAAGGCCGACCAGATCCTTGTCGTTGAGGGTGGTGAGATCATCGAACGCGGCACGCATGGCTCGCTATACGCGCTTGGCGGCCGCTACTATGAGCTTTACACGCGCCAGCACGGCATCGAGCAGAACCTGTTTCTCGCACCCGGCGAAGGCGACGCAGTACCTGCCATCAAGTAAGCCAGCTACACTGGCGGTATGTATTTTGACCCAGCCGCCGGCTCCGACCAGGCACTGCTCATCACTGAGCAGCTGCTTGTTTTCGCCACCGTGATCGGCTCGGTCGGCATGTTGCCGTCTTTTATTGAGTTCATGTCGGAGCGCCGCAAGCGCAAGGAGCGCATCGATCTGTCGCTCGAAGATGAGCCCGTCGAAGCCCTGCGCCCGCGACTCGCCGGCATGGACGAGCTGCTTCACTCGATCGATGACCTGGTCGACCGGGCTCGGCACCCGGAGGTCTACGAGGACCTGAAGATCGGCAATGAAGTGCTGATCATCGGCCCGCCGCAGAGCGGCAAAAAGTCGCTCGCGCAGACCGTCGCCAAACGCACCGGCATGGAGCGCCTGGTCACGGTCTATAACCCGCGCGACTCCGACGCGCTGGCTGAGGCCAAAAGCCTGGTGCGCGGCTACAAGTGGCAAAAAGTGATGCTGCTGCTGCCGCGGATCGACCTTGCGTACAAGGAAAGCGACCCCGAGGTACTGGCGGAGCTCGACGCGCTGATTGAAAGTACCTCCGAGCGCGCCAACGTGCTGGTGATCGCGACCGCGACGACCTTTGTGCCGGATTCGGAGCTCGACAACAGCTTCGGCATCAAGCTGGTGCTGCCAGGCGCGGAGGTACTTCAGACCGATCGCCGCGAGGTGCCCGAGGATGCGCAAAGGATGCTGGCCGATGTAGCCAGGTTCTACCTCCAGGATGCGCGTCGGCGCGGGTTTTCCCTCGAGGGTTTAAGCGATGAGCAGTTTTGTCGCGAAGTGCTCGACAGCGCCAAGAACCCGGCGGAGATCGAAGACATCGTCGTGCTGTGCGAGACCACGGCGCTGTTTCGGCGCCGCACCAGGCAGAACCCGCGCCTGGTGATCACGCCGGAGATCCTCGAAACCGCGATCGGCCG
>CAXTWU010000160.1:0-5365 GCA_964248025.1 uncultured Acidobacteriaceae bacterium | reverse complement strand
TGTGCCGGTCGTTCCAGCCCAGGCGGAACTTGACGGTGAAGGGGATGGTGACGGCAGCGCGGACCCCCTCGAAGATGCGGGCGATCAGGGGCAGGTCGCGCAGCAGGCCCGAGCCGCCGTTGCAGGCCACGACGCGCTTAGCCGGGCAGCCCAGGTTCAGGTCAACGGTGTCGAAGCCCGTGTCCTCCACGATGCGGGCGGCTTCAGCGAGGGTTTCGGGATTGGACCCGAAGATCTGCGCGGCGATAGGGTGCTCGTCGTCAAAAAAGGTCAGGTAGCGCTTGCGCTTGGACTCGCGCATGCGTGTGAGACCGTCGGCGGAGGTGAACTCGGTCATCAGCAGGCCGCAGCCGGACTGCCGGTTGGTGACCGGCGTTTCCACGTCGCCTGGCGTCGCATGGAGGGTAAACAGGCTGCTATGGCGAATGAACCGACGAAAGATCGTGTCAGTGACGCCGGCCATGGGCGCGAGCACGGTGGCGGGGGCGACGCGGACGCTGCCGATCGAAAACTCAGCGGGAACACGCGCGACGGCAGGCATCCGGTGCTCGGTCGGGTTGTCCCAGCTCTTGTTCACAGGGGGTCTTTCGGCAACAGAAAAGCCCCCGCACGCGGAGGCTTTCCGGCGGTGCATCCGCGCTTACTTGGCGGCGGGAGTTTCTTTCTGGGCGTACTTGCGGCGGAAGCGTTCGACACGGCCCGCGGTATCGACCAGCTTCTGCTTCCCGGTGAAAAACGGGTGGCACGAGGCACAGATTTCGACGTTGATGTCGCCCTTGTGCGTGGAACGGGTCGAGAAGCTGGTGCCGCAGGCACACTTCACGGTGATGTCGTTGTAGTTCGGGTGAATGCCTGGTTTCGCCATGGTGTCCTGAAGCCTTTCCTGCAATCCAGCGATGATAGCGCCTCCTTCGTGGGGAGCGCAAGGGAATGGACGCACCTCCATAAGACGCACCAGGCTTCCAAAGGGTGCGGCCGAGCCGGCGGCTGGGCGATACTGGGACGATGAGCGAGCAACCGGAGTGCCCCTTGTGCGACGGGATGGGCATGCGCGTGGTGCCCAGGGCCGACGGCGGCCGGGCTGCGGAACCGTGCGAGTGCCGCCATGAGCGCAAGCTGTTTGCGATGCTGGCGAGGGCACAGGTGCCCCTGCGATATGCGGCGTGCACGCTGGAAAGCTACCAGGCCACGGGCGACCTGTACCGGCCATGGATGACGGCGCAGCGTTTTGTGGAGATTTATCCCGGGGAGAACGATGGAACGGGGCTGCTGCTGACCGGCTCGATCGGGGTGGGCAAGACCCACCTGGCGACCGCGATTCTGCAAAAGCTGATCCTGGAGAAAGGGGTGCCGGCGCTGTTTTGCGATTATCGCGAGCTGCTGAAAAGCATCACCAACTCCTACAACGCGCATGTGCAAACGACGGAGCTGGAGGTGCTGCGCCCGGTATTTGGAGCCGAGGTGCTGGTGATCGACGAACTGGGCGCGGCCAAACCGACCGAGTGGGTGTGGGAGACGGTCGCGCACATCCTGAACACGCGCTACAACAACAAGCGCACTACGATTATCACGACCAACTACGCGAACCTGCCGCCTGGCGGAGGTGGGCAGGGGTCCGGCAGCTACGAAGCGCGGCAGGCGGTGCGGGAGGAGACGCTTGGAGACCGGATTGGGGAGCGCATGCGCTCGCGCCTGCAGGAGATGTGCGTGACGGTGGAGATGCGTGGTCCGGACTACCGCTTAAATGCCAAGCGTGCGCGCTTTGCGTAAGCGTTTACGATGGAAGCCATGACGCCGCAGGACGGAACACCGATCTTTACCGGGGCAGAGGCAAAGCCGGAGCCGCGCGACTGGAAGCCGTTCGCCGGGGCCGGGATAGCGGTACTGTTGGTGCTGGGCCTGCTGCTGGGGTTGGGGCATCGCTCGCGGCAGGCTGCGAACCCGGGCGGTGCGGGCCTGGCCCCGGCATCCTCGTATGCGGCTTCGCTGCCGGTTTCGCAGGTCCAGATGAGTGATTCGACCAACCTGTCCGGCGGCAAGGAGACCTATGTCGATGGGATCGTGACGAACCGGGGCAAGGAAACGGTGCGGACGGTCACGGTGCAGGTGGCGTTCAAGGATGAAACCGGCATGTTGGCCGGCAAAAACACGATGCCGCTGAACCTGATCCGCTTTCGCGAGCCCTATGTGGACACGTAGCCGGTGAGCGCGGAGCCGATTCGGCCGGGGGAAGCGCGGCCTTTCCGCTTGATTTTTGACACGATTCCGGCGAGCTGGGATGGCGCCTACCCCGAGGTCCGGGTGATCGCGGTGAATGGCGGGCGGTAACCGCGGACCGCAGCATGCCGCTGTCCTCCATCTTGCTCTCCCTGCGGTAGGAAGTACTCGCAGCAGGGTGTGGTTTGTTCGACGGGCGTGGTCAGTGGCGCGCGGGCAGACCCCGAAGATCGCTGTAAGTGGTGACGGGTGAATGCGATTCCGTGCGGTAGCTGGTGCGGAGGAGGTCCGCATCCCATTTGGCCCTCCAGGTGCAACCATTCTCTTTCATTCGCTGATCTCAGCACTGATAGCGGTGTTTCCCAGGAAGTGAGGATAGTTTCATGATCAACCAATCAAGGGTGACTGCAAGCGCAGCTTTGTTGCTTGCCGCGTCCATGGCACTGCCGGCCGTGGCGCAGAACACAAATCAAGGTGCAGGCCAGGGCCAGAGCGCAACGCAGGCGCCTTCGCAAGCCCAGGGCTCCATGAATGCCGGGGATAACAGCAGCTATGCCACGGGCACGCCGCTGCCGACACAATCCAAGGAGGGCTTTTGGGGCCATCTGAACCCGTTTGCCCGCAAGAAGTGGGTGAACCGGCAGCTGGACCCGGTGAAGGGCCGTTTGAACGAGCTGGACCAGTTACAGGCAAAGAACGCCAATGATATCCGGGCGCTGGATGAAAAGACCGGGGCCGGTATCCGGCAGGCGCAGTCGACGGCTGACCAGGCCAGCCAGATGGCCGGCACCGCGAACTCGACGGCGGGCCAGGCGAACCAGTTGGCACAGCAGGCCAGCACACAAACCACGCAGCTGAACAACACTGTCAATGGGTTAGACCTGTATTCCAAGGTTTCCGATACGGAGCTGCGGTTCCGTCCGGGACAAACGATGCTGAACGCGCGCGCCAAGGAAGCGCTGGACCAGGTGGCGACCCAGTTGCAGGGCCAAAAGGGCTATGTGGTCGAGGTTTCGGGCTACTCCCATCTGCGCGGGCAGGCGGGGCTGGCGAGCTCGCAGCGGATGTCGGACGCGGTGGTGCGCTACCTGGTGGCTGAAAAGCAGGTACCGGTTTATAAGATTCACCAGATCGCGCTAGGCAATGCGCAACCGGCGGACGGCGCTGCGCCGGCCGGCAACGCGGTGCGTGTCAGCGTGATGCAGAACAGTTTGGCGGCGGCGGGCAACTCGACCGGTGCGGGCACAGCTCCTTCCGGCGGCGCGCCTGCGACGGCTCCTGCAAGCCCGGCGGGTGGGCCCACGCAGTAGCTCCGCAACAGTCTCTCGTTCGAGAAACGAGAGAACCAAGGCAGATTGGCCCCTTTGTGAAAACAAAGGGGCCTTTTTTTGGGCGTTTTGTGATGTTCTCGAAGGGTTGTCTGCGTTGCCTGCCCTGTGGCCCTCCCGATGGTCGGGGGCGAGAGGCCCGTTCGCGACCGGCGGCGACGGCAGGTTTGTGACGAGCACACGCCACATTAGCGCTACGCGCCTGAAGTGGCCGCCTCCCGCGCAAGGGGGTCTTCAGCGTCTCGGCGCGAGCGCGTGGATCGCCAAAAGATTTTCAAGCAAGGGTTTCAGCAGGTTTAGCCGCAGCGCATTCGCGCCGTCGGATTTGGCTTGCGCGGGGTTGTCGTGGACCTCGAGAAAGATGCCGTCGACCCCGGCCGCGACTGCGGCGCGGGCGAGTGTGGGGATGAACTCGGGCTGGCCGCCGGAGACGCCGTTGGCGGCCGACGGCATCTGCACCGAGTGGGTGCCGTCAAAGACGACGGGGGCGAGCCGGCGCAGGATCGGGAGGGCGCGCATATCGACGACCAGGTTGCCGTAGCCGAAAGTGGTGCCACGCTCGGTCAGCGAGATGCGCTCGTTGCCGGTCGATCGGATCTTTTCGACTGCATGTTTCATGTCGGAGGGCGCGACGAACTGCCCTTTTTTCACGTTGACGGCCCGGCCGGTATGACCCGCAGCAACGAGCAGGTCGGTTTGCCGGCACAGAAACGCCGGAATTTGGAGCACGTCGGCGCCTTCGGCCGCGATCTCGCAGTGCGCAGGTTCGTGTACGTCGGTCAGCACAGGGAGGCCGGTCGTTTCAGCGATGGTGCGCAGAATGCGGGTGCCTTCGCGCAGTCCCGGGCCGCGAAAGCTGGTCACCGACGTTCGGTTGGCCTTGTCGTAGGACGCCTTGAAGATGTATGGGATCTCGAGGTCGGCGGCGATGCGGCCGATGCTCTCGGCCATACGGCGGGCATGGGTTTCGGACTCGATCACGCAGGGGCCGCCGATCAAAAAGAGCCTGCCCGCGCCGACCGGAACGTTGCCGATTTCAAAGTCGGGGATCACAACCGTATTCAAACACAGGTACGAAGGGGTGATTGCTTTCAGCGCCTGTCGGCGCTAGCCTGTAGGGGTCATGTTCCAGTTGAAAGAAAAGGGTGAAAAGCCGATGTCGGTGGTAGAGGATGTTCGCAAGGTCTTGCAGGATTTTCTTGCGCCGGAGATGCGCGAGTTGAAGGTAAGGATCGAGGCCGTTGAAAAGCGGATCGATGAGCGCCATGCCGAGGGAATGAAGCGCATGGATGAGCGGCACGCAGAGGTGATGAAGCGGATGGAGGATGGCCGCGCCGAGATGCTGGAGGCCATGCGTGTCAGCGATCAACGCATGGATCGCCGGGTAGACTCGATCCTGAACTTCGCTGAGCTGAAGGAAAAAGTGGCGGTGCTGGACGCCGAGCGACAGGCCAAGCAGAGGGCGGCCTCCTGACTCACGAGCTACATGCGAAAGCCGGCTGAAGAGCGCCGGCCAACGGTTTTCTCGCGTATGCGCTCTTATCGAGAGACGGGAGAAACAACCATGGCACACAGCACAACGCCGCACACCGAGTCGGGGCAAAACCAGGGATTTGAGGCGAGCGATATGGAAGGCCGCGCCGGCAATCAGACGGTTGTGCGCGGGGAAGATGCGTACGGAGCCGGAAGCGAAGGAGCACAGACGGGGACGAACCGCGGGGCCGCGCATGCGCCGGGTACGGGGACGAGTCACCACGGATCGCACCCGATCGATACGGTGCTTGAAGGTTCTACCGAGACTCGTTCGCCGGAGGGCAGCG
>CAXTWU010000159.1:0-5380 GCA_964248025.1 uncultured Acidobacteriaceae bacterium | reverse complement strand
AGCATCAGGATGATGATGACGCCGAGCGAGCCGTAGGTGGCACTGTAATCGGAAATGTGACTGATATAGAAAGTCAACGCCACCGAGCCCAGGAACCAGCAGCTAACTGCCAGCATGGCTCCCGGCAGCGCGGAACGGAAACTGACCTTGCGATTGGGGCCCAGAGTGTAGAGCAGCATCACGCTGGTCACAAACGTGCAGAAGATCAACGCCCAGCGCAGCGGCGGCCAAATCAACGTAAATACGTGCGGAATGGGCAGGATGCGAGCGAGAAAATTGATGACGTGCGGGCCGGCGAGGGCCACCAGCAGCGAGAACAGGGCCAGACCGCCGCAGACCAGCGTCAGGAGGAATGCCTGCACCCGGTCTCGCCACCAGGAACGCTCCACCTTGACGTCATAGGCAATGTCGAGAGCCTCGATAAGCGAGCTGAAGCAGCTGGAGGCGGCCCAGGCGTAACTCAGGATGCCGAGCGACATGATCTTGGCCGGGTGAGCGGTCTGGATGGAACTGACCGCGCCGACGACGAAGTTCATGGCGTCGGGCGGCACCAGGACCGACAACATCGCGACCAACTGGTTGAACAGGTTGGGAATGGGCAGCGCGCTGAGCAGGGCGGAGGAGACCATAAGCAGCGGCACCATGGACATCAGCGAGTAAAAAGCGACGGCCGCGCCGATGGTCAGGACGCGTGTCCGCAAAATCTCGTTGAATAAAACGACGGAAAGGCTGGGAATTTTCCCGATTCCGCCGACAGCCCGTTTGACGTGAACTGATGCGCCTGCAGCCATAATCGCCTCGATTGCCTCGTTCCCAACGCATGGGGAGTTGCGGGAAGCTGTGTATCGGGGTTAAACCCTCTCCCTGAACAATAAAGCTACTCCCATGCGGTTTGGAAGACGGTTACCCGTCATACCACGCACCGGACTGGGGGCAGATCCGTCGGCATACCGATGGCTAGAGGCGGAGCGGCGCGGGCCGGAAACAGGCTTGACTGGCCCAAATGGAGGCACGTCCACTTTTCCCATCGACGCCGGAACGGAGTCGTGTTAACTCTTGAGTCAATTGGACGGCTCCCGCCGGTCCGGCCTCCCTGGCCTCCCAACGAGGATAAGTGAACACTGCCGCAACGGAAATCGGTGGAACGATTCGTACTCTGCGCCTCCAGCGCAGCCTGTCGCAAGGCGACATTGAAAAACGTACCGGGCTGCTTCGCTGCTATCTGTCCAGGGTTGAAAACGGGCATACTGTACCGTCGCTGGAAACCCTGACCAAGATCGCGGGAGCCCTGGAAATCCCGCTGGCACAGTTTTTTGCCCACAAGAACGGAGCCCGCGAGCTGCCCACCAGCCGCATCTCGGACGAGGAGTTACGGTTTCTGACCCAGATCCGCCGCTACTCTTCAAGCCTGAACGACAGCGACAAGAAGCTGCTGCTGGCCATGGTGAAGAAGTTTGCGAACGCCGGCCAGCCGGTCCCGGCCTAGAACGCAGCGCAGTCCTTCTTCGCCCGCAGGGTGGCTCCAAATCATCCTCTTCAGACCTGTCCCTAAATGGGCGCACTCGCAAACGCCGGCAGGTAAAACGCCCGCACCCCCGAGCAAAGCATCACCAACAGCAGGATCATACCCGCCACCGCCAGGTTGCGCCGCATCCGAAATAGCCCCGGCGGCGCACCGGCCTTCGGCACCATGGGCCAGGCCAGCAGCAACCCGGCCACAAATCCGCCAAAGTGCGCCGTGTTGTCGACCCGCAGCGAAAACCCGCCCAGGTCCACCCCGAAAGCCAGCACAAAATTCAGCACCGCGAACCAGATCACACTCTTGCGAAGGGCCTTGCGATCCCGCTCCGGCAACGGCAGGTAGCGCGAGCTGAGCAGCACGATCAGTACCCCGGCGAGCCCAAAGATCGCGCCGGAAGCCCCGGCTCCGATCGCCGCGTCGGACCCGTCGCTGGCCAAGCCAGGGTGGGTGGCGACGCTCAGGAGATTGCCCGCAAAGCCGGTAAGTGCATAGGCCGCGAGCAGGCCTGGCGCGCCCAGCAGCGGCTCACCCAGCAGTCCCAGGTTCCAAAGGCACCACATATTGGTCAGCAGGTGCAGCCCGCCGATGTGGAGAAACATGGCAGTCCCAAGCCGCCACCACTGCCCTTGCCCCAGTACCAGCAGACCGAAGTCCGCGCCCCAGTGCAGCAACTGCCCGGCGCGCGGCGACACGGGCGAAACGCCGCTCAGGACCATCAGCAGAAACACGCCGAAGTTGACGCCCAGCAGCAGATAGGTGGCAGGGGCTGCGGCCCAGCTCTGCTGCGCCCGCCGCACCCGGCTCCCGGCCGGCGTGGCTGCGGGGGCAAGCACCTCCGCGATGTCGGCGAGCTCGGGGGACGCTGATCCTGCCGGGGACAAGGCCGGCGGGGCAGCGGGCCGCAGCAGCTCCGGTTCCTCGCGCACTCCCGGGTCCATCATGGCTCTACGGTAGCCGCTCCCATCGCCGCCTGTAAATAACCTTTGTTCAGGGCGCCCGAGCGGTATGGCAATCGCTAATTCAACTTCGTACAATCAACAGGGTCGGCCACCCATCCGAGGAGATCTGCATTTTGAATGGTTTCAAGTCTGTCCGCCGCGCCCTGCTCAGCGTCACCGACAAGGACGGCCTGCTCCCCTTCGCCCGGGCTTTAGCGGCGCACGGGGTGGAGCTGGTATCGACCGGCGGCACGGCCCGCGCGCTTCGTGAGGCTGGGCTGCCGGTACGCGACATCGACGACCTAACCGGCTTTCCCGAGGTGCTCGACGGCCGCGTCAAGACACTGCACCCCAAGGTTCATGGCGGTATCCTTCACATTCGCGAGAACCCCGTTCACCGTGAGGCTGTCGCGGCACACGGTATCGAGCCCATCGACATGGTGGTTGTCAACCTTTACGCCTTTGAGAAGACTGCGGCCCGCGCCGATGTTGCCTTCAGCGAGCTGATCGAGAACATCGATATTGGCGGACCCTCCATGCTGCGGTCGGCCGCGAAAAACTTCGAGGATGTGGCTGTTGTGACCAATCCTGCCGACTACGAAGCCCTGATCGCGGAGCTCGACGCGAACAGTGGCCAGCTGGCCCGGGCGACCCGCTGGCGGCTGGCCCGGCAGGCTTTCAGCACTACGGCCGCCTATGACGTCGCGATCAGCAATGCCCTCGACCGCATGGACGTCGAGCCGCCCGCGGCTGAGGCCCCGGCTAGAGGCACCGGCGCAGACCTGCCCGCGACGTTGCGCCTTGTGATGCCCCGCACCTCGGCCCTGCGCTACGGCGAAAACCCGCACCAGCGGGCGGCCCTGTACGCCGACTGTACCGGACGGGGCGTCGCCGGCGCGCTCCAGTTGCAGGGCAAGGAACTGTCCTACAACAACCTTGTGGATTTGGACGCCTGCTGGGAGCTTGCGAGCGAGTTCCTGCCCGGTTCCCCGCCTGGCCCGGATCAGGGGCACACGCCGGCCATGGTCGCCATCATCAAACACACCAACCCGTGCGGGGCGGCTACGGGAGCCACGGTGCTGGAGGCTTACGAAAAGGCCCTTGCCGCCGACCCGGTGTCCGCCTTCGGTGGAGTGATCGGCGTGAATACGGAGATCGACGAGGCCGCCGCTGAAGAGATCGCGAAGCTGTTTGTCGAGGCGATCGTGGCCCCCGGCTACACCCCGGGCGCGCGCGAGCGCTTCGCGGGGAAAAAGAACCTACGGCTCATCGAGGCCCGGCACGCGGGCGGCGCGCACGTGCTTAAGCAGATTTCCGGAGGCTTGCTGCTGCAGGATGCCGACCGCTCGCCGGACTCGGGGACCAGGGTCGTCACCGCCCGCCAGCCCACCGATGGGGAGTCTTCAGCGCTCCGGTTTGCGTGGAAGATCGCCAAGCACGTCAAATCAAACGCGGTTGTTTACGCGCGCGACGGGCAAACGGTCGGCATCGGTGCGGGACAGATGAGCCGGGTCGATGCCGCCCGCTTCGGCGCCGAGAAAGCGACGTTGCCGCTCGCCGGCACAGTGGCCGCTTCCGACGCGTTTTTTCCCTTTCCGGACGGGCTTGCGGTGGTGGCGCAGGCCGGTGCGACCGCTGTCATCCAGCCCGGCGGCTCCGTGCGCGATGCGGAAGTGATCGCGGCGGCGGACCGGCTCGGCGTGGCGATGATTTTTACTGGCATACGGCACTTCCGCCACTGATGCCACCGAAAAAAACTTCGCACGGCGGTAATGCCCCGCGTGGCAGCGGGAGTCCACGGGCCGGTTACAATCGTCTGATAGAAAGCCGCCCCGCGCGACGGCTGAAAGGCTGCCCTGCGTCGCATGCCCAAAGACTCCGCTCCTTCCCCCGTCGCCCTTGCACTGCTTGCATGCGCCTCCGTTTGCCTGCTCACCGCGCCTGCCCGGGCGCAACGCGGGGCCGCCCCGGCCTCGGCGCCCGCGCCCGACAAGGCGGACGCCTACTACCACTCCATGCTGGCCCACAGCTACGAGGAACAGGCAGTTCAGGGCGGGCAGCCGGAATTCGCGAATAAGGCCATTGAGGAGTACAAGGCCGCGCTCCTCGCCGACCCCGGCTCCCCGGCACTGGCCAACGGCCTGGCCGAGCTTTACTTCCGCACCGGCCGGGTGAAAGAGGCTATCGAGGCGGCGCAAGCACAGATCGCGCGCGACCCCAACTCGCTCGATGCCCACAAGCTGCTGGGTCGCATCTACCTGCGCTCTTTGGGCGACGCGCAGACAAGCGGCAACAAGGAGATGCTGCAGCTCGCCATCAGCGAGTACACCCGCATCGTCGCGCTGGAGCCGGACAACATCGAGGATCACCTGCTGCTGGGCCAGCTTTACTCCTTTGCCAAGGACTCCGCCCACGCGCAAGAGCAGTTTACGGCAGCGCAGAAGATCAATCCGCACTCCGAAGAGGTGGTGCTGAACATGGCACGGATCGACACCGAGCAGGGGAACTTGCGTGGTGCCATCCAGGTGCTGAGCGCCCTGCCCGAGGCCGACCAGAGCGCCAAAACCGAGTACGCCCTGGGCGCGAGCTTCGACCAGGCGAAGGAAACAAAGCACGCCATCACCGCTTACCAAAAGTCGCTCGCGCTGGAGCCGGATAACCTGGATGTGGAACGCGCGCTGGCCGATGCCCTGCACCGCGACGGACAGGATAAGGCCGCGCTCAGCGCGTACAACGATGTGATCGACGGCGACCCGACAGACGCTTCGGCCTACCTCCATGCCGCTGAAATCGAGCGGAATGAAGGGCATCCGGACGAGGCGCTGGCGAACCTGAAGAAAGCCGCACCGCTTGCGACCGACTCGCTTGAGATCCGCTACAACGAGGCCCTGGTGTATGAGCAACTGGGGCAGTATGGCGA
>CAXTWU010000158.1:0-5386 GCA_964248025.1 uncultured Acidobacteriaceae bacterium | reverse complement strand
GGGTGATTCGCTCCGTGTCGCCGATCTGCCGCACGGCGGCAAGTTCCGCTTCGTCACGGACGAGGAAACCACGGTTGCCAGCCTGGCGATGATCAAGGAAACAGCCGAAACAACCGACGCGCTGGCGGCCGCACCGGAGCCGGAAGTGGCGAAAAAGGGCAAGGGCGATGCGGCGGCTCCCGCGGGCGACGCAGGAAAGAAGTAGGGGATGCTGCTGGTGGTCGGCCTGGGCAATCCCGGGCCGGAGTACCAGTGGACGCCGCACAATGCCGGTTTCCTGGCGATTGATCGGATCGCCGAAGCCCACGGCATCGCGATCAGTAACCGGAGAGGCCGGGCGCTGACCGGCAAGGTGACGCTGGGCGACCGGGAAGCCGTGCTGGCCAAGCCCGAAACCTGGATGAACGGGAGCGGCGAGTCGGTGGCTGCTCTCCTTCGCGATCTGGGCCTGGACCCGGAGCGGGAGTTGCTGGTGTTGTATGACGAGCTGGCGCTGCCGCTCGGCACGGTGCGGGTCCGGGCCGGCGGGTCGTCGGGCGGCCACAACGGCGCAAAAAGTATCAACGCGCTGCTGGGCACGGAGCGTTGGGCGAGGATCCGGATCGGCGTGGGGCCGGACGGCGATGTGGGCCGGGGGCGGCGCGGGGCGGACTACCTGCTGCAGCCGATGCGCCGGATGGAGTTGGGTTTGCTGGGCGAAGCACTCGATCGCACAGTCGAAGCAGTCGCCGTGGTGGCCCGGGAGGGTATCGCAGCGGCCATGAACAGGTTTAATCCACGGGAAAAGCCGCCTGGGGACGCAGCAGCACTTTAAAGAAATGGCGCGCTTGAGGGCAGCCGGATGAGGCAAGGGTATGGCGGAAGCAGGACGTTTTTACGAAGTGATGTTTATTCTCCGGCCGGACATGGCGGAAGAAGAGGCCGACAAGCTGGTGACCGGCTTTGAAGCAACGGTGACGGGCGGCGGAGGGGCAATTCGCTCGGTCGAAAAGATGGGCCGCCGCAAGCTGGCCTACACGGTGCGCAAGTTCAACGACGGCAACTACGTGCTGCTGACAATTGACGCGGACGGCAAGCTGGTGGCAGAGCTCGAGCGCCGTCTCCGGGTGTCGGAGCCGGTGATCAAGTTCCTGACGGTGCGTATGGACGAGGAAGAAAAGCGCCTCAACAAGGTCAAAGCGCTGCGGGCCAGCCGCACCAAGCGCAGCGCGCAGCCTTCCGCCGCGGCCCCCGAGGCTTCGGCCTCTGTAACGGCAGCCCCGGCAGAAGTTTCGGCGGCGACGGAAGCGCCCGCGCTGGCCTAGGTTTTCATTTGTGGCTCGGAGCCGTGAAACGGCCGCGAGTTCGATCAAGATACGCCGCGCCTCGGTGCCGGCAGAAAAAGGACAAGCACAATGGCAGATGAAACACAAGCAGCAGCACCACGCAGTGAAGGTTCCTCCGCCCCGCACAGCGGTTCCGGTTCGGGCCCCGGCGGTTCCGGACCAGGTGGACCGGGAGGGCCGCGCCCACCCCGGCCCGCGGGTGGAGGCGGCGGACGCAAGTTTTTCCGGCGCAAGAAAGTTTGTAAGTTCTGCGTGGAAAAGATCGAGGCGATCCCGTACCGCGATGTTCGGCTGCTGCAGCAGTTTGTGGCCGAGCGCGGCAAGATCACACCGCGTCGCTTGAGCGGTGTGTGCACGACGCACCAGCGCCGGCTGACCCGTGCCATCAAGCAGGCGCGCAATATTGCGCTGTTGCCATTCGCGGCGCGCTACTAAAGGCGCCCAAAGACCGTTCCGGGAGCTGAGGGAGAACCATGGAAGTCATTTTGAAGGAAGATGTAGACCACCTGGGCCAGCGCGGCGACCTGGTGAAAGTAGCGGACGGTTATGGCCGCAACTACCTGCTGCCGCGCAAGTTGGCGCTCCAGGCGACCGCCGCCAACAAGGCCGTGATCGAGCAGATGAAGCAGTCGGCGGTGCGCCGCTCGGCGCGCGAAAAGGCCGAAGCCGAGCAACTCGTGGCCCGCTACGACGCGCTGGAGCTCGCCTTTACACGCAAGGTCGGTGAGAACGAACAGCTGTTCGGCTCCGTCACCTCCTCCGATATCGCGCAGGCGCTTGAAACCCAGGGCATGACGACCGACCGGCGCAAAATCCAGCTGGATGAACCGCTGCGGCAGTTGGGCGAGTTTCACGTGCCGGTAAAGCTGCACCGCGAGGTGACCGCGCATGTCAAAATCGTGATCGCGGCGGACGCAGCTTAGGGCATTGCAAACCTTGCAGGACCTACTCAGGAGTATTCTCGGGAACACTTCTGAGTAGAGGTTCGGCGGAGTTCAGCGTTGAAAAAGTCCTATGCAGAGATGCTGGCCGACGCACTCCGGGAGATTGGCGTCCTAGTACTTGTATTTGCTTTGCTGGACAGGCTTGTTGCAGAGCGAATTACAGTGACGTGGACAGTGGCAGCACTGGGTCTCAGCGTGGCTTCGTTCCTGCTTGGCTGCATACTTGAAAGGAGGCGTCCTGATGCATGAACTCTTTCAGGATTATGGATCGCTGTTGATGGGCTCATTTGTGATCCTCGGCCTTTTTATTTCCGGTCTTATCAGTATCGAACGTGAAAAAACGCGCCGGTCGAATCGGCTTCCGCAGATGCGACGCGAGTCGGGCGCGGAAGAGCAGTGGAGTAGCAGCTTCCATCACTTGCAATCCCCAATGTTTCATGGGAAGCCGCTCTCGCCGGGCTGTTCTGCGTTCTGGAAGGATTTTTCCATGCCCAAGCTCATCGCGATCTACTACGAGCAGCCGCACTGGTTCAAGCCGCTGTTTGCCGAGCTGGACCGGCGTTCGATCCCCTACGAGGCGATCGATGCCACGACTCACAGCTACGCTATCGAGGACCACCCCGAACAGCGCTACTCCCTGGTTGTGAACCGGATGAGCCCGTCGGCATGGAACCGCGACCACGGCGATACGATCTTCTACACACTCGGCTACCTCCACCACCTTGAGGCACGCGGGGTGCGCGTCATCAACGGTTCGGAGGCGTTTCGGTCGGAGCTGTCGAAAGCTTCCCAGCTTACGCTTCTGGACCGGCTGGGGCTCGCGTATCCGAAAGCCCGTGTGATTCACCGGCCCGGGCAGGCAGCTGCCGCGACCGAGGGGCTCCGTTTCCCGGTCGTGGTCAAGCCCAACATCGGCGGCTCCGGTGCCGGGGTCAAGCGCTTTGACTCGCAGCGAGAGCTGGAAGTGTCCGCCGGGGAGCTGTATTTCGGCCTCGACTCAACAGCGCTGGTGCAGGAGTTCATCCCCGCGAGCGGCGGATTCATCGTGCGCTGCGAGGTCCTCGACGGAAAGTTTCTGTATGCGATCAAGGTGCATACGACCGGGGAAACCTTTGACCTGTGCCCGGCCGATATTTGCCGCACGACCGGCGGCGTGGACCTGAACCGCGCTGCCTGCGCGATCGACGCGCCCAAGTCCGGGATACGCGTGGAAGGCTATGAGCCGCCGGCCCAGGTGATCGCCGGGGTGGAACGGATCATGGCCGCGGCCGGGGTGGAGCTGGGCGGCGTCGAGTACATGCTGGACGAGCGCGACGGCGAGAACGCCCAGCCGCTCTTCTACGACATCAACGCGTTGTCCAATTTTGTCGCGGACGGCGAGCGCGTGGTGGGCTTCGACCCGTTTGTGCGCCTGGTGGACTGGCTCACGTTGGAAGCGGCGCGAGCGGACTCGGCACAGTGGCACAGCGAACACGATGCGGTGCTGGGCATTGGGCAGACTGCGGGAGTTCGCTGATGCGCTTCGGCTTCTGGATGCCGGTCTTTGGCGGCTGGCTGCGCAATGTGGACGACGAAGGGATGGAAGCGAGCTGGGCGTACACCAAGCGGCTGGCACAGCGGGCCGAGCATCTGGGCTATGACCTGTCGCTGATCGCCGAGCTGAACCTGAACGACATCAAGGGGGTGGAAGCGCCATCGCTCGATGCGTGGTCGACCGCCGCGGCGCTGGCCGCGGTGACCGAAACGCTGGAGCTGATGGTCGCGGTGCGACCGACGTTTCATAACCCGGCGCTGCTGGCCAAGCAGGCGGCGAATATCGACGGGATCTCGGGTGGTCGGCTGACCCTGAACGTGGTTTCGAGTTGGTGGGCGGACGAAGCCACCAAGTACGGCATTCCATTTGACGAGCACGAGGACCGCTACGCGCGCACCAACGAGTGGCTGGATGTGTTGAACGGCTGCTGGGCCGGGCAGCACTTTTCCCACAAGGGCCGCTACTACAACGTGGCCGACAATGTGCTGAGTCCCAAGCCGGTGCGGCAGCCGAGGCCGACCTTGTACGCGGGCGGCGAAAGCGAAACGGCGAAGAACCTGATCGCGACCAGGTGCGATGCGTACCTGATGCACGGCGACTCGCCGGCGCGCGTGGGCGAGAAGATCGCGGATATGCGCGAGCGTCGCGATCGCGTGGGGCTGCCGCCCATGAGCTTTGGGGTCGCGGGTTACGCGGTGGTGCGCGAAACGGCGGAGGCTGCGCGGCGCGAGGTGATCCGCATTACAGACGTGCAACAGTCGGCGCAGGGCTACCGGAATTATCAGCAATGGATCGCGGGCTCAAAGCTGGAGCAAAAGGTTTCGCTCGAAGACTATTCCGTGTCGAACCGCGGCCTGCGGTCGGGGCTGGTTGGGACGCCGGAGCAGGTAAAAGCGCAGGTGGCGGCGTTTGAAGAGGCCGGCTGCGAGCTGCTGCTGCTGCAGATGTCGCCGCAGCTGGAGGAGATGGAGCGGTTTGCCGAGACGGTGATGCGGTGAGTGCGGAAGTCCCGGCGGTATTTGCGGAGCTGGTCGCGCGGGAGCCGATCTTTCACCGGCCGGAATGGGGCACGACGCGCGCGGACTTCAGCAGGATGATGGCGGAGGACTTCTGGGAGGTTGGTGCTTCGGGCAAGGTGTATGAGCGGGAATTTGTGCTCGAGCTGCTGGAGGAGCGGCACCGGACGCCCCAAAAGGAGAGCCTGCAGCCCAGCGATTTTCGGATCCGGCAAGTAGGGGCGGACACCTATCTGCTGCACTATGATCTGCTGCAAGGGGAACGCCGGACGCGTCGCACCACGGTGTGGGAGCGGTCTGCCGGGGGTTGGCAGATCGTCTTCCACCAGGGAACGGTGATCGCTTGAGAAGGGATGAGGCGCAAAACTCGCCCCGCGGGGCCGTAAACGGGCTGGCCGGTGAACCCGTCCTAAGACGGTGGGAACTCTCCGTGGTTCTTTAGGCATTCCGGACTGGCGGACACTGCACACCGAACCAATTGTCGAGTCGAGCTCCCTTGTTCAATGAATTATAGGTTCAACCGGCTTGACCCAACCTACCTGCTTTGCAGGGCGAGTCTCACTAGGG
>CAXTWU010000157.1:0-5404 GCA_964248025.1 uncultured Acidobacteriaceae bacterium | reverse complement strand
CGCCTGCGGCCTTTCCCTTCCCAAGAGGTGTTTCTATGCGCTTCCCCCGATTCGCTCCGGCAGCCGCGTTTTTGCTCGCGAGTTTGCCCCTGCAGGCTCAGCAGCCTTCCTTTGTGGCGCCTGACACGACCGATGCCGCGCCCACCGCACCCAAGGCTCCACGCTCGTTCGATACCACCTCACTCGATAAGGCGGCGGACCCGTGCACGGACTTCTACCAGTACGCCTGCGGCGGTTGGCGCAAGAACAACCCCATCCCGGGCGACCAGGCGCGCTGGGGCACCTTTAACCAGCTGGGTGAGCGCAACAACTACCTGCTGTACACCGAATTGAAGGCAGCAGCAGACGCCCCGAAAAGCCCCATGCAGAAGCAGTACGGGACGTTTTTCGGGGCCTGCATGAATGTGGACCAGGCCAATGCGCTGGGCGCGAAGCCGGTCGAGCCGAGCCTCCGGGCGATCGACGCCATCGGCGACAAAAGCGGCATCGCTGCCTTCCTGGGCAGCAGGCAATACCTGGGCAACGGCTTTTTCCGCTTCGGCGTCGAGCAGGACGAGAAAGATTCCTCAAAGCAGATCGCGGCTGTGTTCCAGGGCGGGCTCACGCTGCCGGACCGCGACTACTATCTCCTGACCGATGATCGCTCGGTGAAGATCCGCACGCAGTACCACGACTATCTCGTCACGATCTTCAAGCTGATCGGCGACGATGCCCCGACCGCCGAGGCCGAAGCCGGGCAGGTTGTCGCGATTGAGACGGCACTGGCGCGCGGGTCGATGGCACGCGTGGACCTGCGCGACCCCGACAAGGTGTACCACCCGATGGCAGCCTCCGAGCTGAAGCAGTTGACGCCGGACTTCGGCTGGGACGCATTTTTCGCCGGGGTCAGGCCGCCGGCGTTTACGACGGTCAACGTAGCGCAGCCCGACTACCTGAAGACGATGGCGACGGTGATCGGCGATCAGCCGCTGCCGGCGCTCAAAAGCTACCTGCGCTTCCATGCAGTCAACGACATGGCACCTTACCTGTCAAAGCCTTTTGACGACGCGAGCTTTGACTTCTTCGGCAGGACGCTGACCGGGCAGGCGCAGCAGCGGGCGCGATGGAAGCGCTGCACGGCGTTGACCGACCGGCAGTTCGGCGAGGCCGTGGGCCAGGACTGGGTCCGGCAGAACTTTCCGCCGGAGGACAAAGCCAGCATGGAGAAGCTGGTCGCCAACCTGAAGCTGGCGCTCGGCGACGACATCAAGCAGCTGCCGTGGATGTCGGAGGCGACCAAGGGAGAAGCGCTCAAGAAGCTTGCGACCTTTCGCGACAAGATCGGCTACCCCGACCAGTGGCGCGACTATTCGGCCGTCCCGGTGACGCCGGCGAACTTTGTCGCCGACCTCCATGCCGCGCAGGTCTTTAACTACGACTACCAGCTGAGCCACATCGGCAAGCCGGTGAACGAGCGGGAGTGGGGCATGACGCCACCGACCGTCAACGCCTACTACAACCCGCCGATGAACGACATCAACTTCCCTGCCGGGATCCTGCAGCCGCCGTTCTTTTCTCAGTCGATCGACCCGGCGGTGAACTACGGCGGCATCGGGGTCGTGATCGGCCACGAGATGACGCACGGCTTCGACGACGAGGGCTCGAAGTATGACCCGCAGGGCAATGTGCGCGAGTGGTTCACGGCGGAGGACAAGGCCAAGTTCAACCAGCGGACCGACTGCGAGGTCAAGGAGTACGGCAGCTTTGAACCGGTGCCGGGGCAGAAGCTGAACGGCAAGCTGACGCTGGGGGAGAACACGGCGGATAACGGCGGGATCCGAATTGCCTACGCGGCGCTGCAAAAGGCACTGGCGCAAGAGCCGGCGGCGCAGCGCACGGCGAAGATCGACGGCTACACGCCGGATCAGCGCTTTTTCATCGCGTTCGCGCAGGTCTGGTGCTCGAACATTACGGACGCGGCGGAGCGCGTGGCGGCAAAAACCGATCCGCACTCGCCGGGCGAGTTCCGCACCAACGGCACGGTGCAGAACTTCGAGCAGTTCGGCAAGGCTTTCGGCTGCCATGTGGGCCAGCCCATGATGCCGGCCGATGCTTGCCACGTCTGGTAGCTGAGACCTGCCACCGGCCTCGCGGACACAAGCAAGACGGATCGGAAGCGACCGGAAGCGACCGGGAAAGCAGGGCCGGCTGTATGCCGGCCTTGCCGTTGCCCGCAATGGACGACACTGGGCGCGACCGGCGACGGCCGCGCGGTTACAATTGGGCTGGGAAGCCCATCTCACCAACACTGTTGCCTGCGCGACCGCGAGCGCGGGATGAAGGAAGCGCATGACGTTTCGCACTTTTGGCCGCACCCTGCTGCTGCTGGCCGGGTCCGCAGGCCTTTCTCTTGGCCTTACCTCTTGCACCAATGACCACACAGTCGGCTATATCTACGTTGTGGGCACGACCAACAACGGACAGCCCGGCGGACAGATCAGCGAGTTCAAGGAAGACAACAACAACGGTGTGCTGACACCGGTCGCCGGTTCCCCGGTCACCTCCGGCGGTCTGAACCCCGTGCGTCTGGTCACCGTGGCGAGCCGCTTTGTGTATGCGCTCAACCAGGGCACCGCCAACACCAACGCGAACGGCGCGGTGACGGGCGCCTACACCAGTTCGGCTATCCAGCTGTTTTCCATCGGCGGCTATGGCCAGCTGACCCCGCAGTTGCAGTATCCCAGCCAGGGCTTCGGCTCAGAGCGGCTGATTGTTGACGCCTCCGGCAGTCACCTGTGGGTACTGGACAAGTATGCGAACGTGGGCGCGCCAGGCGGAACAGTGGCGCCGGTGTCCCATGTGGGCGCAACGACCGATTACCCCTGCCAGGACCCTCAGGACCCGGCCATCTTTCATCCGGTCGGCTCCATCACCCTGTTCACCATCGACGGCTCAACAGGCCGTTTAAGTGTGCAGCAGAACCAGCAGATCCAAACGCTGACGTACTTCCCGGTCGGCTGCAACCCGGTCGATTTCCGGCAGGCCGGTTCGTACCTGTTCACGATGGACGCCGGCTCAGCGCCAACGAACGACCTGCAAACGGTCAATGTCTATGCCATCGCCGCGGCGACCGGGCAGTTGACCACGACCCAGACCGCCGCGCAGCGGATCACAAGCAACAACTCCAGCAACATTGTCGCGATCACGGGTGACGGCACGGGCAAGTACGTGTACCTGCTCGACGGCACAAGCGACCTGATCTACCTGTACACCGTCGGCACGAGCGGCGCATTGGTGCCCATCGCCGGGTCGCCCTACAACAATGCTGTGAACAGCAGTAACAATACCGGTGGGGCCGTCGCAGGCACACAGCCGGTGCAAACGCTGACCGACTCCACGGGCAAGTACCTGTACGTGATCAACTCCGGCCCGGCTACGGGTACGCAGACCGCGTTTTCGTCGCTGGGAGGCTATGATGTCGATCAATCGACCGGCTACCTTGATGGGTACTCCTCGGGCTCGCCGTATACGGGCATTGTTTCGGGGCCGGTCTGCATCCTGGAAGACCCGACCAACCAGTACATCTATGTCGCCGGTTCGCTCGACAACAGCATCACGGGCCGCAAGATCGACCCGAACACCGGCATACTGCGGCCGCTGAACAAGGCGGGCACATTCCCGACCGTGGGCACGCCGTCCTGGTGCGTGGCGATCTCGAGCACTTTCTAACCTTGTCAGCCCCGGCTTGATCCCCCTCAGGCCGGGCTGCCCATCGCGGTTCAAGATTCGGGGCTTGCCCCTTAACCAAAAGCTCTCCCGCCTCAAGCGGTTTGAGGAGCGTAAGGATTCAGATGAAGTGGAAGCAATGGAGAAGCGGAGTTCTGGCAGCAGCGGCTTCGGCCGGCATGGGTGCCGGGCTCGTTTCCTGCGGTACCAGCAACACGGTGGATTACCTGTACGCTACCTCGTCGAAGAACGATCCGGGGCAGATCAACGTGTACCGGGTGGATTCGCAGTCGGGCGCCCTGACACAGATCCCGGACTCGCCGTACAACGCGGGCCGCGACCCGGTGTCGTTGGCGATCGACTACCCCGGTACCAACCTGTATGTTGCCAACGGGATTGATAACAGCATCATCCAGTTCGGCATCGGCACGGATGCGAAGCTGTACGGACAGCACACGGTCAACCCGACGGGCTCGCAGCCGGTCGCGCTGGCGGTGCACTCCTACTACGACAACAGCGGCAAGCTGCTGGGCACTTTGCTGGCCCTGGTGGAGGTCTACCAGCCTAACTTCACCCCGTCGAACCCCGGATCTGGGGGAGCGCTGCTGATTTACAACATCCCGGCGAACGGTGGGCTGGGCGGCTCGCCCGTCACGCAGACCGTAAATGCCGCAGCCAGCAGCTTTCTCCCGTTGGGAGTCAATCCCTCGGGGGTCAACATCACCGGGGACGGCCTGCATGTCTATGTGACCGACACCCTGGGCGCGAACCAGACCGGCACGGGCGCGGGCAACTGCAGCCCCGGGCAGGGCGGCGTGGAAGCTTTCAACGTGGATGGCGCGGCACTGAACGGACTGACGGCCCTGCCGGCCGGCACCCTGACACCGATCGCCGGTACCCCATTCTGCGCGGGTACCAGCCCTTCGGCTATCGCGAGCGTGCCGAGCGGACCGCCGAATGCTGGCACTCTTCCGGTGACGCCTTTCCTCTACGTGACGGACAGCTCGCAGAACCAGGTAATCGCCTACCAGATCCTCAACACGGGCGCCCTCAAGTCTGTCGTGACCAGCCCGCCCCCGACCGGGACGGCACCGGACGGCATCACGGTGGACCCGCGCGGCAATTACGTGTATGTCGCCAACCGCACGGGCAGCAGCGTGTCGGGCTACACTATCAACCAAAGTACCGGTGCCTTGACAACGCTGGCGTCTTCAACCACGACCGGTGCCGCCACAACGCAGGCTCAGCCGGGATGCGTGATTGTGGAACCGGCGCTGGGACGCTTCGTATACACGGCGGACTTCCTGGGGGGCGACGTGACCGGGTTTGTTCTGGACCCGAACACTGGGGCCTTGTCGGCGACGCTGGGTGTGTACTACGGCACGGCAGGGCTGTCGCACTGTGTTGCGGCGACCGCGCACGGCAACCACCCGGTCATTAATCCGGCCCACTGATCTGTTTTGACTCCCGCACGAAAAGGCCCGCTTACGCGGGCCTTTTTCGTCCGGAATCACACGCTACAGCAGCAGCTTGCGGATGCGCCGCTGGCATGGCCGCTCGACCAGCAGAAGGGTCAATCCGGCGCCGGCCGCGAGCAGCGCGTAGCTGATCCAAGGGTCAAAGCGGATGAGTCCCGTGCGGTCAAGCAGGTGCGAGTCGTGGATCAGGTTCCACAGGTTGAAGTGGAGCAGGTACAGGC
>CAXTWU010000156.1:2156-5430 GCA_964248025.1 uncultured Acidobacteriaceae bacterium | reverse complement strand
AGCTGCCCGCGTGGCGCTCCACCAGGATGACCGGTACGCCCCGCCACGCCAGAAACAATGCCGCCGAAAGTCCCACCAGGCTGCCACCCACCACCAGAACCGCCGTTGACTCCGTTTTCTGCTCCACGCTCGCCCCTCTGCACGGTCTATAATACACTGTATCGGACGATACAATGTATTGCGCGAGGCGGATGTGCCCGGTCAGAAAAGGAGTACGTCCCGAAATCGGCCTGCCGAATGCACCTCGATTTGGGACAAGGCAGAGCCCCTCCAACGTGCCGCTCCCGCAGCACTGACCCGGGACCTCATCGTGCAAGCAGCCATCTCCCTGGCAGACCGCACCGGCCTCGACGGACTGTCTTTGCGGAACGTCGGGGCGGCGCTGAGCGCGGGTCCCATGCGCCTTTATGCCTACATCTCGTCCAAGAGCGAGCTGCTGGACCTGATGGTGGACACCATATACGGGGAGTTACTGGGGGAAGGCCCGCTCCCGCCTGAGTGGGAGGGCGCCATGCGCGCCCATGCCGGTCGCATGCGGCGCGCCGCGCACCGGCACGGCTGGTTCGGCGGCATGCTGGGCGGCCGTCCGCACCAGGGTCCCCATGCCCTTACCTGCCTTGAACGCACGCTCGCCGCCCTGGACCGCTCCGGACAGTTCGCGGACATCGGCGATACGCTGGCGGCACTGCGAACCCTCCAGGCCTACATCGCTGGGGCTATCCAGGGCGAAGCACGCGAACGCCGGGCGGAGCAGGAAACGGGTTTAAACAAGGCAGCCTGGCAGATCGCCACAGGCGCACACCTGCAAACACTGATCGGCACGGGCCGTTTTCCGACCCTTGCAAAGGTTGTCGATCGTGCCTCGCATCCGGATCCAGACCGCGTCTTTGACGATGGCCTGGAGTGTGTTCTCCGAGGGATCGCTGCCCGCCTCTGCCGACCCGCGACCTAGGAATCTGTCGCGCTGCGATCAGAAACTCAGCCGGGCCACCACCTCCATCAGGCGCGGCGGGGACGCCGTTTGAATCTGCCCGAAGTTTGGTGCCGATATATTGCCCTGTACGGCCGACGGGCCAAAAAACTGGGCGTGGTTGAAGAGATTGAAAGCCTCGACCCGCAACTCAAGTGCGCTCAGCTCCCGCATTCGGGTGGTCTTGCTCAGCGCGAGATCGGTGTTGTCGAGCCCCGGACCATCAAAGAAGCGACGCCGCGCATTGCCCAGCGTTCCCAGCGCCGGCAGCGAGAACAGGGCCGTGTTGAACGCCGGGGCATTCGGGCGATGGTGCACTTTTAAGTTGCCCGGCCTGACCGACGGCTCATCCAGGCCATTGTTGTTGATCCCGTTCGGCGCGGTACCCAGCAGCGAAGTGTCGTTGTTGTTGACCAGGGTCACAGGCAGGCCGGTGCCGAAGCGGGTCAGGCCCGACACCTGCCAGCCCCCGGCCAGTCGTGGATGCCTCGGCCAGAAACGCTGCAATGGCATGGCATACCGGTAGGTCGCGCTGAAGTTATGTCGCATATCAAAGGCCGAAAGAGCGCGACTGAGCCCGGCGTTGCTGAACTGGGTATCGGGGTAGACCGCCTCGGCCAGGCTGGAAGATTGATCGATGGACTTGCTCCACGTATACGCCAGCTGCAGGTACAAACCGCCGCTTACATGCCGCAGGTCGGCTTCGAGGGCGTGATCGTGTGCGTTTGCGATCGTCCGTTGCAGGTTGACGCCGCCAAATTGGCCGGAGAACGCGGTCCGCGTGCCCTGGTAGGTGGTGCCGTCGGCTGCCGTAAAAAGGCTGCTTTCCTTAAAGGGTCCGCAGGTTGCGGACCCCGGCGCAACCGTTCCCTCCTGGCTCAGCGCGAGGCACAGGGCCGGGTTGCCGGGGTTCACCTGTTGAATCACCAGCAGGTGGTGCGCCTGCGTTCCGACGTAGCTGACAGTCGCCGTGGTCGCGGTGCCGAGCTGTTGCGACGCGGCAAGGGTGTAGTTTTCGCTGTAAGGGACCACATTGTTCTTCGCAAAGGCCGGAATGCCGGTGAGCGGTTCGAAATTCGTCCAGTCCACCGTCGTGACCGGGTGCGAAGCAGAGGCCCCAAAAGGCACCGTTTGAAGCGGAAATCTTTGCCCGAGACTTTTCCCGTTGGCAGCCTGGATGAAAGGCTGGTCCAACAGCGTAGGCGCGGGCAAGGTTTGCGTGACGCCGTACGGGGGATTGCCGCTCATGATGCCTGCCGAAAGGCCTTCAAATGCGCTGTAATACACACCGTAACCGGCGCGCAGAACCGTGTGCGCGTGCAAATGTTTCGGGGCCCAGGATGCGGCAAGACGTGGCGCGAAGTTTGTGTAGCGGGTCGGTGAGATAGTGCGCGGCACGCCCGGATCGCCTGGAAACACAATGCCTTTCGGCGCGTTCGGGAACACGACGGACTGCTCGTTCGAGTCGAGCGAAAGCAGTTGGTTGTGCTTCTCGTACCAGGGCGGCAAAACATCCCAGCGCAGGCCGTAGTTCAGCGTCAGCGTGTCCCTGGCGCGCCAGCTGTCTTGGCCGTAAACGCCGATGGAGTGGTTGCGGTTATAAAAGTTCTGCCCGTCGCCCTGGGTGTAGCTGGAGTCGATGCCAAGGAGGAAGTCCGCGAAATCCAGCCCTGTTTCGTTTCCTGTAAACGAAAAGCTGCCGTTGTCATAGACATTCGGGTGCGTGTTGATCTGGTCCGCGTGGAACCCCGCGCCGAAGGACAGGAAATGCTGCGCGAAAACCAGCGAAGCATCGTCGGTCGACTCGGAAATATTTTCGGCCTGCGACAGTCCAGTCACCGTTGTGCCCATGGTGAACCCGTTGAACACAAGGTTTTCGACTCCTTCAATCCCCGGCGATACCGCAAAGATTCCCGGTGTGTCCGCGCCCGTGACGAAGCCTTGCGAAGCAAGCGAGATGCCTTGTCCGCCGGCCGGCTGACCTACCGCGGCAGCATTGCGCATGTAGCTCAAGTGAAACGTGTTGACGGTTCGCGGATTGAGCGTGGAGAGGAGGTTCGCGGCATAAAGCTGGGCCCGGCCTTTGTTGCGGGCGCTGAAGCCCGGCACGTTCGCGCCGCCCTGCGCCGTGGGGTAGGGGTTCAGCACGTCGTAGTCATCAAAGAAGCCGTACAGCATCAGCTGACCGGCTCGAGTGGTTCGGTCCAGCCGGATCGCACCCTTGTTGTCGTGCACGCGTTGCGCGTAGCTGGAGGTGCCGAAGGTGTTGATGCCGATGTTTGATTCGGGAATATACCCGAGCAA
>CAXTWU010000156.1:0-2056 GCA_964248025.1 uncultured Acidobacteriaceae bacterium | reverse complement strand
AATGGGGCACCGGCCCTCCCAAAGTCCCTCCAAACTGGTTCTGGTGAAACGGCGCTCGCTGCTGCGAAAAATAGCTGCGTGCATCCAGTGCAGTGTTGCGGAAGTAATCGTAAAGTGTGCCGTGGAGCTGTTCGCCGCCGGCCCGCGTCGTGACCTGAATCTGCCCACCGCTTTGATTGCCCAGCTTTGCATCGAAATCGTCCGTGACCACTTTCAGCTCGGCGATGGAGTCCAGGCTGGGCACGATGGCAACCCCCATATTTACGTCTTCCTGGACGTTGCTGTGATTGACGCGAAAGGCATTCGCCGTTTCCCGCTGGCCGCTGACGGAGAGCGCGCCGATGTTTCCATCGCCTGATGGAGGGGTACTGGCGACACCGCTCATCACCACGGCATTGGGCTGCGCTGAACTGGCCGGAACCACCCCTGGGGCGATTGCCAGCAGACCGGTAAAGCTGCGGCCGTTCAGGGGTACAGCGGCGAGTTGTTGCTGCCCGACAGTAACGCCGCCCTCGGTTTCCCCCGGATCGAGCCTGCCTCCCCCTGCCTCATCCGTCACCGAAACGCTTTGGGTGCTGGCCGCAACGGCGAGGTGGATGGGCGGCAGGGGCACCCCGCCGATGGCACTTTCGCTGAAAGGCTGGAATCCGGGAAGCGACACGGTGAGCAGGTATCGCCCTCCGGCGACCGCGGCGATCGTGAAACGGCCGTCGGCCAGGCTCTCAGTTTCCTGCTCCGGCGCTTGACCTGCGGTCTCCGGCTGCAGTCGTACGGCTGCGCCTTTCACCGGCGCACCGCTCGGATCCAGCACCACGGCGCAAATATTGGTCTGCTGTACGGTTTGCGCGTGCCCAGGAAAGAGGCGAAAAAGAAGCCATAGTGCGATGGCAAACCGCACCTGCACGGAGTTGGGGCGCGACATGGCTGCTTTCGTGACAGCACGCGACCGTTCGCCTAGAATCGCTCCAGCACGTGGCCCCTGCTGCGTGTTTGGATGGGTTCCTCGTTTACCGGCCAAGGTGGGAGGGGAACCCGTCTGCTCTTACGGACTCAGCCCCTCGAATATACGACAGGATCGGTCCGGGTTCAAGGGATCAGCCTCGCCGTTGTGATAGCCCGTCCCTTGTATAGGAAGGTTTGATGGCTGCCGGCGAACTGTGCTTGCACAGCCTTTCTGTACCCGCTTATCCACCTGATTCCTACGCGCCATGTTTCGGGCGGCTGCGCGCCGTGCCATAATCGCGGAAGAACACAGGGACTCGCTGGCATGCCTGGGAGAGTTCGGACGTGAGTGACTACGGCCGCGATGACGTGCTTCGGATCTTTGGGATCGGGGAGCGGCAGCTCCGCATGTGGGAGCGGAACGGGCTGGTGGCCTGCGCCGATCGCTACAGCTTTCCCGACCTGGGCCGCCTGCAGAAATTGCGCGAGCTGCGGGCCTTGCGGGTTCCGTCCGTTTGTATTCGCGACGCAGTGTCCGCCATGCGCTCCGTTTCCGGGCTGTCAGAGCCGCTAGTGGAAGCCGGGCTTGAGATCAGGTCCGAGGCTAAGGGGAAAGGGGCACGACGGCTCCTGTTCCGGCACTCCGGCGCGGTTGTGGAGCCGATTGGCGGGCAGTACCTTCTGGACTTCAGCGGAGGGGACCAGCGGTCGATTGCACCGATCGTGCGACGGGTGCTGTCGCCCCGGCAGCGCGATGCCGAAGCCCTCGCCTGCTTTGCCGAAGCGGTGCGCTACGAAGAGGCTGGCCGGCTTGAACAGGCGATCACCGCCTATGAAGCCTTGCTAGACCTGGTGCCCGGACATCCCCCTTCAGCCATCAATCTGGGTACGATCTTTTACGGACGACGCGACTATGGACGCGCCGAGCAGTTTTACCGCGTGGCTACCGAGGGCGATCCCGGCTGCGCGCTCGCTTTTTTTGATCTGGGCAATGTGCTGGACGAGCTGAAACGCATGCCGGAGGCGATTGCGGCCTACCGGCGCGCGATTGCCTTGCAGCCTCGCTACGCCGACGCGCACTACAACCTGGCCCTGGCGCTGGAGCGGCATGGCC
>CAXTWU010000155.1:0-5439 GCA_964248025.1 uncultured Acidobacteriaceae bacterium | reverse complement strand
CAAGCCCTTGCGCATCGCGCAGTTCGCGCACGAGCGCAATATCGCGCTCCACCAGGCTTGACTCGGCCTCGACCGGCATGCCACGCAGCCCCATCCGGAATGCGAGCGGGCCCGCGTTCACCGAGCAGCCGCCGGTCATGCGCGTGTCTTCCGCATGCTGGATGACCGGCAGCCCTGCACGCGCGGCGGCAATCAGCGCTTCCCGCATGATCGCGTCACCCAGGATCGGCTTGCCATCATCCGTCACGCCGGCCGCGCCCGCGTCGCGCAGCCCGGGGTAGTCCGTAAGCCGTTCGCCCAGGCTGCCCACCGTGGCCGCGCCGATGGGGATCACACGAATCGCCGCGCCGCGCTCCGGGGCCTGCAGCCACCGGACCCACTCCGGCGTGTCAATAACCGGCAGTGTATTCGGCATGGCGCATACGGTGGTAAACCCGCCGGCGGCCGCGGCGCGGGTCCCGCTTGCGATCGTCTCCTTCCAGGTCTGCCCGGGTTCGCGCAGGTGCACATGGATGTCGATCAGTCCCGGCGCGACGAGGAGGCCGGTCGCATCCAGCGTTTCGCGCTCGCCGGCTTGCAGCGTGCCGGGCTCGCCCACCGCCGCTACCCGTCCGTCGACCAGCAGCAGGTCGCGGCGCGCGTCGGTCCCGGTGGATGGATCCACCAGTTGCCCGCCATGGATGAGCAGTGAAGTTTTCTTCAGGGTTGCGTTCATCGCCCTGCTCCCAGCGCCCGCGCTACCAGGGCCATGCGAATGGCCACACCGTGCCGCACCTGCTCCTCGATCAACGATCGGGCACTATCGGCAGCCCCATCGGCAATCTCGAGGCCGCGAATCATTGGTCCCGGGTGCATGACCCACATGGCCGGGTGCCCGGCCAGCCGCTCCTCGCTCAACTGGTAACGGCTGCGGTAGTCGGCGAGGTCGAGGTCAAGCCCGGCCAGCCGTTCAGCCTGGATGCGCAGCATCATAATGGCGTCGCTTTGCGCCAGCGCACGGTCCAGGTCGCGCTCGATCTCGAGCCCCGGGCCGAGCTCCGCAGCGATCTCCGGCAGCAAGGCTCCGGGCCCGCACAGCAGCACCCGCGCGCCCAGTCGGGGCAGCAGGAGCGCGTTTGATCGCGCCACCCGGCTGTGCAGGATATCACCGCAGATCGTCACCGTAACCCCGGCCAGCGTTTCGCTCGTGACCGTCGCCGCCCCGCCGCGCAGCACACGCAGGATGGTTCGCAGGTCGAGCAGGGCCTGCGACGGATGCTGGTGCATGCCGTCGCCGGCGTTCAGAACCGGCAGCCCGGTCACCCGCTCCAGCAGGTGAGGCGTGCCGGAAAAGGCGTTGCGCAGAATGATCGCTTCCGCCCCGAGCGCGCGGAGGGTCAGCCCCGTGTCCTTGAGCGATTCGCCCTTTTCAATGCTCGACGATTTCGAGCTCACCAAGGTCGTGTCCGCGCCGAGAGCTTTGGCGGCCAACTCGAACGAGGTGCGCGTCCGTGTGCTTGACTCGTAGAACAGGAGCGCTACACGCCGCTTGGCGAGCCGGCGCGCCCTTTGGATCGGGTCTTCAGACTCCAGCTCCGCCGCCAGCGCCAGCAGTCCGCTTATGTCATCGAGTGAAAGGTCCTCCACACTCAGCAGTGAGCCGGCGACCGGCACCCTAAAGGCCCTCAGCGGTGCCGGCGGCCATGCGCTCGGCAATCAGTACCTGCTCTTCCCCGTCGATCTCCCGCAGCCTGACCTCGATGATTTCCTGCCGAGAGGTTTGCACGACGCGGCCGGTAAAGGTGGCCTCGACCGGCAGTTCGCGATGGCCGCGGTCGATCAACACCAGGAGCTGTACGCGGTTGGGGCGGCCGTGCGCAAACAACGCATCCAGTGCGGCGCGGGTGGTTCGGCCGGTGTAGAGCACGTCATCGACCAGCACGATGTCGCGACCCGTGATGTTGAAACCGATTTCGCCGGGGTGTACCACCGGGCGCACATCGTGAGTGGACAGGTCGTCGCGGTAGAACTCGATGTCGAGCGCACCCACGTCGACCGGTTGCTTTTCAATGCCTTCAAGCAGTGCCGCCAAGCGCTGCGCCAGCGGGACGCCGCGCCGCTTGATGCCGACCAGCCCCAGCTGCGCGACGCCGTGATTCTTTTCAATGATCTGGTGGGCCAGGCGTACCAGCGTGCGCTCAATTTCAGAGGGCGACAGGATGCGCCCTTTTTCGCGAAGCCTGGAGACATGGCTGGAGGTTGGCTTGGAAGTTTCGTTCATAGGGCTGCCTCCAGCATAGCGCCCCGGAAGGCTTGTTTCCTGAGACCGCTCGGCCGCCGCTCGCAAGGCACGATACGCCGCTAGCGCGCGCCCCTGCGCAGCCCGCTGTAACGAACAGCAAAGCGCCCGCCCAGCCAGGCGAAAAACAGCACTCCCACTGCCGAAGTGGCGGCATCCAGGGCTAGTTCAAGCCCGCGGCCCTCGGGTGTCAGCAGAAACTGCGCAAATGCCGTCAGCTGGGCCGCGCTGTCGGGCGAGTAGAAGCCTCGTGCACGCCCCAGCCCGTCCAGCATGGCCTTTTGCACGTCCGCGTCCATGGCTGTGCCGCGCTGCAGGGCAAACCGCTCCAGCAGCAGGCTTACCCCGCGTATGCCCGTGCTGAGAATGGCAGCAAACAAGCCCAGAACCAGCCCGATGCGACCGCCCAGCATGGGCGTAAGCACGGGGGCGCGCGGCGCGCGGCGGCGGTAACGACGCAGGGTCCAGACAGAACCCAGAACCACCCACAACATATCGAGAATAGGCAGGGGCAAAACGGCCAGCAGCAGCCCCGACGGGATGGCATAAAGGGCCGCGGACTGCACCGCGGCCGGCCAGGCAATCTCGCCGGGGTGCCTGGGGACGGTCGCGTCGCCTCCGGCCGATGTTTCCGGCGCATCCGGCGCATCCGGCTGGCCCACCCGCAGCTGCGGGGCGCCGCAGTCCGGGCAAAAGGCGGCCGCCTGGGGCACGGCATTGCGGCAGTGGTGGCAAAGGGTCGTCATTCGAGGCCTTACCAGTCTACCCGCCGGCCCGCGTACGCTTTGATTTGCCGTCTGCCGTCCGCCCATAGGCTCCGCCGCGGACGCTGCTGCGCCAGGAAGTCCTGCCGGCGCTTTGACCTGGGCGCCGGGTTTGCGAAAGGCACAAAGGTTTTCACGGCATGTTCACACCCGTCCAGCAATCGCCGGAGCAAACTGAACCGGCCCGACCAGACTCCAGCCCCCTCTGAGGTTTGTCATGCACAGCGCCCTTTCCACTTACGACCGACGCAGATTCATGAAGACACTAGCCGCAGGAGGCTCGCTTGCCTGGGCCGCCGGGGCTCGCACCCTTGCGGCGCAAGCCGATCCTTCCACCCACGTCTACCCCAATCAGGTCCCGCTCGTCGCATCGGCCGAGGCCGCCGGACTCCTTCCCGAAGACCTCGCGGCCTTGTTCACGGTGGATGCCGGGCGCACCCTGGCCATGCAGGCTGCGATATACCCCCAGAGTATCGCGTCCGGCGACCCCCAGCCCAGCGGCATCGTGCTGTGGACGCGCGTGGACCCCGCGCGGCAGGGCGGCACTTATCCCGCGCTTGTTGCCTGGCAGATCGCCGCCGACGCCCAGTTTCAAACCGTGCTCGCGTCGGGCCTGGGGACGCTTGACCCCGCAAAGGACAACACGGTCAAGCTGCCCCTCAGCGTGCCCGCGCTTCAGCCTTACACCGGCTACTTCTACCGTTTCATTTACAACGGGGTAGCGAGCCGGCTGGGCCAGTTCAAAACACTGCCCGCCCCCGACGCCGAGCTCCCCTCGCTGAAGCTCGCGTTTCTGGTCTGCCAGGACTACGGCAACGGCTTCTACACCGCGCTGGCCCATGTGGCCAACGAGCCCGTCGACTGGGTCCTGCACCTGGGCGACTACATCTACGAAACGATCAGCTCCAGCAGTTTTCAGAACAACCCGGCGCGCACGGTGCCGCCGTTTCCGAGCGGCAGCAGCACCGTGCCGCTCAACGTGGACGACTATCGCCACCTGTACAAGGTGTACAAGAGCGACCCGAATCAGCAGGCCGTGCACGAGCGTTTCGCCTATATCCAGCTGTGGGACGACCACGAGTTCGCAAACGACTGCCACGCCGACTTTCACCCGGACAACAACACCCCGCCCACAACCGCCGCGACGCCGCAACCCGCCCTGCGGCAGGCCGCCAGCCAGGCCTGGAGCGAGTACGGCCTCGCCGACGTGGCCTTCGACCCCGCCGCTCCGTTTGATCGCTCCATCCAGGTCTACCGCAAGTTCCAGCTGGGCCAGCTGGCGGATCTGATCGTGACCGATGAGCGGCTGTACCGCGACGGACCGCCGTGTGGCTCGGGGCAGTACGGCGAGCGCTACTTTACCGTGGGCTGCCCTGCCATTCTCGATTCGTCGCGCTCCATGCTGGGCGCGGCGCAGCGGCAATGGTTCACCGAACAGGTGCTCGGGTCGCGGGCCACCTGGAAGCTGTGGGCCAACGAGGTGATGCTGATGCAGCTGAAAGCCACGGCCGTGTACGTGTCGCTGGACCAATGGGACGGCTACGGGGAAGAGCGCAAGCAGCTGTTGGGTACCATCGGCAACGCGGGAGTGAAAAACTTTGTCGCGCTCACGGGCGACCTCCATACTTTTCTGGCCGGATATCTCAAGCCCAACTTCGACAACATCTTCGCCTCGCCCGTCGGCATTGAGCTCATGGTGGGCTCGCTGAGCTCTGCCAACCTGGCCGAGGAGATCCAGTCGGCTGCGGGGCTTTCAAGCGCTCCGCTTCCAGCCAAGGGCTTTGGCGTACCGCCCAACCTGCTGGATCCGCTGGTGCGTGGGCTCAACCCGCACATCCACTACTGGGACTCCTCGACCCACGGCTATGCGGTGCTGACACTGACGCCCGCGCAGCTCACCTGCGAGTTCAAAGCCGTGACCACGATTCGCGAACCGACAGCGGCGCTGGTTCCGCTCAAAACCTTTACGGTACCGGCGGGCCACGTCAAGCTGAACAGCTAAGGGGTACGGGCGCGGCAGCAATCTCGCTGCTTGCGCCCTGCGTCCTAGCCTGTGTGACGCTTTCGCTTTTCTCCGAGGAAGAACAGGCAGCCGCCGAGGCGGAGCGCCTGGCGGGCGAGGCAAAGCTCGCGTCGATCGAGGCGCGTCTGCTGGCGCGCGACGGGCCGCCCGCCCCCCGAGCCTTTTGGGATCCTTTGAAAGAGCTGGTCTATGTTTTGATCTCGGCCCGCACTCGCACCGAGGTTTCGCTCGCCGTGCTGGCCGCGTTGGAGCTGCGCTATGGGGCCGCGTTGGGCGACTGGCGCGGCCTGCGCGATGCGCCGCTTGGAGAGGTGCTGAGCGCGCTGGCACCGGTCACTTTCGCGGAGCGCAAAGCGCCTGCGCTGCAAGCGGCT
>CAXTWU010000154.1:0-5444 GCA_964248025.1 uncultured Acidobacteriaceae bacterium | reverse complement strand
GTTGGAGTCGGCAAAGGCGCGCACGTGGAGCTCGTAGATGATGGCGTCCTTGTACCAGAGTGGGTCGGACGCACTTCCCTGCCGCTTCACTGCTACCTCCTGGGGGGTTCGGTTCCGTTGACGACGAATAAATGGCCGGGCTGGACGGATGGGTCGAGCGCGACAAAATTGCTGGGGCCCTGCCAGGTGTAGGTAGCACCGGAAAGCAGGTCTTCGACAGTGTAGACCGATTCGTCGGTAAGGCCGAGTTTGGCGGTGTCGAGATACAGCCAGCCGGCCTCGCGGGCGAAGGGGTTCAGATTTACGACGGTCAGAACGACGTCGGAGCCGTCGGCGGAGCGTTTGCTCCAGGCAATGAGCTGCGGGTTGTCGGTGGTGTGGAATCGGAAGGACGCATCAAGGGTTTGAAGGGCGGGGTGTTCGCGACGGGCGCGGTTCACCGTTGCCAGCAGTTGGGCCACAGGATTCTCAAGCGATAGCGGCCAGTGCTTGATCTCGTACTTTTCGGAGTCGAGGTACTCTTCCCCGCCCTGCCGGAATGGTGCGTCTACCAGGTTTTCATACACGCCACCATAGATGCCGTAGGAGGGGTTGGTGGCGGCTGCGAGCAGCAGGCGCAGCGTAAATGCGGCTTCACCGCCGGACTGGAGGTTCAGTGGGTTGATGTCGGGGGTGTTGGGCCAGAAGTTGGGGCGAAAGTACTGCCACTGCTCGGTTTGGGTGAGCTCCGTCAGGTACTGCTCGAGCTCCGGCCGGGTCGTGCGCCAACAAAAGTAGGTGTAGCTTTGCGAAAAGCCGAGCTTGGCCAGGTGTTCCATGACGCGCGGACGGGTAAAGGCTTCGGCCAGGAAGAGTGCATCGGGGTATTGGCGCTTGGTTTCGGCGATGGCCCACTCCCAGAAAGGAAAAGCCTTGGTGTGAGGGTTGTCGACGCGGAAGATGCGAACGCCGCGCTCGGCCCAGAAGAGAAAGACGCCGGCAAGCGCGTCCCAGAGCGCGGGCCAGTCGGCGGACTCAAAGTCAATCGGGTAGATGTCCTGGTACTTCTTCGGCGGGTTCTCGGCGTACTGGATGGAGCCGTCAGCGCGGTGCTTGAACCAGCCGGGGTGCGCGGTAACCCAGGGGTGATCGGGCGCGCACTGAAAGGCGATATCGAGGGCGAGCTCCATGCCGTGGGTGGCGGCGGCGGCGCGGAGGTGCTCAAAGTCGTCGAGAGTGCCGAGCTCCGGAAGGATGGCTTGGTGACCGCCTTCGGCCGCACCGATGGCCCAGGGGGAGCCAACATCACCGGGACCCGCGACGGTCGCATTGTTCTTGCCTTTACGGAAGCTACGGCCGATGGGGTGGATGGGCGGGAGGTAAAGCACATCGAAGCCGAGGGCCTGAAGGTAGGGCAGTTTCGTTTCTACATCGCGGAAGGTGCCGTGGCTGGCGGCGTCAGGGCCCTGCGAGCGCGGAAACAGCTCGTACCAGGTGGAGAACCGGGCGCGCGCGCGATCGACGGCAACCTCGAGGGTACGCTCATAGCGGGTTTCAAGTGTCTCGTCGGGGTAGCGGGAGGCGAGCGCGTGGAGGTCCGGGGCGAGGGCCGGAGCGGTAAGGGCGGCGCGTTGCGCTTCCCCTTCGCTATTTTCCTCCAGCGCGGAAAGCGTGTCGCCGTTTCTGCGCAGCAGTTCGGCGGCGGAGCCAAGGGTCTTGCTGTCTTTGCCGCGGGCTCGAGCGGCAATGCCGGCCAGCAGGAGGCTGCCGGTGCGGAGCTCAAGGCCGATGTTCTGGCCGGCGGAGAACTTCTTCTGGAGACCGTCGCGCCAGGTGTCGAAGTGGTCGATGCTGCCGGCGAGCGTGTAGCGGTAGAGACCGGGCACAGCGGTTCCGAAGACAGCTTGCCAGCGATCGTTGCCGAGCGGCTGCATCGGGATCACGGTCCAGGATCTCTCGCCGGGAGCGAGCACAAGAAGGCGCGCTTCCACGTGATCGTGTCCGTCGCCGAAGACATCGGCCTCGACGACGACCTGCTCGCCCTCGACTCGCTTGGCGGGAAATCGCCCGGCGTCAATCTCGGGCACCACGTGCTCGATAGCGACACGCTTCCGTCCGTTGTCCGGTTTGGAAAGCGCTTTCTTCTGGACTGGCATGGGACTTCCTCGGGCGAATGTCTGATGTCAGAAAGGGGAGATGACGGGGAGATCGGGGAAGTTGTCAGCCCGGATGGCCCGGCACAGGGCGAGCGCCAAGGCTAGTCCTGCCATTGGAAAAAGATGTTGTTGAGCGACTCGGCCCAGGTGGGATGGGCCCAAACAGCGTCACGCAGGGCGGTGTACGGAAGCCGGGCCATCATGGCGGTCTGCACGATGGCCGCCACCTCGCCGCCTTCGGCAAGCAGGATGGCGGCGCCGAGGATCTGCTCGGTGTCCGCGTCGACCACGATCTTCATGAGTCCCCGGTCGTCGCCGGTTTCATAAGCGCGGGCGACGGAGCTGGCGGGCATCCTGGCGACCCGGACGGTGCGGCCCTGGGCACGGGCTTCCGCCTCGGACAAGCCGATGCGGCCAAGCTCTGGGTCGGTAAAGATGGTATAGGGCACTGGGCGGCCGGCGGTGGTGCGGTGACCGCCTTCTAGCAGGTTGGCGGCGACGATGCGGTAGTCGTCGTAGGAGATGTGGGTAAAAGCGGGGCCGCCCTTGACGTCGCCGAGGGCATAGATGCCGGGCACGGGCGTTTCGAGCCGGTCGTCGACGGGAATAAAGCCGTGCTCGTCTGGCTGGAGACCTGTCGCTGGGAGGTTGAGCGCCTCCGTGTTGGGTGCGCGGCCGGCAGCGATCAGCAGGTGCGAGCCACGCAATGTTTGTTCGGACTCGCCCTCCGTGCGGACGACGAGGGAGATGCCTTCGGGCGTGGCGCCGGCAGCAAGGGCCTGGGCGTTGTGCAGAAGGGTGATGCCGTCCTCTTCGAAAATCTGCGCCAGGCATCCGGCGACATCGGGATCTTCGCGGGGCAGCAGCTGGGAGTCGCGGTTGACGATGGTAACCTGCGCGCCGAAGCGGCGGAACATTTGGGCGAACTCGACCGCGATGTAGCCGCCGCCCAGGATGATAAGGTGCCGGGGCACTTTATCGAGCTCCATCACAGTTTCGTTGGTGAGAAAGGGAACGTGCTCGAGACCGAGGCCGGGCGGGATCATGGAGTGAAGGCCGGTGTTGATAAAGATGTGCGGGGCGGTGAGGGTGCGGGTTTCGTTGCTGCCGTTCAGCGCAACCTCAACGATGCGGGTGCCGGCAAAGCGAGCGGTGCCGTGGACGAGCTCAATGTGGCTGTCGGAAGCCAGACGCTTTTCGCTGCCGGCGCGCCACACATCAACGACCTCACGCTTGCGGTGGCGCACCTCGCCCATGCGGACGGAAACCGGGCCGGTGTGGACGCCGAACCTAGCGGCATGGCGGGCCAACTCGGCCACGCGGGCGCCGGCGATCATGGTCTTGGTCGGGGTGCAGCCGGAGTTGACGCAGGTGCCGCCGACAAGCCTGCTTTCAACAAGGACGACGCGCCTGCCTTTGGCGGCGAGGGCGGAAGCAAGCGGATTGCCGGCCTGACCGGAGCCGAGGATCAGCGCGTCAACCGGTTCAGGCGTGGTAGTTTCGCGTGGTGTGTCGTCGGGCAAGACGGCGTCCTTTCCTGTCTGTTGGAGCGGTTGCAAGCGGCGCTAGAAACGGGAGACGATAAAGAAAGCGCCGGCAAGCGCGAGGGCGTCTTCGGTGAGCGCGACGGGGGGGTCTGGCAGGCCGGCACCTTTGGTTAGAGCGCGGCGCAGGCCGAAGCCGGTAAATGCCCCGGCCAGGGCGCCAAGGCCGCCGAGCACCGCGCCCAGCGGGAGTGACGAACCGGCCAGCGAGGCCAGGGCCGTTCCGCAGGCCGCGCCGAAACCGATGCGGGCCGCCAATGGAAAGGCTTCCGTGCGGGCCGGGACATTGGGAATCTTGTCACCGATGAGCTCGCCAACAGCCATCGCCGAAAAAACACCCAGAGAGATGGGGTTGGCGAGAAAGGCAAAAGGGGTCTGGGAGAAGGAGACCCAGTGAAGGTGCGCGCCCCAGCACAGGGCCGTGACGGGAACCAAGGTACGGAGTCCGTTGATCAAACCGAGGCCGAGCACGAGGGAAGCGAAGGCGGTGAGAGGCATACGGTGGCTTGGATGCGGAAAAGAGAGTTGCGATTGTGCAATCCTTGCGGTCGCTCCAGTGCCCGGAGAACAGGCACATAGATGCATTAGCCGTTCATCTATCATTGGCTGACTGCGCGGGACTTGATGAGAAACTCACAAACAAAGATCGCGTCCTTCATACTCGTTTCACAGACCACAGGCTCTCAGACATAACAACAAAGCGAGGGATGTTAGCACTCCCTCATTCCAGATTCGACCAAGGCACACGATTCACAACATTGTGATCGCGAGGTTAATGCGTCCGGCACAGCGGTCAGCATTGATCCAAAATGAACAAGATAAAACAGAGCAGCAGATATGCTAGCAGCCACTCTGCGCTCCTTTCCCGGCATTCTTCAAAGCGGCGGCATCCGCTGCCAAACGGTCGATGGAAAAGTTGAATCGGCGTACGGATAGGTTGTGTAAAGCACTCTTCCGGCAAAGCTCGCTTTCCCAAATGCGCCGGAGGATTCGCGCCCATCGGGTCCCATAACGACAAGCAAGGGAGGCTGAATGACCTGAAGCTGAAAGCGAAGGAATTCGCCACAGAACTCAGCAAATTGCGGCATTGTCTTCCAACTCTTTCTACCGAGAGCAGTTCCTTCCTCACGCAGCCCCATGATCGTGTTGGTGAAAAATAGTGCGCTGGTTGGAAGCTGAGCGGCAGTAGCTCTTTTCTTTATGTGTCGCCAAGCCGGGACGTCTTCAAAACCCTTGCCCAGTCATTTCTTGTAGCTGGCAAGAGTGCCGAAGTCATTCCCAAGGGAAGTCATTCCGTCGTGGGCAAGGTTCGTGTTAGCGGACTCGGAGATTCGACCTTGATCTCGCCACAAGCCATCACCGCCAGGAAAAAAGCCCTGACCTTTCCAACGGTCTGGAAACTGTATCATGCCGGGAGGATAAGCAGACCCATCCAATCTATGTTCCTGCTCCATGACCTCGAATTCGACCCAAAGCTTTGTCACATTGTTTAAAGGTATCGTCACGCGCACCTCATTTAGGAATGCAGGGGCCTTGAGAAGTTTTAAGCGAGCACCTAATTTGCCTGCGCCTTTAACCCACCAAAGTGAGCACAGGAACTGAAACATGGGAACCTAGTTTTCGCGCAGAAGGCTCGGTTCCTCGGGCGCACGCAAGCGCACCAGGCGGTCGATGGCATACGGGGAGCGCTGGCCGGAGTGGTGGTAGTGGCGGACCTGGAGCTCGCCCAGCAGTCCGATGGCGAGCATCTGGATGCCCGCGAGGA
>CAXTWU010000153.1:0-5557 GCA_964248025.1 uncultured Acidobacteriaceae bacterium | reverse complement strand
CGCGACCACGACGAGATTGAAGGGACACTTGGCGAAGCGCCGGATGTAACCCAGGTGGTCTCGACGGTTGAAGAGGTGCAGGCGCTCGAGGTGCCGAACCCGGACCGGGTCGCCTACCTAACGCAAACCACGCTTTCACTCGATGAAGCACGCGACATCATCCAGGCGCTCAAGGAAAAGTTTCCCAACATTGCCGGCCCCCACTCGCAGGACATCTGCTATGCGACAGAAAACCGGCAGGTCGCGGTGAAAAATGTTGCTCATCAGGCCGACCTGGTCCTGGTTGTAGGCTCCACGAACTCGTCCAACTCGAACCGCTTGGTCGAGGTGTCGCAAAACCTGAGCACCAAAAGTTACCTGATCGACAAGGCAGAGGACATCCTGCCGGAGTGGCTCGAAGGCGTCGAAACCGTGGCCGTGACGGCCGGGGCCTCAGCACCGGAAGTTCTGGTGCAGGGCGTGGTCGATTTTCTGAGCAGCCGGGGCTACGGGGGCGCGGAAGAGGTGGAAGTGATGCCGGAAAACGTACGGTTTGGGCTGCCGCCCGAGATCGCGCAGGCCGCTGCCGCGCAGGCCGGTATCTCGCCTTCCTAGCGCACAGGAGCGGTTTACGAATCCGGGCACGCTCCGCGGCCATCCAACAAGACCGAATGAGCACATACCTCCAGCGGGTACAACTCGACCAGGGCTCGAAGCTCAAGTTCGGGCGGCTCGACGCGGCACTCGGCCGCGTCTGCGACGCGATCACGCATGCCTGCGACAACATTTTTTCGAAGCAGCAGCCGGATGGCTTCTGGTGCGGCGAGCTGGAAGCGGACCCCATGCTCGAGGCCGACTATATCTTCGGCCACATGCTGCTCGGCACAGGCGACCCAGCCCGCCTGCAGCGCGCTCTCACCGAGATGCTGCGCTACCAGAACGAGGACGGCGGCTGGTCGATCTACCCGGGCGGCCCGTCCAATATTTCACTTTCGGTCAAGTGCTACTTCGCCTGCAAGCTGATGGGCCAGGCGGCCGAGACGCCGCACCTGGTCAAGGCCCGCGAGTGGATCCTGGCCCACGGCGGCGTGGTCGAGTGCAATACCTTCACCAAGATCTATCTCTGCTTCATGGGCCAGTACGACTACGACGCGGTGCCCGCGGTGCCGCCCGAGATTGTGCTGTTTCCCAACTGGTTCTACTTCAACGTGTACGAGATCAGCGCCTGGTCTCGCGCCATCCTGGTTCCGCTTTCGATCGCGTATGCCAAAAAACCGTTCAAAAAGATCGCGCCCGAGCAGGGCATCGAAGAGCTGTTTGCCGGTGGACGCGAAAACGCGAACCTCCATCTGCGCTGGGACAAAAAGGTCGTATCCTGGCGCAACTTCTTTCTGGCCTGCGACCGGCTGACCCACTGGGCCGAGCGGGTGCACATCCGCCCGCTGCGCAAGATGGCTCTGAAAAAGGCCGAAAAGTGGATGCTCGCGCGCCTGGAAATGTCGGACGGTCTCGGCGCCATCTACCCGGCCATGCTGAACGCGACGATCGCGCTGCGCTGGCTCGGCTACTCGCTCGACGACCCGCAGATGATTCGGGCGCTCGACGAGTTTGAAAAGCTGGGCATCGATGAGCCGAACGGCACCCCCGACTACCCCAAGCCGACCTTTCGCATGCAGCCCTGCATGTCGCCCGTTTGGGATACGGCCCAGGCCATGTTTGCGCTCGGCGAGGCCGGGGTCGGCCGCAACGATCCGCGCCTGCTCAAGGCCGCCGACTGGATGCTGTCAAAAGAGGTGCGGCACAAGGGCGACTGGGCCGAAAAAGTTCGTAACGTCGAGCCGGGAGGCTGGTACTTCGAGTTCAACAACGAGTGGTACCCGGACGTGGACGATACAGCGCAGGTGCTGCTCGCACTCAACAAGGTCGACAACCCGCGGGAGCGCTACCAGTACGATGTGAGCCGGCGCGCGCTCGACTGGATTTTTGCCATGCAGTGCCGCAACGGCGGCTGGGCGTCGTTCGACAAAGACAACGACAAGATGATCTTTCAGCACATCCCGTTTGCCGACCACAATGCGATGCTGGATCCGCCGACCGTCGACATCACCGGGCGTGTGCTCGAAACCCTGTCGATCTACGGCTACACCCGGGCCGACAAACGCGTCGAGCGCGCCATCCGCTTTATTCTGAGCGAGCAGGAGTCGGACGGCTCGTGGTTCGGGCGCTGGGGCGTCAACTATCTTTACGGAACGTTCCTGGTTCTGCGCGGGCTTGAGTCGATGGGCATGTGGAACCATGAGCCGGAGATCCAGCAGGCTGCCGAGTGGATCCGCATGGTGCAGAACGCAGACGGCGGCTGGGGCGAAAGCTGCCACAGCTACGATGAGCCGGACCTGCGCGGCATCGGCACCTCCACCCCGTCGCAGACCGCCTGGGCGATCCTGGGGCTGCTTTCCGCGGGCGACAAGCGCTCTGATTCCGTCGGCAAAGGCGTGCGCTGGCTGCTCGAGCACCAGAACGATGCCGGCGGCTGGGACGAGTCCACCGGCGAGGGCGCGAAGCGGCAGGCCATTTATACGGGCACCGGCTTTCCGCGGGTGTTCTATCTTGCTTATCATCAGTATCGCGACTATTTTCCGCTGCTGGCGTTGACCACGTATAAGAAGGCGATGGAGCGGAGCGAAGACTAGGAGACCGGCAACGATGTCGATGGGGGGCGATCAGCGAGAAGCATTGCAGGATGTGGGTGCCGGACCTGAAGGCAGTTGTTCAAGGGTTAGGAGACTTCAAGGGGTGAGGTAAGGGCCGGCAACGCTGAACGGCGCAGGATGATCGAGACCAGCAACACACACTTCTTCGCGACGAGATGACTCAAGCCGAAGCACGCACGGCAGAGCGGATCGGCGGATAGTAGATCAGCTTAAAAGGGTCTACGACGCAGTAAGGATTTGAGACCTGACTCGCCGCAACGAGGAACTGCCGCGCGAGCTGGAGCAGGCACGGAGCAGTCAACAGATACAGCAGCACTAAACGAGGACCGCAAACATGGCAGTACCCGTATCCCAGGCCTGGACCGTGGCCACCTACATCCTTAGGCAGAAGCTCAGCGGCCGTCAGCGCTTTCCGCTCGTCACGATGCTTGAGCCGCTGTTCCGCTGCAACCTGGCCTGCGCCGGCTGCGGCAAGATCCAGTACCCGGCGCACATCCTCAAGCAGGAGCTTTCGCCCGAGGAGTGCTTCCGCGCGGTCGAGGAAGCCGGCACGCCCATGGTGTCGATCCCCGGCGGCGAGCCGCTGTTGCACCCGCAGATCGCAGAGATTGTCGCGGGGCTAGTCGCGCGTAAGAAGTACGTTTACATGTGCACCAACGCCCTGCTGCTCAAAGAAAAGCTGCATCTCTTCACGCCTTCGAAGTACCTCAGCTTTTCGGTGCACCTCGATGGTCAGCGCGAGCACCACGACTTTTCCGTCTGCCGCGAGGGCGGCTACGATATCGCGGTCGGAGGCATCAAGGCGGCAGTGGCGGCAGGCTTCCGCGTCACCACGAACACCACGCTGTTCGACGGGGCCGACCCAAACTCGGTGCGGGCGTTCTTTGACGAACTGATGGCGCTCGGCGTGGAAGGCATGATGGTCGCGCCCGGCTACACCTACGAGAAAGCGCCCGACCAGAAGCACTTTCTCGGTCGCGCCCGCTCGCGCCGCCTGTTTCGCGCCATCCTGTCCAACCGCAAGCAGACCTGGAAGTTCAACGCCTCGCCCATGTACATGGAGTTCCTGATGGGCAAGCGCGAGTTTACCTGCACCCCGTGGGGCATGCCGGCCTACTCGGTCTTTGGCTGGCAAAAACCCTGCTACCTGTTGCAGGACGGCTACGCCGACACCTTTCAGGAGCTGATCGAGACCACCGACTGGTCCAGCTACGGCACGGAAAGCGGCAATCCCAAGTGCGCCAACTGCATGGTGCATTCGGGCTACGAGGCCTCGGGCGCGTACTACACGTTTGCCTCGTGGCGCGGATTGCTCGATACGGCCATCGCCACGCTGTTTGACAAGTACGAAGACCGCGGCGCGCTCGAACTGCTGAACCAGCCCGCTCGGCCGGCGCATGCGCCGCTGGTGCAGATCGCGGCACCTCAAAAGATGCACGAGGTGCATGCCGGGCAGGAGACTACCGTCTGATGCAATCGACCGAACGCACTGCACAGCCCGACCTGTCCGAGGTAGCCGCGGGACGCGAGCGTGAAGACCTGCAAGGCACGGTACCCTCGCTTGCGACCGACGAGGAGAAACGAGTCGCGTTTGAAAAAGCCTTCGACTATCGCGGCGACGTGACGCTGACTCTGCACGATGGCCGCGTCATCAATGGCTACGTCTTCGATCGTCGCACGGGCATGTCGCTCGCGGACTCAGTCGTGCGCGTCATCCCGGCGATGGAGCGTACCAAGCTTTCGATCCGATACAGCGAGATCGCCGGGCTCACCTTCAGCGGACGCGACACCGCTGCCGGCAAGAGCTTCGAAGCCTGGGTGAAAAAGTACAACGACAAAAAAGCGGCGGGCGAGACCGGCATCGCGATGGAGCCCGAAGCACTCGACTAAGCCTGCCTCACGCGCCCGGAGCTTTCGCCGCCAGGATCTCCGGCTTGTCGATGTCGGGCGGGCTCGCCAGCAGCTCGTCCGCCTTCGCGAACAGCGCTTTCGCGATCTCGCCCGACAGGTGCGCATCCCGCGCCTCGGCATCGGCGAACGTGTCGAAGATGCCGTACTTCGATGGCCCGATCTTGAGCGCGTACCAGGTGGTGGTGCCGGTTTCCGCCTGCGCCAGCGGCAGCGCCGACTTCAGAAACTCTTCCAGTTCCTGCTCTTTCCCGGGTTTTGCTTCCAGATAGGCCCAGATCGCCAGCTTGTCCATAAGTGTGTGCGTCTCCTTCGCTCCCGTATAGATGCACGGCCGCCCGTACAATCAAGCACAGGCCGATGAAAGTATTTCTCACAGGAGCGACAGGGTTTGTGGGGGGGCATGTGGCTCATGCCTTGTCCGCGGCCGGGGCTGATCTGCGCGTTTTGATCCGCCCCACAAGCGACCTCCGCAATCTCGAACAACTGCCTGCGTTTGAGCCCATCACCGGCGACCTGCGCGACCATGGATCGCTGCGAACAGCCATGCGCGGCTGCGATGCCCTGATGCACGTCGCCGCCGACTACCGCTTGTGGGTACGCGATCCGGCGCAGATGTACGCGGCCAACGTGGAAGGCACGCGAGCCCTGCTGCGGCTTGCGCGCGAGGAGGGTGTCGCCCGCGCGGTCTACACTTCCAGCGTCGCCACCATGGGTTTCGATCGAGACGGCACCATCGTCGATGAGACCACGCCCGTCTCGCTCCACGCGATGATGGGCCACTACAAGCGCTCCAAGTACCTGGCCGAGCAGGTCGCGCTCGAGGCGGCCCGCGCGGGCCAGCACGTGATCACGCTCAATCCCACCACTCCCGTTGGGCCCGGCGACATCAAGCCCACACCCACGGGCCGCATCATCGTCGATTTCCTGAACCGCAGGTTTCCCGCCTACATGGACAC
>CAXTWU010000152.1:0-5559 GCA_964248025.1 uncultured Acidobacteriaceae bacterium | reverse complement strand
CTACTCAGCGACGCGGACCGCCGCGTGGGAACCATGATGGAACAACAGAGCAACTTACTGGCCAACACCTATGTGCCCCAAACGCATACCCTGCCTGTTCTGAGCGAAGCCCTGCCCCGCTGCGAAGGCTGCGAACTCTACAAGCCGGCGACACAGGCCGTGTTCGGCGCGGGCCTGGCGCACGCGGCCCTGATGCTGGTAGGCGAGCAGCCGGGGGACGCCGAGGACCTGGCCGGCAAGCCTTTCGTGGGCCCCGCCGGTAAGGTGCTTGACCAGGCCATCGAGGAACTTGGGCTCCGCCGGGCCGAGATGTACGTAACCAACGCGGTCAAGCACTTCAAATTCGAAGAACGGGGCAAGCGGCGCATCCATGCCTCGCCTAATCTGCGCGAGATCACAGCCTGCCGGCCCTGGCTGCTGGCGGAGCTCGACGCCGTGCAGCCGAAGGTGGTCGTGTGTCTCGGTGCTTCCGCCGCCAAATCGCTGCTGGGGGCGAAGTTCGCGTTGATGAAAGATCGCGGCAAGGTGGTGGAGTCGCCCTACGCCCCGCGTGTGGTAGCGACCATTCACCCTTCAGCCGTGTTGCGTGCCGAGGGCGACACCAAGCGGGTTCTGTACGAGTTCATCAAGCAGGACCTCCTGCTGGCGGAGCGCATCGCCATGCAGGAGGCCTCCTGAGTCTTCAGAAGCTCACGCTGGGCGCGTTCTTTGCGCCTTCGTTCGCCTGGAAGTATGCATTGTCCGGATGAAAACCGGCTATGCCGGCCCACAAACTGCCGGGAAATGTTTCAACTGTGTTGTTGTAGTCCTGCACAGCCAGGTTGTATCGCCGGCGCTCCACCGCGATGCGGTTTTCCGTTCCTTCCAGCTGGTCCTGCAGCGTCAGAAAGTTCTGATTGGCCTTCAGGTCAGGATAAGCCTCGCTCAGCGCCAGCAGTCGGCCGATCGCGCCGTCGAGCCGGTTGTTGGCCGCAATCTTGCTTTGCGGATCCTGCGCATTCAGCAAACCGGCGCGAGCATTGGCAATATCGCCAAACACCGTTTCCTCATGCTTGGCGTAGCCCTTGACCGTGTTTACCAGGTTGGGGATCAGGTCGGCGCGCCGTTGCAGCTGCGTGTCGATCTGTGCAAACTGCGCCTGCACCTCGTTGTGTTTGGCCACCATCGTGTTTTTGCTGCCGATATAGCTGAAGAATGCGATCACGATGACCGCAAGCACGCCGAGTCCGACAAATGTTCCACGCTTCATTCCCTTACTCCTGTTTCCCGTTTACAAATCCCGGTTAGAAACTGCCGCCCGCGCCGCCGCCGCCGGTGCTGCCGCCGCCGAACCCGCCGAAGCCATCGCCGTCGTCATCGTTGCGACCTCCGCCCCCTCTGCCGCCACCACCGAACCCGCCTCCAAGAAACATGCCCAGCAGGAACGGCAACATACCGGTACGGGCCGCGACGGCAAACAACAACAGCAGCACGGCGATAAGAACGGCTGTTTCCCTTGGTCCCACACGCGCGCCCCGGTCAATTGGAGCAAGCTGGGCGGGGCGCACCTGCAGCTGTACCCCAGCGTCCTGCGCGATGAGGCCGGCCAATTGCTCGGCTCCCAGCGTCAAGCCTTCATCATTCTCGCTGACGCGCAAGTACTGCTGCATCTGCCGGCCGATGATCCCGGCTTTCTCATCGGTAATTACACCCTCAAGGCCATAGCCGGTCGAGATGAACCACTTGCGGTCGCCGGTGGAGACAAGGAGGATCACGCCGCGATCCGTCCCCTTCGCCCCAACCTTCCATGCATCCTCAAGTTGCACCGCGTAGTCAGCAATGGGCTCGTCCGCAGTATTTCGCACGGTCACTACGGCCATCTGGGCGTTCGCCTGCCGCTCCAGCGCGCCGCAGATCGCATCGATATGTGCCGTTGTTTCTGCTGACAGTACGTGCCCATCGTCGCTGACGTAATCCGTGGGCCGGGGCAGGTCCTTGACCGCCTGCGCTTTTAACCCGAAAAACGCCGGCAGCAGCAGCGCTACAACAAGAGTGAGCCTGAAACGATGCATGCAGGCCCTATTGTACGGAACGCGGAAATTGCAGGAACGCGAAAACGCCCGCGCAGAAGGCGGGCGTTTTTTCAGGTCCTACCGGTGCGATTTTCAAACTACGAAGCTTGCATTGATTTCTGGAGCTGTTCCGCCTTTTGCAGATGCATGTCAACCACCTGCAAGCCTGCACTGGCGGCGCTCTTTTCCGACGCCAACTGCCCGCTCGTCGCCTCGGTCTTAAACTCCTTGGAGTCTTGCTTGTGATCGGTCACCATCGTTTGGGCGTACGCCTTGTCGAAAGCTGTGCCGTTCAGCGCACTCAGCTTGTCGTAGACCATCTGTTCCTTCGCCGAGATACCCGTCGGCGGCTCTACCCCGGCTTCCGCGGCCACCGGCTTCATCTGGTCGTTCAGCTTTGTGTGATCCTCGATCATCATTTGCGCGAACTGCTTTACCTGGTCGTTGTTGCTCTTCTGCAAAGCGAGCTGCGCTGTTTTAATCTCGAAATTGCTGCCCTGCGTCGCCTTCTTCAGGAACATCTTGTCCATCGTGGAAGCCTGGGTGCTGCTGCTGGTGCCCGCGCTCGACATAGAGCTTGTGCCGCTGCCCGTGCTTGTTTGCGCCCAAGCTGCGTTGCCGAACCCAAGTGTCAGCGCGACGGCTGCTGCTGCCAGTCCTGTACACATTTGACTTTTCATTGTTCTTGCTCCTTCTGATGTCTCGGCCATGCCGCGACCATACATAGACTAAGGCGCTGAAAAACGCCTTCGCGTTGCCTGGCCCGCGATGCGGGTTGCGCGCAGTCAAGTGGCGCGTTCGCATCCTTGAAGCGCGTTGGCAGTATCCTTGGTGCCATGAGCATCCCCGTAGCCGCTCCGCCTATGGCGCGCCAGGACCCCCAAAACACGACCCTGCATGGGCTCACCCTGTCCGACAATTACGCCTGGCTGCGAAACAAGGAGAGCGAGGAGGTACTTGGCTACCTCCATGCTGAAAACGCGTACACAGATGCGGTGATGGAGCCTTTGAAGCCGCTCCAGGAGACGCTCTATCAAGAACTGCTGTCGCATATCAAACAAACCGACGTGAGCGTGCCCGCTCAGGACGGCGCGTACTGGTACTACGCGCGGACCACCGAGGGCTCGCAGTACCCCGTGTACTGCCGAAAGGCCGGCTCGCGCGAGACGTTTGAAAGCTCGCCCGAGGAGGTGATCCTCGACGTGGAAGCGCTGGCCGCCGGGCAGAGCTTTATGGCGATTGGCGGCATGGACGTGTCGGACGACGGCCGGCTGCTGGCGTACTCAACCGATACGACCGGCTTTCGGCAGTACACACTGCACATCAAAGACCTGCGTAGCGGTGAGTTGCTGCCCGAAACAGTCGAGCGGGTCGGATCGATCGTGTGGGCGGCCGACAACCGGACGCTGTTCTACACGGTCGAAGACGAGGAGCAAAAGCGGCAGTTTCGTTTGTACCGCCACGTCACGGGCGCGCCCGTGAGCGATGATGTGCTCCTGCTGGAAGAAGAGGACGAGCGTTTCAATCTGGGTGCCGGCCGCACGCGCGATGGGATTTTCATTGTCGTCGAAAGCGGAAGCCATACAACCAGCGAGGCACGCCTGCTGCGGGCGGACGCACCCACGTCGGAGCTGACGCTGATAGCGCCACGCCGCGACGGCATCGAGTACTACCCCGACCATCGCCACGGGCAGCTCTACATTCGGGTCAATGACCGCGGCCGCAACTTCCGGCTCGTGACCGCGCCTGTAGACGCGCCTGGGCAATGGACCGAGTTGATTCCGCATCGCGAGGACGTGATGCTAGAGGACGTGTCGCTGTTTTCAGGTTTCGCCGTCGCATCGGAGCGGCGCGGCGGGCTGGAGCACCTGCGGGTGCTGCACTTCGCCGGGGCAGGGCCGGAGATCGCACGGGAGGCCGAGATCGCGTTTCCCGAGCCGGCCTACAGCGTGCACCTGAGCGGCAATCGCGAGTTCTCAACGGAACTGCTCCGCTACAGCTACACGTCGCTGGTCACGCCTGCCTCGGTCTTCGACTACGACATCCGCACCGGTGAAAGCGAGTTGAAGAAAACGCAGGAGGTGCCGGGCGGCTTCGATCGCGCCTTGTATGCGTCTGAGCGGATCGAGGCGGTCGCGCCGGACGGTGTGCGGGTGCCGGTGTCGCTGGTCTACCGGCGCGACGGGCGCGGAGCTGACGGTACTTTCAGGCACGCGCCCTTGCACGTCTATGGTTACGGCTCATACGGCTACTCGTTGCCGCTGGGCTTTGGCTCCAACCGGCTGAGCCTCCTTGATCGCGGCTTCGTGCTGGCTTACGCGCATATTCGCGGGGGCGGCGACCTAGGCAAACCCTGGCACGATGCCGGACGTTTGCAGCACAAGATGAACACGTTCACGGATTTTATCGCCGTGACCGAACACCTGTTGGCCGCGGGCTACGGCGCACCGGGCCGGGTCGCGATCCAGGGCGGCTCGGCAGGTGGATTGTTGATGGGCGCGGTGGTCAATCTGCGGCCTGATCTGTTTCGCGCGGTGGTCTCGCAGGTCCCGTTCGTCGACGTGATGAATACCATGCTGGACGCGTCGCTACCGCTGACTGTGCCGGAGTATGAAGAATGGGGAAACCCGAACGAGCGCGAGGCCTTTGAGACGATGCTGAGTTACTCGCCGTATGACAACCTGCGAGCGGCAAGTTATCCGGCGATGCTGGTCAAGACTTCGCTGCATGACTCGCAGGTGATGTACTGGGAGCCCGCGAAGTATGTCGCGAAGCTGCGGACGCTAAACACGGGTGATCATCCGATCCTGCTGCATATCAACATGACAGCCGGACACGGCGGGGCGAGCGGGCGGTATGACTACCTACGGGAGATTGCGTTTGATTATGCGTTCTTACTTGGGGAGATGGGCAAGGCTCAGGAAAGCAGGTGATCGTCTCTGACAAGACATCTTTGGCCAGCAATACCAAATGAGAGGACCGGGAATGGATTCTGAAAAAGTTGGAAGCTTCCTTGAACAAAAAGCTAAGCTTGGGAACCCTATCAACTACACCGACGTTGTGAACGCTTTTCCAGATTGTCCTTGCCTCAGTGGCTCATGGCATGGTCATCCACTGTGCCCGATCTTTGGCATTCTTGATGAAGAGGATCATGCAGCTAACCGTCCGTGGAGAACGGCTTTGGTTGTTTGCAAAGGTGAAAACCGGCCAGGAAACGGCTTCTTTGAAGCCATAGCCAGATTACGAGGTACGGTGACAGAGGACAAAGACGCTATCTGGACGCATGAGTACGAGCGGCTCATTGATTACTATGCAAATAGTCAGATATGCCACGTCAGGAGCTAAGCTACAACTCCTGACTATTCATTTTTTAACACTCTACTTACTTGGCTCCCAGCATCCCGGCCTGCAACATCACCAGCCCCGACAAATCCTTCTTTTGAAGCCCATGCTCCGACTTATTAAACTCGTCCACCTTGCTCGACCAGTTCATGGAGCAGAACTTCGG
>CAXTWU010000151.1:0-5659 GCA_964248025.1 uncultured Acidobacteriaceae bacterium | reverse complement strand
CTTGACCCTGCAAAGTAATTACCTGTATACCTGAGGGGAAAATGCTCTAGTGTGTAAGGAGCTGGCAATTCCGTCAGCCGCCGCAGCTCACGGTCCTCGTGCTTTGCGCCATCTCAAGACGGTCCACGCCGAAGCGCGAAACATGGCAGCCGGCCGTGAGTGGAAAACCTTCGTTGGGGTAGGGGATCGGTGGTGTGCGCCGCCCTTCGACCGCCGCCTCAGCAGCTATCTGAGCAGGGAAGTTGCTTGAGCCGACCAGACAAAACACGAAATGGCTAAATGCTGCGCCAAGCACTCCTGTAGCCGGTAAACCCAATGCGTTCTTCCGCTTACACCGCATAATTGGGTCGCAACAAAATGCAGTTCGATGTTCCACGTGGAACAACGGCACAAGAGGATGTGCTCCAACCCCCGTGCTACGGCCTATGTCGAGGCCACTGTAGGCTGGGTCGGCGCATGGCGCTCAATGTGGGCCCGCAGCACACGTGCACACGCGCGAAGCAGGATTTTGGCTGTTTGCAGCTCGGCCGATGGGGATTCCACCAGCACGAGTTCGCCCTCACGCTTCGCCTGCGGACGAAAGTACCAGCGCGCCAGAAGAGCCTGGTGCACCGGGCGTTCTTCCATTCTGGCCTGCCGCGCACGAAGCCTGAGCTCAAGCAGGACGGACCGTAGCCGGTCCTCCACTCCTGCTGCGCTGCCCGTTGCCGGCACAGGGGCAGCCGCTTGCCCAGGCGCGCCCAGCGGCATTGGCGCAAATGCCGCCGGGTGCGCAAACAGTGAGGTCGAGCCCGACTGCTCGTTGGGCAAACGCAGGCCCAGGAGCGAAAATTGGACGGGTCCGGTCAGAATGCCTCCATCAAGTCCGAACAACTCGACCATGTCGGGTTCAAGGCTCGGCTGTATTAGGACCGCGCGCTGGTCTCGTAATGCACCCGCGATCTCTGGTGCGAGAGCAGCCGCCCCTTCTGCTTTTTGAAGACGGGCATGAACGGCTGAGGCCGCCTCAAAGTCAAGCGCATCGCTGGCCCGATCACGCTCCGCGCAAAGCTGCCCGAGCAGGCTTTGTCCCCTTGTCTGCAGAAACGTGTGCACATGCAATGCTTCGGCGTCATACCGGTCGCCGGTGCAACCGCCAAAGCATGGTGCCAGGCATTTCTTCATCTCGGAATAGATACAGCCGGGAAACTCAGGATCCGGTTCCAGATCCTGAAAACACCGCCGCAGCAGGTGCAGATCAAGTACCGCTTCGGCATAACGCTCCGCAGCATGGCGCGAGGAAAATGGCCCGAAAAGGTCACCGGCCGACCGTTGTGCGACTGAGTTGGTAATCCAAAGACGAGGAAAACGGTTCCGCATGCCCATGCGCAAAAAGAAGGGCATACGAAGACGCATTTTCTGTGCCGCCTTGTCTCCCCAGACAGCCGAGAAAGCCTGGAAAAGTAAAACGCCGGCCGCAAAATCGGAAGCGGTTGGCGCCCATGCGATGTGCCGAACCAGGGCAGCCAGTTGCAGGCGTTTGCTGTGCGCCGGTGCCGGCGTCAGCAGCCGCGTCAACCGGGCCCGCAGGTTGGCTGTCCGGTTCAGGTACGGCTCACCGGAGTCGCCGCGCAGCGCAAACACGGCGGGCGACTCCGGCAGGCTCGCCAGCGCCGGGGCCGGTGCCGTGGGGTCGAACTCGATCTCATGCGGAAACAACATCGCGCTTCCTTGAGGGTAAGGCAATCCCTTCTTGCCTGTCGCTTCCCAGCAATCGGCTCCCTAGGTGCTTACGGCCAGAAGTCTGACGGGACGACGGCAGCAGGTGATTTGCAGCTGTGCACCCTCCGCGCGCGCATACCTCCGTGATCGATTGAAAATGCGTGCTTCAAGCCGTCACCGTCACCCGTCAGCAAGGCTGGGTGGCTGGCCATTCCGTCCGGCACAGGGCGTATTCGGCACAGGGTGTTCGGTCGAGCCTATCCGTTTGCTTCGCTGCCAATCTTCACTGCTTGCGCAGATCCTTTTGCAGCCGAGGCCGGCGCTTTGCCGCTTGTCCTGCAGAGCTCCTGCCCAAGGAGGGGTTTGCTGCTGAACCATCGCCTTGCGCCTCGCGCCTCAGCTTTTACTCGTCCTGGATGACCAGCGAACGAAGCAGCGCCAGAACGTCATGACCCGAGTTTTCCGGACGGAGCAGAGCCTGGTCGAGTGTGGCGGCAATGCCGGTTGCGCGCTCTTCCGATGGAGGCTGTACGTGGGCCATCGCCCACTCGGGAAAATTGCGCTCCGTGGCGCTGCCGCTTTCGAGGACCGCTACATCATTGTGTCGCGGGTCGCACTGGATGCGCTCAAAGACGGTCTCGATAGCAGCCCGGGGCCCTTCCAGCACCTGCGCAAAGCAGCCGGAGTTGAACAGCAGTGCTCCTGTGATTCCCTTGCGGCTGTTGTTGCGGCGCGCCGTGTCAAGGATTTGCGCAATCTCAGCGTCACGTTGTTCCGGAGTGCCTTCAACAAGGTTGCGGCTGCAATAGACGATCTTGTAGAGTTCGGTGTTCATGCTGCTCCTTCGCTTTGTGTCTGTTTGGCTGGTTCACCGGCAAACATGTTTGCTACAAACTCCGCCAGTTCGCTCGACGGCAGAGGCTGCCTGCAATAGAAGCCGCCGACGCCGCCGCAGCCTTCCGCGCGGACATAGTCCAGGTGCTCGCGAGACTCCACTCCTTCAGCCAGTGTTGAGATACCGAGGCTGTGACCGAGTGCGGAGATAGCGCGCACGATGGCGCGGCTCTTGCCGTCGTTGTTGGGCGAGGTAATCAAGGTCTGGTCGATCTTGATCTTGTTGAACGGGAAGTTCACTAGCTGACTTAACGAAGCGACGCCAGTACCAAAGCCGCCCATGACCACGCGAACCTCGAGCAACTGCAGCGCTTCAAGCGTCGCAAGCACCGTACGCTCATCGCGCAGCAGGATGTTCTCGCTCACCTCGATTTCCAACCGGGCGCCGGGGAGGTTGGAGGAGGCCAGCGCGCGCTCCACGGAGCTCGCAAAGCGGCCCATTTCAAACTGCAGGGGAGAGATGTTGAGGGCAATGGTGACCGTGTCTGGCCACCGCGAGGCTTCGCGACAGGCGATCTTCAGCATCCACTCGCCGATCGGCGGGGCCAGCCCGAGATCCTCGGCCAGCGGCATAAACTCATCCGGCAGCAGCACACCCCGTTCGGGGTGACGCCATCTCAGCAGCCCTTCGAAGCTGGTGACCTGGCCGGTTTCCACGTCGATCTGCGGCTGGTACTGCAGCTCAAACTGCCGGAGCAGCAATGCCTTGCGCAGGTCCAGCTCAAGAGACCGGCGTTGCTGGGCACGCTGTTGCATGGCAGGCTGAAAGAAGTGAAAGGTGCCGCGCCCGGCGGACTTGGAGGCGTAGAGCGCGAGGTCTGCGCTTTTCAGCAGCTCATCACGTGTGACACCGTCCCCCGGTGCAACAGCGATGCCGATACTGACGCCGATATTTACAACCTGGCCTTCAATCAGGTAGGGGCGCTGGATGAGGTCGACGATACGAGTGGCCAAACCGGTGGCGGAGTCCTTGCTGGACGCAGAACCGAGCAGGATGGCAAACTCGTCACCGCCGAGCCGGGCCAGTGTATCGCCCTCACGCAGGGCGTGACTCAGCCGGTCGCTGACCAGCTTCAGCAGCGCGTCGCCTGCTGCATGGCCCAATGTGTCATTGACGACCTTGAAACGGTCAAGATCGAGGAACATAAGCGTGGTGTGTTCCGTCGCTCCACCGGCCAGGCTTCCCATCGCTCCATCGAGCACGCTTTCTAGGAGAAACCGATTGGCAATGCCGGTGAGGTGATCGCGCGTAGCTACTGGAGGCAGGGCAGCCTCCGTTTTGGGAGCCGGGACAGCCATGCGGAAGCAAGCAAGCCAATAACGTCCCTCAAAGGGATCGAGCGTCACTTCGATGTCCGGGGTGCCGGGCGCGTAAAGAAGAAACTCGGAGCTGCCCATGGGCTCAGCTCCGCTTCCCTCGCCCTTCTGGCGGTCGATCCAGGCAAGCCACGGAGTGTGAGCGTTCGGCTGCGTCGCGCCGGCCGGCACAAAAAGCTCGCGCACGCTCGCTCCGGGACGCAGGCATGTCGGGTCCACCCGCAAAAGTGCCGGCAGGTCGCGGCCGGCATAGACGACGCAGCCGTCACGATTGATGACCAGGTGGACCTCGTGCATGGATTTGTGGCCGGCTGAATCGACCTGGCTACCAGGCTCCTTCGTCGCCGCTCCCCCATCGGGCGGCCCTGCTGGGGTTATTGGGTCGGGAACACTGCCTGTCGCTGGTGCTTGCGGAACCGCTTCGATCACCCCAACCTCACTCCCCATCCACTCACGCCCGTGGCGTCATTCATTACCTTCTATCGGCAGGAACCAGGATCTGTACACCCCGGAAGCCCTTACCACGGTAAGGGGGAGCATCGATTTTCTCCAGCCGCTGGCTGGTCAGCAGCCATTTCCTGAGTGGGAGGAAGCTGGAAAGACATCCTTCATGCAATGGTCTACGAAGCGGCACTGCTCGACGCGTCTCCGTACTCGCTGGCCAGGCAAAAGGCTCGCGCCGGTGCAAGCTGCGCCGGAGATCAAGGCTACCGGGGAGCGGTTTCAAGCATGGCTGGGCAAGGCCGCCGTTTGTGTGAGCCCGCCCTGGTTGCAGGTCTCATTTGGGCGTCACCCACCTTGCGGGTTGAGAAGACTGCTTCTAGCCGCCGGCGATGGTCAATCCTTCGATGCGAAGGGTGGGGCACGCTGTGCTTGATCGAAACTCAAGATCGTTGCCGATCGCGGAGATGTTCATGAACATTTCCTGGAGGTTGCCGGCGACGGTGATCTCCTGCACGGGATAGGTAAGCTCGCCGTTCTCGATCCACAAGCCGGACGCGCCGCGCGAATAGTCGCCTGTGACCATGTTGACGCCGCGGCCGAGAAACTCTGTCAGGTAGAGTCCCTGTGGGATGTCGGCGAGGATCTGATGCGGCGTGAGTGTGCCGGCCGGCAGAAACAGGTTGTGGGTGCTGATGCCGGGGTTGCCGGCGAGTCCGCGCGCGGCGCTCCCGGTGCTGGGCAGGCCCAGCTTGCGGCCCGTGTAGGTGTTAAGAAGGTAGCTGTTCAGAACGCCGTTTTCGACCAGCACTGTGCGGCGCGTCGGCAGGCCTTCGCCGTCAAAGGGGCTCGACCCGAAGAGGCCGGGCAGCGTGCCGTCATTGATGATCGTGATGAAAGGAGCGGCGACCTGCTTGCCGAGCTTGCCGGCGAAGAAGCTGGCGCCGCGGTAGATGCTGTCGCCATTGGCGGCGTCGGCGATGGCTCCAAGAATGGAGCGCGCCATCTCCGGAGCGAAGACCACGGGAACGCGCTGGGTGGGGACGCGGCGTCCGTCGAGCCGACGCAGGGTGCGGCGCGCGGCCTCGGCCCCGACCTGCTCGGGCGACTCGAGCTTGGAGAGCGTGCGGGCGTTTGAAGACCAGCCGTCGCGCTGCATTTCACCGTTTTTGCCGGTCGCGATGGGCACTGCCGAAAGCCCGCAGTAGGACGAGCGCGAGGCACCGGTAAAGCCGCGCGAGTTGCTCAGCACCCGCACGCTGGTGGCTGCGGAAAAACTGCCGCCGTCGGAGTTGCGGATGCGCGG
>CAXTWU010000150.1:4186-5676 GCA_964248025.1 uncultured Acidobacteriaceae bacterium | reverse complement strand
CGCGGCCCGCACATGACACTTACCCCGCGAAACGCGCAAAAAGAGTTTGCCTTTTCTGTGCGCAGCTGGGCGAAGTCAGCCGGCTCCAGGTGCACGTAACCGGGTACAAACAGGTCCAGGCGTCCGTCGCCGTCGTAGTCACCCCAGGTGGCCCCGGTCGACCAGCCGCCCGCCATGACCCCGGCCTTTTCCGCTACATCGGTAAACGTGCCATTGTGATTGTTGTGGAACAGACGGTTGCTGCCATAGTTTGAAACATACAGGTCGGGCCAGCCATCGTTGTCGTAGTCGCCTACCACCGCGCCGAAACCCCAGCGATCGTTTTGCACGCCCGCCTTGGCAGCCACATTCGTGAACGTGCCGTCGTGGTTGTTGTGGAACAACGCCGCATGAGGCGGGGCCGCCTTGCCCCCGAGCGCGTCAAAGGTGGAGCCGTTCACAAGGTAGATGTCGAGCCAGCCGTCATTGTCGTAGTCCAGCAGCGCGACCCCTGAGCCTACCGTTTCAAGAATCACCGCTTTCTCGGGGCCGCCCATTGTGTGCGTCCACGTGGCGAGCCCGGCCTGGGCCGTAACATCCTGAAACACGATGGGGCCTGACTGGACAAATCCCCCGGCCGTAATGGGCCGGTGCTGCGCATCCAGCACCGCTGCATGGGCTTCCCCGGTGCTGCTGCCCCCTCCGGGCGCGTCGCTCCCTTTCTGTGCCGCTGTTGCATGCTGATCCGGCGTGTGCGTCGCAGTCTGCGACCGGGCGGAAACAGCCGCAAGGCTGCAGAGCAGAGCAGCGGCGAGGCACCGCAGTGCCTGCGCTCTCTGACCCCGCCCTCCTTTCTCAATGGATGGTCGCAAATCGAAACCTTCCCGTTTCCCGCGAGCCGAGTTCGACCGGCTACAACGCCGCGTACAGCATAAACGATCGCCCGTTTAGGCCGGTTGCCGCGTTTACTGCTGCGTGGCGCTAAAGGCCGTCGGCAGCGGGCCGCTGATCTCGGGCATCGTCGAATCGAGGTCGTGCACGTGCCAGCTTACGCTTTCGTTTGCGACCTCAGGATGCTTGCGTAGAAAGCCGAGGGCGAAGGTATTGGCCGATGGATCGTCTTTTTGGTCGGCAAAGGCTGCCGACTCCACGGCTGCCTTGTCCTTGATCCCGAGCCGCCGGTACAGGATGGCCAGGTTGTAATGAGCGGCAAGGTCGTCGGGGTCGATTGCCTGCACGGCCTCGTACTCGGCGCGCGCCGCGGGGTAGTTGTGCTGCTGGTAATACGCAAAGCCGAGCTCGCGGTGCGCGTCGCGCGAGCGCGGAAACGCTTGCGCCACGGCCTTCAGGTCGGCGATCGCGGCATCTAGGTGACTTTCATTGCGCTCCACCAGCGCGCGGTAATACAAAGCCCGCGCGTTGCCGGGGGCCAGCTTCAGGGCCTGCTCCAGGTGCGGCAAGGCCTCGGCGTAGCGCTCCCATTGCAGCTCCACCAGGGCCTGGTTGGTGTA
>CAXTWU010000150.1:0-4086 GCA_964248025.1 uncultured Acidobacteriaceae bacterium | reverse complement strand
AAGTGCTGGTCGAAGCGCCGGTACTTGACCGTGGCCGTCACCGTGACCGCGCCGCTCGCCGGCATGTGGAAGCCGTAACGAACCAGCTGCGAGCGCCCTGACTGGATGGTGTTGTTGTAGGCCACCACCCGGTTGTTCCAAACCTCGTGGTGCCCGTTCAGCTCGCCCTTCACGTTGATCAGGCGATTGGTGAACGAGTGCGCGCGCTCGTCGAGCTCGCCGCCCGGCTTGAGAAACCCGCTCTCTTCGAGCAGCTTTCCGCTCTCGTCCTTGACGGTGAAATTGACCCAGGACTCGTACATATCGCGCTGCTCCGGCACATGCGAGTGCGCGGTGCCCTTGTTCTGGATCACCACATCGACGGTCACATTTTCCCGGGGAGCGACACGATAGGCTACGTCACCCAGCGGGGCTGCGACCCCCGCGTCGCCGCCATGTTCCAGTGCAAACAGGTCGACATTGAAGACGCCGTTCTGCAGGAACTGCACCACGCGCGCGGCCTGCTCGTCAAAGCCGTAGTACTTCGGCACCAGGGTGTTTGCGCCCAGCCAGCGATGCGACGCTAATTGGCCGTGCTTGGCCCCGGGATCCGGCAGCTTCAACGCTTCCCGCTGCATGTGGCAGGTTTCGCACGTTGAAACAGAATCCTTGACATAAAACGGCAGCGGGCTTTGTTTCGCGAACGACGAGTTTTGCCACTCGTCGTAGAGCGAGATGGCCCGCTGCCACTTGTAATCATTCAGCTGGCGCGGCAGCGCGGCCTTGTGGCAGCTGGCGCAGAACTCCGACGACCGGTAGAACGGCTTCATGACCGCCGCGGAGTGGCGATCCAGGTGCGCCAGGATCTCGCCATCGGAAACGGGCCGCGTAATCGGCTGCCCGCCTTCATCCACCAGCACGGCCGGCATTCCCAGCACATACGAACCGGTACCGCGCGTATCCACTTTCTGGATGGAGTGGCAGACCGTGCACGTCACCCCGTCGGCGTCAAACGGCCGGCGCTTGTTTGAGCCCTGCGTCAGATTGCCGGCGACCATGGCGACCGGGTCGTGGCAGCCTTCGCAGTGCCGAGTGAACTCAACTCCCTTTTCATCGGCCAGCAGGTTTACATTTTTCAGGTACCAGGGCGCGCGATTGGAGTTGGAGTGAGCCGACTCGCGCCATTGCTTGTGCGACTCCTGGTGGCAATGCCCGCAGTACTCGGCCGTTGGAAAGCTTTTCGGGTCGATAAACTCGCCTGTGTCGGTCGCCATGTTCGACGGCAAAAAATGCGCCTGCGCGCTGAAGTGGTCGTTGTAGTGGCTGGCTACCTTGTCGCTGTAAGCGTGTCTTGCTTCCATGCTTAACTCGGGCTCGCTCGCGGCGCGCACTGCCTTTGGAAAAAACGGAAACACACCGGCTACGCCGACCATCGCCAGCAGCCCAAGGACCATGCCGGTTCCCATGGCTGCTTTCAGTCGGAAGAGTTGTCGCAGATCAGCCGTACGGAAACGCTTGGTCATAGAAGTCTTGGGGACCGAAAGTCGGGGCTGCCGGGTTGCCGTCCGACGATCGTCACCCAAGGCATGATAAGCGCACGTTGGCGAAGTTTGGAAGCGCGATCGTCAGAAATGCTGTGCCCGGCGACCGTGCCTGCCTTTTCACCTCCCTTCAACAGGGTGGCGCTCGTGGTACTCCGGCATCGGGTTGCCGCGCGGCAGGGTACTGCTCCCGGCCGCGCGACAAGAGCGAGAACTACGGCTGGGCGATCAACGTCCAGTTTTGCGCGCCCGTGTTGTTGCAGTCGAAGATCTCCATCTGCACCCCATTCGCCGTCGAGCTGTGATAGACGTCGAGGCAACGGCCGCTGGCAACGCCCTTGATGACGAAGTAGCTGCCGTTGGCGATGGGGGTCCACTGCTGGTTGCTTCCGCCGCCATAGGTCCAGGTCTGGATCGGGCTGAAATCCGCGGTGGCGAGGTTGGTCACGTCCAGCACTTCCGAGGGAGCGTTGCGGTTCACAATGGTGTAAACATTGTTGCCTTGCGGCTGGAACTGCCACTCCTGGTTGCTCTGCTGGCTGCCGCACGCCCATTGCTGCACGACGGTGCCGTTCGAGGTACCCCATCCCGTCGCATCCAGGCACTTGCCGCTCGTCTGGTTCACAATGTTGTACCAGGTCGTAGTGCTGATGCTGCCGCCCGAGACCGGCGACGCTCCTGTGGTGAGGGTGATGGAGTTGGACGGTGCCGAAGCCACCCCCGCCGAGTTCACGGCCACTACATAGTAGGTATAGGTCGTGTTAGGGCTTACCGTCTGATCGGAGTAGACCGTGTTGGTCACGCCTGTCTGGATCGCCGTGGCTGCGCCGGAACCAGTCGCGCGGTACACGGTGTAGGTCACACCCGCAGTCGAGGACGCGTTCCATGTGAGTTCATCGTACTGCACCGTGATGGAGCCGGAAGGCGGTTCACTGACACCTTCAAGACCTGACGGCGCCCCGACCGGGGTGGGCACCGGGGCGGCAATGGTGCAGCTTGCAGTACCGGTATAGGAGGCCACCGGCTCCAGCGTGTCCGGGGTCGCGCTGTTGGCCGACGGACCCACGCCGTTGACGGCATGCGTGATCGAGCCGTACCCGTTCAGCCACACCGTGCCTATATCGGTCACGGAAACTCCCGAGCTGTTCGGCACGGTCATCGCGTTGTCTTCCACGATATTGGGACCCACGTCGAAGAAGGAGTAAATGCCCAGCCCGTAGGCAGCGTGCGTGCAGACGCCCGGCGACACCACATAAGATGGGTAGCCGTTCGCGCTGCCATCCATCCAGGCAGCCTGGTTCGGAACGTCATACGGCAGCTCGCTCTGGTAGAAAATCGTGGTACCGCCGTTGCCGTTCCACAGCACCTGCTCCTTTTCGTAGTGCTCCACCGCCAGGCCCAGCGCCGTTACGTTATTGCCGTTGACCACCAGGCCATGGTCGGCCGTGTTCACGGTCCAGCCCACCGGCCCGGATCCGTGGTCGGCGCGCCACGACCACAGGTTGTCCAGGATCACATTGCTGCTGTCCACCTGCAGGCCGGTGCCCGCGCTGACAGCCGTTGACTCCTCCCCGCCGATGCGGATTACGATGTCGTTGAGCGAAGTGGGATCGGCAGCATGGCTCGCGTTGACCGCGCCGGGGGTACCAACCTCAAACAGCACCGGCGACCGCACCGGCCCAGCATCCACGATCAGACCCGCGACCTGGACCCCGTCTACGTCCGCCACGGTGATGGCAGAGTTGCCGGCCTGCGGTATCAGCGTAGCAAAGCCCATTCCAAGCACGACAGTGTTGGGGTGGGTCACCGTGATGGGCTGGCTGTACTGGTACACGCCCGGCGTCAGGATCAGGTTTTTGCCCGATGCCAAGGCGTTGTTGATGTCAGCCACGGTGTTGGAAGGCTGCGCGATAAAGAAGCTGCTGATGGGGAGTGACGTACCCACGCCCAGGCCGCCACCCGACCAGCTGGTGCCCTTGGAGTTGGTTTGCAGCCCCGGCGAAAACACGTAGTAGTTGCCGCTGCCGTCGACATACAGGAAAGGCTTTTCACGGCTGGCAGGAGTGTTGGCCACGTTGGTCACGTTGACCAGGCCGCTGCCGCCGCCCGGGTACGACTGCGGCGGCGCGCCCACCACGCCCGAGAACACAAAGTTCCAGACAAAGGCGCTCCAGCCGTTCATTGTGCTGTTGCGGGTAAACCATTGCTGCTGCGAACAGGGGTTGGTGTTGCCCGAAACTGCTATATCGGCAGAAAAGCCGCCGCTCGCCTCCGCGCATGGATTGGTGGTGCCGATCGAGCCGGAGTTGACATAGGCCAGGTTGCCCTGAATGTTTACGCGGCGCAGCGATGCGCCCTGCGAAACACCCCAGTCGAGCGTGCCGTTGACCATGCCGCCGACAGGCGATACGGCAAGATTCTCCTGCGAGCGCCAAAAGTTCTGCAGCATGTTGCCGTCCAGGAGCTGGTCGACCGTCAGGCCACCGGTAATGGAAACCTGGTTCGGCGAAGTACCGAGGCCTGCTACGGACTCGTAGTAGCCCACCGGCGCCGTGACCGGCGCACC
>CAXTWU010000149.1:3993-5724 GCA_964248025.1 uncultured Acidobacteriaceae bacterium | reverse complement strand
ACGCATCGCGAGGAGTTTCTGGAGGAGCAGGGCGAGCTGTACCTGGGCGTGCTGAACGCGCTGCAGCTGCTGGAAAGCGAGCTCGACCGGATGCGTCAAGTGGAAGAAGCGCCGGGGTTGAAGCGTCGTGTGAACGAGCTGCGCGACCGCTTGAAGTTCCTGATGGAAGCGGAAGACAAGAACACCGTTTTTTGGCTGGAGCGGCGCGGGAGCGGGCGTGGGCTGCATGCCGGCGCGAGCTACAACACGTTTTTGCAGGCGACGCCGATCGATGTCTCGGGGCTGCTGGGCGATGTTCTGTTTGAGACGTTTCCGACCGTGGTGCTGACCTCAGCGACGCTGACGGTGGGCGGGGGCTTCGAGCACCTGCGCAAGCGTTTGGGCCTCCAACACACGCGCGAGCTGGTGGTGCCGTCGCACTTTCGCTATGCGGAGCAGGCGCTGCTGTATCTGCCGCCGGAGATGCCGGACCCGCGCTCCCCCGGCTTCGGCGAGCAGGCGGTGAAAACGATCGAGGAGGTGCTGGAAGCCTCGCGGGGGCGCGCGTTTTGCCTGTTTACCAGCTACGCGCAGATGCGCGACACCTATACCCAGCTGCTGAGCCGGGTGGGCTGGCCGCTGCTGTTGCAGGGCACCGCGCCGCGGGGGGCGCTGCTTGAAGAGTTTCGGCGGACGCCCCATGCGGTGCTGTTCGGTACCTCGAGTTTTTGGCAGGGAGTGGATGTGCAGGGTGAGGCGCTGAGCTGCGTGATCATCGACCGGCTGCCGTTTGCAGTGCCGAGCGACCCGGTGGTGCAGGCGCGCACGCGGGCGATTGAGGCCGCAGGGGGCAAGCCGTTTTTCGAGTACCAGGTGCCGTCGGCGGTGCTGACGCTGAAGCAGGGGTTTGGACGGCTGATTCGCTCGCTCGAGGACCGGGGGGTGCTGGTGCTGCTGGACCCGCGTGTGAGCCGGAAACAGTATGGGGCGACGTTTCTCGGGAGCCTGCCGGCGTACCGCGTAACGCGCGACATCGCCGAGGTGCGCAGCTTTTTCGAGCCGCCGGGCGGCGGGTAGCGTTCGCTTACAATCAGGGAAGACATGTTTGAGATCACGGTGGATGCGGGTTTTTCTTCGGGGCACTACCTGCGCGATTATCACGGCAAGTGCGAAAACCCCCACGGGCACAACTACAAAGTGCGGGTGACGCTGCGCGGCCGGGAGCTGGACCCATCCGGGCTGCTGCTGGACTTCAAGGAACTGAAGAAAGTCCTGCGGCCTGTGGTCGAGTACCTGGATCACCGCATGATCAATGACCTGGAGCCTTTTACTGTCGTGAACCCTTCGGCGGAAAACCTGGCCAAGTACTTCTTCGATGAAACAAATAGACACCTTGGATCGTTGACGGGCGGGCGTGTGGCGGTGAAGGACTGCACTATTTATGAGACCGACACGTCGGCCGCGACTTACTACGAGTAACTTGCCCTTGTATCTGATCGAGACTTACAAATCGGTGCAGGGCGAGTCGAGCTTTGCCGGGGTGCCGTGTATCTTTATTCGGCTTGCCGGGTGTAACCTGCGCTGCGCGTGGTGCGATTCGGAGTACACCTTTACCGGTGGTTACAAGCAGACGGCCGACGAGGTGATCGCCGCTGTGGAAGCGCTGGCCCCGGTCAAGCTGGTGGAGTTTACGGGCGGGGAGCCGCTGCTGCAGGCGCGTGAGCTGATCCCGGTGATGGAGCGGCTGCTGGC
>CAXTWU010000149.1:0-3893 GCA_964248025.1 uncultured Acidobacteriaceae bacterium | reverse complement strand
TGCACGTCGTAGAACAGGAAGCCGGCGCGGGTGGTGTGGGGCTCGACGGCCAGCGCGGAGTACTCGTGCTCGCTGAAGTCGGCCTCGATCTTCTTGTCAGAGGCTTTGCCCTGTTTGTGGATGGTGATGGGACCAATAGGGATGTTGGTGCCGCGCCGCGCGGCCCCGTAGACGCGGCGCTCGACATCTTCGGCCTCGCCCGCGTTGACCCGGTCGCCCTCGGCCGGCATCAGCAGGATGCGGGCGTCATTGAGCGAGATGGGGTGCGCGGTGTCGTTGGTGACGACGATGCGGATGGGCAGGAAGTCGTACTGGAGGTAGTCGATGCGCAAGGCTTGGGCCTTGGGAGCGCGATCGTAGGGGTCGGCCGCGACCGTGATGCCGGACTGCGTGATGTGTGCGGGGTACTCGGCGGCGGGGCGCGCGGGCTCCAGTTTGGTTTCGGCAAACAGCGTGAAGGGCAGAGAAAGCAAAAGGGCAATGAGGAGCAGGCGGGGCATGGTCGGTGTCCTAATGGGAGAGCTAGGACCCATTATGATCGGGAAACGCCGTGGACGCACCCTCTCCAAAGTTTGGCCCAAAGTTTGGCCCGGTTACCCGCGCGCTGCTGACTGCTTACAGCGGGGGGCTGGCGGCTGCGGTTTTGCTGACGTTGCCGTGGTGGGGGCGCGGCTTGCGCGCGGGCGGCAAGTATCGCGAAGGGCTGGGCGAGCGTTTCGGCCGGGTGCCGCGCGAGCGGGTGGGCAGTGAGCCGGATCGAGGGCCGGACTCCCTACAGGGGCGGGGCACGATCTGGGTGCACGCGGTTTCGGTCGGGGAGGTGCTGGCGGTGGTGCCGCTGGTGCGAGCGCTGCGGGCTGCGCGTCCCGATATGCGGGTGGTGGTGTCGACGACCACGCGGACGGGCCAGGCGCTGGCGCGAGCGCGGTTCGGGGCCGAGTCGGTCTTTTACTTTCCGGCGGACTGGGCGTTTGCGGTGCGGGCGTGGTTTCGGTATTGGAGGCCGGCGCTGGTGGTGCTGGCGGAAAGCGAGTTCTGGCCGCGATTTTTGTATGAGGCCGACCGGGCCGGGGTGCCGGTGGCGGTGGTCAACGCGCGGGTGTCGTCGCGGTCGTGGCCGCGCTACCGGGCGCTGCGCGGGCTTTGGCGGCCGCTGCTCGGGTCGCTGGCGTTGGTGCAGGCGCAGACGGCGGAGGATGCGGAGCGGCTGCGACTCCTGGGGGCTCGGCGGGTTGAGGTAGGGGGCAACTTGAAGTACGACATGCCAGTTCCTGAGCCAACGGCGCTGGTGCGTTTGCTGGAAGCACACTTGCCGCAGGGCGGGCCGGTTCTTGTTTGCGGGTCGACGCTGCCCGGCGAGGAAGCGCTGCTGCTTGGAGCATTGCCGCGCGAGGCGGTGGTGCTGCTGGCACCGCGGCACCCGGAGCGGTTCGCGGAGGTCGCGGCTTTGCTGGCGCGGAAGGTGTGGGTACGCCTGTCTGCCTGGCGGGAGCAACCGGGAGCGATTGCGCCTGGGACGGTGCTGCTGCTTGATTCGGTTGGGGAGCTGGCGGCGGTGTACCGGGTGGCGACGATTGCGATTGTGGGGGGCGGGTTTCTGCATCCTGGCGGGCACAATCCCCTGGAGCCCGCGCTGCTGGGCCGGCCAGTGGTGATTGGGCCGGGCTTTGCGAATTTTCTGGAGATTGTGAGTACCTTGAGCGAGGCGCGGGCGATTGCCATTGCCGGGCCCGGGGAGCTGGCGGGGCAGTTGGCGCGCCTGCTGTCGCAGCCAAAGGAAGCCGCGGCGACGGGTGAGCGCGCGCGTGCCGTCTGCCGGGCGCACGCCGGGGCTACGGAGCGCGCCGTGGCTGCGCTGCTGTCGCTGGTGCGCGCGTGAGCCGGGCGGGGTCGCGGGTGCTCGGGCCGCTTGAGGGGCTGTATGGGCTGGCGGTGGCGGCGAAAAACAGGGGCTATGACCGCGGCTCCCTGCGGGCGCGGACGCTTGGGTGGCCGGTGGTGAGCGTGGGCAACCTGTCGGTGGGCGGGGCAGGCAAGACGCCGGTCGTGATGGAGCTGGCGAGACTGCTGCGGCAGCGCGAGATCCCGGTGGACGTGTTGTCGCGGGGGTATGGACGGGGCGATACCTGGCGGGTGGAGCGCGTCGACCCGGAGGGCGATGCCAGCCGGTATGGCGATGAGCCGTTGCTGATTGCCCGGTGTGCCGGTGTGCCGGTGTATGTGGGCGCGAGTCGCTGGGCCGCAGGGAGGCTGGCCGAAAGCGAGGCGAGCGGGGCCGGGGTGCACCTGCTCGATGACGGCTTCCAGCACCGGCAGCTCGCGCGCACCGCCGATATTGTGGTCGTCCATCCCAGGGACATGGATGAACGGCTGCTGCCCGGGGGACGTTTGCGGGAGCCGTTCGCGTCGCTCGGTCGCGCAGACTTCCTCGTGGTGCGCGAGGACGACCCGGGCAGTGAAGCGAAGTTGCACAAGCACCGGATCGCGAAGCCGGTGTGGCGGGTGCGGCGGAAGCTCGATGTGCCATCAGGCATAAGCGGTGAGGCAGTCGCGTTCTGCGGGATCGCGCATCCGGAGGAGTTTTTCGGCGGTTTGCGCCGCCGTGGAGTTGCGTTGCGAGACACGCTGGCGTTTCGCGACCACCAGAGGTTTGGTCCACGCGAGATCAGGGAGATTTGGAAACTGAGCCGGGGCGCGAGCGCGTTGTTTACGACGGAAAAGGATTTGCTGCGATTGCCTAGGCGCGAGCGTGAGGACTTATCGGCCGTGGCTCCGCTCCATGCCGTACCGTTGCGGATGGAGTTGCTGGACAGCGAGGCTTGTATCGGGGCGCTGCTGGGGCTGCTCGCGGCAAGGGGCTCTATGCGAAGATAGGTGTTTGCGAACCGGCGCACAGATGCGTGTTTTGATCGTCCGGCTGGGGGCGATGGGCGATATTCTCCACGCGCTGCCGGCGGTTTCTGCGCTGCGAGCCGTGCATCCGGAGTGGGTGATCGGCTGGGCCGTTGAGCCGCAATGGCAGGCGTTGCTGCGGGCCGACTCCGTTGGGGCGTCTGCTGAAACCGTCAGGAGTCCGGCGCAGCCGCTGGTGGACCGTCTCCACCTGGTCCCTGCGAAACGCTGGGCCCGGCAGCCGTGGCACCCGGCTACCGCTATGTCGATGATGCGAGTTCGGCGCGAACTGCGGGCCGGGAGCTACGACGCGGTGGTGGATCTGCAAGGCGCGGTGCGCTCCGCGCTCGTCGGGCGTTGGGCACGGTCTGGCCGGCTGCTTGGAGAAGATGAACCGCGAGAACCCCTGGCGCGATGGTTTTTGAGGGAGCGAATTGCAACCAGCGGCTTGCATGTGATCGAGCAGGCTGCCGAGGTTCTGGGGGCGCTGCGCGGCGACGTGCTTCCGCTTGGCCTGCCGATGTTGCCTGTGGACGGCGAAGCGGAGCATTGGTGTCGCGAGGCGGGTGTCGATGACATGGGTGCGCCGTGGGTGCTGCTGCATCCTGGGGCCGGATGGGGCGCGAAACGCTGGCCGGTCGAACGTTACGCGGAGGTTGGGGCGACCCTGGCCGCGCAGACAGGTTGCCGCCTCGTGATCCATGTTGCGCCTTCGGAGATGCCGCTGGGGGAAGAACTGCGCCGTCAGCTAAGGGCGCGGGGAGTGGCAGCACATTTGCTGGCACCGACCGTGGGGCAGTTGGTCGAGCTGACTCGCCGTGCGGCACTGGCGATCGGCGGCGACACTGGCCCCATGCATCTGGCGGCGGCGCTCGGTAAACCGACGGTGGCGATCTTTGGGCCGACTGATCCAGCGCGAAATGGGCCGTTCCATGGGGAGTTTCGGGTGCTGCGGGACCCGGGGAGCCGCCGCGATCATACCCGGCACGCCCATCCCGAAG
>CAXTWU010000148.1:0-5760 GCA_964248025.1 uncultured Acidobacteriaceae bacterium | reverse complement strand
ATCACGGCCTGGAGGGACGCAGACAGGCTTTCCCGGAGCTCCTGCAGCGGTCGCTTGACCGTGACCAGCCATTGCACAAACACAGTGCTGAACGCCCCTATAAAGATGGTGAGAACAAAGGACATATTGCTGGAAACCACGTAGTTGGCTGTTTTGTCCGCATCCCACGAGCGCACGAAAACGGAACCGAACAGCGCGAGCACAAGCCACGGCTGCCCAATCTGCGCGGTCTTGATGAAAAACACGCCGACTAACATGATCACTGCTTGAGAAACAAACCTGACGGCCGGTGAGCCGCTGAGCACGTCCATGACAAACAGCATGTACAACACACACAAGCCGCAGGTGAGGACAAACAGCTTCACCGTCGCTATGTTTTTCTTGAGACTGCCTTGAAGCACAAAAAAGGGGATGTAGAGCCCGATGCCGATGTCCTTCAAGTTGAACGTCATGTCGATCCAGAGCGCGAGCACGACCGAGGCCACCAGGCGCCACAGCTGCGTGTAGCGGCTCGGAGAAGGCTTCAGCTCCTCCCGGAGAAACTGCCACAGCGCGCCGAGGCGACCTCCCGGATCCAGTTTCGCGCCGAGTTGTACCGTGCCTGCAGCCATGCGAGTCCTTTCAGACGATTGTGCGCCGCCCTTACCAGCCGCCGTGCACGGAAACCTCAGCCGTCGCGCCGATCAGCAGCAGTCGTGGATCCCGGGGCTGAATGTGGATGCGCACGGGATAGCGCGCGGCCAGGCGAACCCAGTCAAGCGAGCGCTCCACGGTGGGCAGGCTGCCCGGCGTGCCCGGCAGGCCGCCCACGTCGGAGCTGTCCGCCGAGGTAACGCCGTTGCTGATGTTTTCCACCACGCCGGGCAGGGTGTGGTGCGGGTCTGTCATCAGGATGACGTCAGCCGGCATGCCTGGACGGATAAAGCGCAGTTGCCCTTCGCCGTAGTCGGCCCTCACGTACCAGGAGTGTTCGTCGACCAGGGTAAACATCGCCGTGCCGGGCTTGGCGTATTCACCGCGCGCGATGTTCATGGAGGTGACGCAGCCGTCAAACGGTGCGTACACTTTGGTCCAGCCCAGGTTGAGCCGGGCCTGGTTGACGGAGGCCTGGTACGCCCCCCGCTGCGCAAGCAGGGTACCGAGCACGGGGATTTCGTTTCTCGAACGGAGCAGCTGGTCTTTGGATTGTTGAATGCTTACCGCGTCCTGCGCCTGGGTGAGCGCGGCGCTGCCCTGGCTTGTTTCGGCGGCGCGCACCTGGGCTTCCGCGCTTCGCACGGAGTCGGCTGCATTCTTTTGCGTGGCCTGCAGCTGGTCATAATCCTGCCTGGAGATGTAGTTTTTTTCAGCCAGGGGCGTGTTGCGCTCAAGGTTCAGGTCGGCGATCACGAGGTTTGCCTCCGCGGTGGCGAGCGAGGCGCGTGCTTCGGTCAGCTGGTCGGCGGCCTGCTGCCTGCCGTTGTTGCCCTTGAGCAGGTTGAGCCGGCTGTTCTCGACCGTGCCCCTGCTGGAGGCAACCTGGTCGCGAGCCGCCTGGATGGACCGCTCTTCCTGCAGAATGTCCTGCTCCAGCTTTCTCTGGTTCGACAGCGCGGACTGCAGGGAGTACTGGTAAGGCCGGGGATCGATTTCTACCAGCAGTTGCCCGGTGTGCACGCAGTCGTTGTCGCCTACATTGAGCGAGGTGATGCGGCCGTCTACCTCCGGCGCCATGCCGATGTAGTGCGCGCCCAGGCTGCCGTCCTGGGTGCGCGGGTTATAGGTCATGCGGATCCAGGTGAAAACGGCGGCCACCAGGGCAGCGAGCACGATGATGCCGCCGACCAGTCGACCCAGCAGGCGGCGGCGCTTTTCCGCTTTGTCTTGCTCGTGCTTGCCCGCCATCTTGTCCACATACTTGTCTTCGTCCACGGTGCCCTCCTTTCCTTGCGAACCCCTTCCGAACCATTCCGAAACCTTTACGAAACCTTTACGAAACCAGGAGCCAGGCCAGGCACGATACCGCGACGATCACGCACAGGTAGATCACCGGCAACGGGCCCACGTGGGGCTCGATCTTGAACTTGAGAAACAGCGCATGCGCGACAAAGGCGGCAGCCACACCAAGAACCATGCACAACAGCCAGAACGGGAAGTACGACCCGAGCACGTTGACCACGTGGGTGCCGGCACAGCCCGTGAGTGTGCCGCACCCGAGCAGAGCCGAAGCGGCGCCTAGAACAAAGGCGGGGCGCTTTGCGCGTATGGGGGTCGGATTCATGGTTTCGCTCCAGCGGGCCTGGGAATGATGGGTCCGAACGACAACAGCTGCCCGGTGCTGTAGGCAAGCCTGGCGGCCAGTTGCAGGGTGCGGGTGCGCGCGGCGGTAAAGGCGCTTTCAGCCTGCGCGAGCGAGGCCTGCGCGGAGGTAAGCGGCACCTCGTTGCCGAGCCCGTGCGCCGATGCGATCTTTGCCGAGTCAAAGTACTCGCGCGAAGCCGCGAGTGACGCTTCGGCTGCCGCCTGCTCGCTCAAGGCCGCCTCGATGCCGGTGTAGTTCTGCCAGACCTGCTGCTGGACATCCAGCGTGAGCTGCCGGAAGGAAAGCTGCGACTGGCGCACCTGCGACTCGGCCGACCGCACCCGCGCGCGCTTGGCGCCGGCCGTAAAAATGTCCCAGTTCAGGTTGGCCGCGACGACATAGGTATTGCCATTGGTGTCCGGCGCGCTGGCTGCCGCCAGCGCGTTGTTGGTCGACGGCGACGAGCTGGTGCTATACGTGTACTGCTCCTGCGCGTTGACGGTGACCGTGGGAAAAAAGGCGGCACGGGCGCTTTTTTCCTGCTGCCGCGACGCTTCGATCTGGTCCAGCGCTTCGCGCAGCTCGGGGCGCAACCTGCTCGCGGTTTCGACCAGCTCCTCCACCGAGGCGTTGACCCAGTGGGTGTTGATCTCGTCGCCGAGCGGAGGGACGTTGAAGCTCTGCGTCGCCGGGAGGTTGACCTCGGCGGCAAGGGCCACCTTTGCCTGCTGCAGCGTGGCTTTCGCGCTCACCAGGCTGCTGTAGGTCGACAGGGTTTGCGCCCTGGTCTGGTCCCGCTTGATGACCGAAACAAGGCCGTGGGCGTAGCTCAGCTCCGTGGCCGCGTCCTGCACTTGGGCAGCAGCATAGCTGGATTCGGCGGACAGCTGGGCCTGCTGGGCGGCGACCAATGTGTAGTAATCCTCCGAAACGGCAAGCGCCACCTGCTGCTCCGTCGCGGTCGCCGCTTGCCCGGCGGCTGCCTCGGTCTGCTTGGCCGCGCGATAGGTCGCCAGGTTCGCGCCGAAGTCGATGGCCGTCCAGGTCAGCTTTACGGCCGGCGTCACAATGGTGCTGTTGATCTTGACTACGCCTTCGGACGAGATGTTGGGCGGCAGGCCGAAAAGCAGGTCGCCCCGCAGCGCCGTCGTTGTCAGGGAGATGGTTGGAAACAGTGGGCTGCGAGCGATGATGCTCTGGTCGGCGGCCTGCCGGGAGCGCTCCCAGGCGATGCGGGTCTGCGGGTTGGCTCGCTCGCCCATGTCAATCAACTGCGGCAGGGTGTAGGTGGCGGCTGTGCCGGCGTCGGGCACCTGCGCGACGGAAGGTCCCGGTGGCGCGCCGTTGACGCCCGCGGGAGGGGGAGGAGGAGGAGGGGCCTGGGGGGAGGGGGGGGGCGCGGCGGCGCGCCGGGCCGGGGGGGCTGCGGGGACTGCGCCGGGCTGGACGCAGAGACGAAGATGGAGCACAGCAGCGCCATGCTGAACGCAGCCCGCCTGCACCGGCGCAGGCCGGCGTGGGAAGCGGCCGGACCGGTGAGGGGAAGCACTGCCGCGACTCGACAGAGACAGCTGCTCCGACACGCTCCGCTCCCCTTCCGCTTGTGCTGCTGCCCCATGCCCACTCATCGACCGCCACTTTTTATTTCTGCAAACCAGGTACATGTCTTGGCTTTGCGGCAACGGCAGGGTCCCCGCTGAAAAGCGCCGGCTCGGTGCCCAGAGCAGCCCCTGCACAACGGTTTTCTACCATAACCAGCAAGTGATCGACCGAGGTTGCTTTTTCATAAAAGCAGTCCGCGGCGACGCCCGGCGGCACCTCGGTGCCGGAGTACGCGCTGCTCATCGCGATCAGGGGGATGGCCGGAAAGGTTTTGCGGACCTCCGCCAGAAAATCAAAACCCGACATGCCGGGCATGTACAGGTCGGACAGGATCACGTCGGGCACCCTGGCCCAGACCTCGGCCAGCCCCGACAGACCGTCGTGGGCCGACCGGACCGCGTAGCCGCACTGGGTCAGGATCGCGCAAAGCACGATGCGTAACTGCGGGTCGTCTTCGACCAAAAGGAGATCGCCTTTGTGTTGCAGCATGGACACCTCGATGAAACGTGGAGCATTCCCGAGCCGTTGGTATCGTCTGGCGCAGGCCTGAGAGGATTCGGTTCGTGAGTGAGCTTCAAACATGAATTGCATCTTGTGCGCGGTCACGCATGTTAAAAGGAAATCGCTGAAACCATGATGCACTGTCATACGTCACGTTTGAGCGCCCCTCGATGCAACACAAGCTTGCAAACAGCGCAATGTCTTTGTGCGGGAAAAACGCGGCGAAAAGCCGTTTCAGGCGTCCGGTCGCGTGCAGGGCACCTTCGCTGCGATCCGGTTGTTCCCTGGACGCGGAACAAGCAGCGGCTCACCTACGGGTGACGGGCACCTGCGTACGGGTATCAGATCTGTGCGGGAAACCCTTGAACAATGGAGAAAAAACCGCAACAACCGGTCTCCTTCGCAAAGAACGCAATCACTCATGAAAACGGGGAAAGGCCGGTGTGGAGCCGACGACCGGACTTGAACCGGTGACCTGCTGATTACGAATCAGCTGCTCTACCAACTGAGCTACGTCGGCCTGGTCTTCATTTTTGAAGCCTGCGGGCGGCAAACGGGGGCATTGCCGGTAAGCGCGCAGACAGCTTGATTGTACCGGCTGCCGAGAGTGTGGTAAAGCGCCGCTGTTACAGCTTCAGGCTGATGAACTCTTCATCGTGCATGGACGAAGCGGGCTTGCCGCGCAGCCGCCGGACCAGCACGCGACCGCCCCCCAGGAACAGTCCCAGGAACAAGGCCGCGACCGCCAGGATCAGGACCATGTAGCCGATCCCCAGCAGCAGCTTGGCCGTCTTGGCCACCTCGCTCACGTAACCCTGGGGCTGGTTGAGCGTCAGGTCCGACACGTAACGGATTTGCCCCAGCAACCGCTCCGCCTCGGCCGGCGACACGCCCGCGCCGCTCACCACGCTCACCAGCGGCCCCGTGCGACGCGTCGCCACGTGCAAGGATGCATCCGGCAGCCCCGCGACCGCCCGCAGCGAAGCCCCCGCAATCTGCGGCGTCGGCAGCATCAGCAGGGTCAGCGTCGCCCGGGTGCCACCGGCGAGCCGGTACTCCGCCGTGGCTGCCTCCGCGTCCCGGTTCCAATCGATGGCCGATGCGGGCAATGGCCCGCGATAGCCGGCCGCGCCGATCGCATAGCGCAGCGTCCCCGGGTCGAGTCCAGCCGGAGGCATCAGGCCCGGCAGACTCGGCAGCACGGCGTCTGGCCCCGCGGCCAGGGGCAGGCTTGTCGCCAGGGTCTCGATCAGGGCCTGCACCGCCGGGCCGATCCGCGTTGCGTCGCTTGCCCCCGCGCCCGCATGCACCAGCACCAGCGCGTTGCTGCGCTGCGCCAGAAACAGCCCAGCGTTGGCCGCCGCATGGTCGCCGGC
>CAXTWU010000147.1:0-5774 GCA_964248025.1 uncultured Acidobacteriaceae bacterium | reverse complement strand
CCCCGACACCGTGCAGCCGGTCGGCCGCTATGCCATCTCCTTCGGATGGAATGACGGCCATACGAGCGGCATTTACTCCTGGGACTACCTGCGCCGCCATTGCACCTGCGGGCTGTGCACCACACGGCACTGAGCCTTTCAGCCTTGGCAGGATTGGCTGTTTCGGAATCTGTGGTATCGATGCCATAATGGTGGGCGCATGCGTCCTCTTCGGTTCCGCCCCGCCTCCCTCCTGTGCCTTCTTGCGATTGCCGGTGCCGGTGCGCTTCACGGCCAGCAGGCCCATCGCCCGCCCGCCGTGCCGCTCATCACGCACAACCCGTACTTCTCCATTTGGTCGGAGACGGACAAGCTGACCGGCGGCTCCACGCGCCACTGGACCGGCTCAAACCAGTCCTTTTCGAGCCTCCTCCGCATTGACGGCAAGCCCTACCGCGTGATGGGCGACTTTCCGCGTGACGTGCCGGCGATGGAGCAGACGGGGGTGCGGGTTGAGGCGACCCACACCGTGTACACCTTTCAGGGCGCGGGCGTGGAGCTGCAGCTGGCCTTCTTTACCCCGGCGTTTCCGCAGGACCTTGACCTGCTGTCGCGCCCCGTTACCTACCTGACCTGGACCGCGAAGGCGCTCGATGGGGGCCAACACACGGTCGACGCGATGCTGGACGTGGACCCGATCATCGCGGTCAACACCGGCACGGACGCCGTGACCTGGGGACGGTCGCAAACGGAATCGCTGCAGGTGCTGAACGTGGGCTCGCGCGACCAGGCGGTGCTGGGCCGAAAGGGCGACAACCTCCGCATCGACTGGGGCTACTTTCACCTGGCCGTGCCGGCCGGCGAGCAGGCGCAGACCGCGCTGCTAGGCGGCGACCGGCTTGAAAAAGCTATCGCCGGGTTCGGCAGGAACGGCACCATCCCCGCCGATGATGACATGGACATGCCGGCTGCTCCCTACAGCGGCGCCGCGCACCTGGATGCCGTGCTGCACCTTGGCCAGGTGGGGACCGCGCCGGTGTCGCAGCACCTACTGGTGAGCTACACCGACGGCTTCGCGATCGAGTACCTGAACCAGCGCCTGCGCCCTTACTGGCAGCGCAACGGCCAGACCGTGAACGCCATGCTCGACCTGGCGCAAGCGCAGTACGCGTCGCTGGATGCGCGCGGAAACACCTATGACAAGCAGCTGACCGACGACATGACCCGGACCGGCGGGGCCGACTACGCCTACCTGACCAACCTGTCGTACCGCCAGTCGCTGGCCGCCTGCGAGGTCACCGCCGATACGCAGGGCACGCCGCTCTACTTCTGCAAGGAGAACTTCTCCAACGGTTGTACCGGCACGGTGGATGTGATGTACCCGCAATCCCCGATCCTGCTGTTCTTCAACCCGGCGCTGATGGAGGCGCAGGTGGAGCCGGTGCTGCGCTATGCCGGGCTGCCGCGCTGGAAGTTTCCCTTCTCCCCGCATGACGTGGGCCAGTACCCGCTCGCGAACGGGCAGGTGTACGGCGGCGGAGAGCAGACCGAGGACGACCAGATGCCGGTCGAAGAGTCGGGCGACATGCTGATCATGATCGACGCGATCGCGCAGACCGAGGGCAATGCCCGCCTGGCCGAGCGCTACTGGACGCAGCTGACGCAGTGGGCCAACTATCTGCGGGAGGCAGGTCTGGACCCGGCGAACCAGCTTTCAACCGACGATTTTGCCGGCCACCTGGCGCACAACGCCAACCTGTCGATCAAGGCGATTGATGCCATCGGCGCGTATGCCGACCTCGCAAAGCGCCTGGGCCATAATGATGTCGCCAAGCAGTACCGGTCGGCCGCCGAGGGCATGGCAAAGCAGTTTATGCCGATGGCGGCGGACGGTGACCATACCAAGCTGGCCTTCGACAAGCCCGGCACCTGGAGCCAGAAGTACAACCTGGTATGGGACACGGTGCTCGGACTGCACCTGTTCCCGGCCAGCCTGCGCGAGTCTGAAATCAAGTTCTACCTGGCGCACAACAACGAGTACGGCGTGCCGCTCGACTCGCGGGCAACCTATACCAAGCTGGACTGGGAGCTGTGGTCGGACACCATGGCGACGCCGGAGCAGTTTGCCCAGTTCATCGCGCCGCTGGCAAGATGGGCCGACTCCACCCCGAGCCGGGTCCCGTTGAGCGACTGGTATGACACGATCTCGGGCAAATACGAGGGATTCCTGGCGCGCTCAGTGGTCGGCGGCTTGTTTATCAAAGCGTATGCCGACGAGCCGCTGGCGAAAAAGTGGCGCGCCCTGGCTCAACCCGTGGCTGGACGTTAGGGCTTCAACGGGGAGAGGAGCGGCGGTGCAACGCTCCTCTCCTCTCTCTGAAGTTCGGATGCGAGCAGGGCAATCGCAGCTTCGGCATGCGGCACCACCTGCAGCGCGGCCCGATGCTCCGCCCGCACAAACCCCTGCTCCACCGCGTGGTCGGCAAACCGCAGCAGCGCGTCGAAGTACCCCAGTGTATTGACCAGCACAACCGGCTTCGCGTGGATGCCGAGTTGCCGCCAGGTCAGGATTTCAAACAACTCATCGAGTGTGCCGAAGCCGCCCGGCAGCGCGACAAAGGCATCGGCACGCTCGGCCATGAGCGCCTTGCGCTGGTGCATGGAGTCGACATCGATCAACTCTGTCAACCCGGCGTGGGCGACCTCGCGATCGCGCAGCACCGCCGGCAGCACGCCCGTGACCGGTGCCCCTCCCGCAAGTGCCGCGTCGGCTACCGCGGCCATCAGTCCAATCGACGCACCGCCGTACACCAGGCCCCACCCGCGGCCGGCGATCAAACTGCCGAGTCGTGCGGCCTCCTCACGGTAGGCCGGGTTGGTGCCGTACGAGGAACCACAGAAAACAGCCACTTGCATCATGCGTTCGACAACAAGCGCATGCCGGGAAGCTTCGCAGCAGCCTGATCAAACGTGAGGGTATACGAACAGCCGGCGGTTGTCGCAAGCGCCGCGATGCAGCAATCGGCGAAGTCGGCCCTTGAGTCGCGAAATTGTTGCAGGGCGGTCTGAACCAATGCCGCCCGCTCCACGATCAAGACTTCTGTGTTCAGGATCGCTGTGATGGCACTCGCGATCTCTGCGCGGGGAAACCGGTAGCGCGTCGTGAGAACCCAGACGAACTCACAAAGAACCAGGATCGGCACAAAACCAGGCTCGCGGGTCGAACGCTTGTCCAGCCAGGTCTGCACCAAGGAGGTTTGCGCGAGGTCATCCTGAACCATAAACCGCAGCAGGACGTTGGTATCAAGGCCGATCAGGAGCGCTCTCTCCATTCGCGCTGGATACGCGCATCGTCTCCGGCCAGGTGTTCGCCAATGGCTCGATCCATATCTTCTATACTGACCGAAGGGCCGCTGTATTTCAGCATGCCGCAAAGATCGGCAAGTCTGCCCGTCTTGCGCCTGATCTCGATGACACCTGTCAGTGCATTCCGCTCGAAATCAATCCGGTCGCCGGCTTTCAGTCCCAACTGATTGCGGATCTCAACGGGGATGGTCACTTGCCCCTTTGTTGTTAAAGTAGCGGTTGCCATAGGTTCCAGCTCCTTGATGCTTGTGCAACAATCTTACCAGCGGTAAGGAATCTACGATTGACAAACCGGCGACAAGATACCTCCATGGCTCACCCGCTCCTCCAAAATATGAACCCGCAGCAGGCCGAGGGCGTACAGGCCGTGGATGGCCCGGTGCTGCTGCTGGCCGGCGCGGGCTCGGGGAAAACGCGCGTCATTACGCATCGCATCGCCTATCTGATCCAGGAACGGGGCGTCGCGCCGGATGCGATTCTTGCCGTTACCTTTACCAACAAGGCCGCGAAAGAAATGGCGGAGCGCGTCGAAAAGCTGATCGGCGCGTCCACGCTGGCCAAGCCGCTGCTCGCCACCTTTCACTCCTTTTGTGTCCGCATGCTGCGGCGAGACATTGAAGTCCTGCGCGCGCCTGACGGCTCGGGTTTAACGCGTACCTTTGCCATCTACGACGAAAGCGACCAGCAGCAACTCGTCAAAGGGATCATGCGTCGTATGGGGCTCGACGACAAACAGCTGACGCCGCGCACCGTGCTTTCCCGCATCTCCTGGGCCAAAAACCACATGCTGGACCCGCAGGAGCTGTACCTGCAATCGGCCGACCCGCAGACCGAGCGCATCGCGCATCTGTACGAGGCTTACGGCAAGGAGCTTCGCAAAAACAATGCGCTTGACTTCGACGACCTGCTGCTCGAAGCCGTGCACCTGCTCAAGGCGAGCGGCGAAACGCGCGAGCGCTACAACCGCCGCTACCGCTACCTGCTGATCGACGAGTACCAGGACACGAATCGCCCGCAGTATGAGCTGATGAAGCTGCTGACCGGGCCGGAGCAGAACGTATGCGTGGTGGGCGACGAGGACCAGAGTATCTACAGTTGGCGCGGTGCCGATATCCGCAACATTCTGGAGTTTGAAAAGGACTTCCCGGCGACGAAGACCATACGCCTGGAGCAGAACTACCGCTCGACCGAGGTGATTCTCGAGGCCGCCGGTGCGGTGGTCGCGCGCAACGCGCAGCGCAAGGGTAAGGACCTGTGGACCGCGCGCGAAGGCGGCGCGAAGATCGGCTACTACGAAGCGCCCGATGGCGAAAACGAAGCCCTCTTCATCGCGGACTATATCAACAAATACCTGCGCGAAGCCGGGCAAACCGTTGAGCAGCCGCGCGCTGCCGTGCTGTACCGCACCAACTCGCAGTCGCGCCTGGTAGAAGAGGCGCTGCGCCGTTACGGCATCAGCTACACCATGGTCGGCGGCTTCTCGTTTTACGAACGCGCCGAGATCAAGGACATCCTGTCGTACTTGAAACTGGTGCAGAACCCGCATGACTCCATCGCGCTGCAACGGGTGATCAATACACCCACTCGCGGCATCGGGCGCACCACATTGGAGACGCTGGAGCGGCTCGCGATCGAGACCGGCACCAGCACCTACACGGCGATCGGTCACGCGCTGAAAGAGCGCCTGCTTCCGTCGCGAGCACTGATCGCGCTCGATGGCTTCCGGCGCATGATTGAAGACGCGCGCGCGCTGCTGGCACCGGATTTTGCCGCAAAGCTGAGTGCCGATGTGGCGAGTGCGACCGACGCCGATGCCACGCTCGCACTGGGCAACGTGCACACCACCGACACGCGCGACGACCAGCCGACGGAACTGGATCGCACACTGCACGCGGGCGACGACACGAGCTTCGCCTTCGGCGACGCGGCGCAGGGCATGCTGGCGTTGGGTGGGGACGAGCCCAGGGATGACGATGCCGGGTTCGATCCGTCGAGCTTTGGCGACGCAGCCGAGTCGGACCCGATGACTTTTGACCCTGAAGGTTTCGGAACGGCCGGCCCAGAGATCCCGCCTGCCCTTTCACAGCTCGATGCAGCCGCTTTCAACCCCTTTGCCGACGTCCCCGCGACGAAGCGTCAGCCCGCCGTAAAGCGCGTCCAGCGGCTGGCGGCCTCGGCCGACGATGCACGCGCTCAACGCGAGGCGGAGACCGAGGCTGCCTTTCGCAAGCCCGGCGACCCGGCGACCCTGCCGGAGCTGATCCGCTTTCTCAATGACCGTTCCGGCTACATCCGCGCGCTTGAAGAAGAAGGGACGCCGGAGTCGTTCTCCCGCATTGAAAACCTGAAGGAACTGGCCAATGCCGCGCAGGATGCGCAGGAGCGGGGCGAGTCGCTGGCCGACTTTCTCGACCATGCCGCGCTGGTTT
>CAXTWU010000146.1:4188-5988 GCA_964248025.1 uncultured Acidobacteriaceae bacterium | reverse complement strand
GCTTCAGCTTACCGCGAGCCGGGCCGGGCGGGGGAGTGGGCCGGGGTTTCGCGCCTGGCGCGATCCCCCTACGTAATGTCCTCTGTGTCAAAAACGGGCACCACCGTGCGCCGGACGGGCTCGCCCCGGACTGCCGCGCCCAGGAGCGGGTCATCGAGTTGCGCTTCGCTCACCAGGTCCTCCACCGTGTCTTCCAGCTCGATCACCTCGGCCATGCTTCCGAGCTTGCCCGGGTCTTCCACCTGCTCCAGCAGCACCACGGCGTGGGCCTGCGCCACATGGTCAAGCCCGAGTCCTTCGGGGGTCTTGGCCTTGATCGAAACCACCTCCGGCAGCACGTCGAGCAGGATCGCGAGCCGCTCGCGCATTTCGCCGGCGAGCGGCGAGATCTTGGGGGCAGCCAGCACCAGGGTCGCGTCCAGGTTCACGATGCGGAAGCCGGCATGCTGAATCTCTTCAAGCGCGAGGTTTAAAAAGATGGACGACTCGGCGTCTTTCCAGCGGGGGTCGCTCGGGGGAAAAAAGGTGCCGATATCGCCGGCCGCGACCGCGCCCAGCAAGGCGTCGGTGATGGCGTGGAGCAGCACATCGCCGTCCGAGTGCCCGGCCAGGCCTTCCGGGTGGTCGAGCGCAAGCCCGCCGATGCGCAGCGGCACGCCGGGTTTGAAAGCATGGGAATCGTATCCGTGGCCGATGCGCAGGCTCAATCTACACTTCCTTTCGCGTTGGGTTTCGTTGCTTGAGGTACCACTCGGCCAGCGGCAGGTCGGCCGGCTGGGTCACCTTGAGGTTCGAAGGGGTGCCCGCGACCACCGCGACCGGGATGCCCGCGCGCTCAAGAAGGCTCGCTTCATCGGTGCCGCAAAAGCCGTCCGCCTCGGCTTCAAGCACGGCGCGGCGCAGAAGGGGGGCGCGCGCAGCCTGCGGCGTTTGCGCCTGGACGATATTTTCACGGGGAATGGTCGCCGTCACCACGGCCCCGCGACCCGTGCGCTCCACCTGCTTGATGGTGTCGGTGGCGGGCAGGGCTAGAATGGCCGCCCCGTGGGTGCGCGCGGCCTCGACCGTGCGCTCGATGGCGGCCGCTTCAATCAGCGGGCGCACTGCGTCGTGCACCAGCACGATCGCGTCGGGGTCTCCGGGTTCGAGGGGGATGGCTGCGAGCGCCCGTGCCACGCTGGCCTGCCGGCTGTCGCCGCCTTCCACGATGTATACCAGCAGCGGCAGGGCTGCCGGGTAGTCGAGCAGCAGCTGCTGCAGGCGCGCTGCTTCCCCCGGCCGCACCGCGATCCACACCCCGGCCAGCGCGGGTACAGCAGCCAGCGCGCGCAGGGTATGGATCAGGATAGGAACACCTCCAAGCAGCAAGAACTGCTTGGGTGCGCGCGGAAGTGGACCGACCGCACCCGCGAGCATGCGTGTGCCCAGCCCGGCCGCGGGGACGATTGCAAAGACGGGTGCCATGAACGACCCAGTATAGCGCGGCTCAAGCCGGCAGCCGTCGGCGGCCCGGAAGGTCGCCGGCCGCCCAGGCGCCCGCCACTGTTGCCGTCCCGTAAGCTCCCCCGCCGCCATCCTGTCGAGCTTGCGTTTCGAGCGCTTCCGCATTGCACGGCGTGCAGGCAAACCCGGGCTGGGGGCCTGCTTCCCAACCGATTGCGCCGAAAACACCTGCGCACACTTTATCCAGACAGCGATCTGGGCAGGGGAAGGACCGACCGCGGTCCGCGCTGCTGTACGCCTCATGCAACAACACCGACACCGGCGCTGGCCGACATTCGCCAGAATTACCAGGACTCC
>CAXTWU010000146.1:0-4088 GCA_964248025.1 uncultured Acidobacteriaceae bacterium | reverse complement strand
GCACCGTCACGCCCAGCGCCCGCATCTTGCGGTACAGGTGGCTCCGCTCGAGCCCGAGTGCTTCGGCGGCGCGGCTCATGTTGCCGCCGCACTCGTCAATCTTTTTGAGGATGAACTCCCGCTCGTAGGCCTCGCGCGCCTGCTGCAGGGATGCGAACTCCTCGCCCGCCCCGGGTGCGCGCGCGGGTGACCGCAGCATGGGCGCGGGCAGGTGCCGGCGCTCCAAACGGCGGGTCGCCGGGTTCAGAATCAGCATGCGTTCAATGATGTTTTTCAACTCGCGCACATTGCCGGGCCAGCTGTAGCCCTTCATCCCTTCCAGCGCGTCCGGCGAAATCTCCACGTGCGGACGCCCGTATTCCCGGCCGATCTCGGCGAGAAAGCCACTCACCAATGGCGCAATATCCTCCCGGCGCTCCCGCAACGGCGGCACAAAAAACGGGATCACATTCAGCCGGTAGAACAGGTCTTCGCGAAAGTTGCCGTGCGCGATCTCTTCTTCCAGGTTTTTGTTCGTGGTCGCGATCACCCGCACGTCGACATGGAGCGGCTCCCGGCCGCCCAGCGGTGTAAAGCTTTGCTCATCAAGCGCGCGCAGCACCTTGGCCTGGGTTTTCAAGCTCATGTCACCCACCTCGTCCAGCAGGAGCGTGCCGCCGTCGGCGCGCTCAAAGATGCCGCGCTTTTCAGGTGCTGCGCCCGGGACGGCGCCATTGCGGTGACCAAACAGTTCGCTCTCGATAAAGTCCTCGGGGATCGCCGCGCACTTCAGCTCCAGAAACACGCGCTCCGCCCGCAGGCTTTCCGCGTGCATGGCGCGCGCGATCAGCTCCTTGCCCGTGCCGGACTCGCCAAAGATCAGCACACGCCCGTTGGTCGGCGCCATCAGGCGAATCTGCTGCCGCAGCGCCTTGGCCGACACACTGTTGCCGGTGATCGACGTGCCGGGCAGCTGCTGCTTCATCTCGCGGTTGTCCGAGCGCAGCTGCCGCCGGTCCACCGCGTTGCCGATCGTGATCAGCGTCCGCTCCAGCGAAAGCGGTTTTTCAAGAAAATCAAACGCGCCCAGCTTGGTCGCGCGCACCGCGGTTTCAATGGTGCCGTGGCCCGAGATCATAATGACCTCTGGCCGCCCTTCGCTGGGCAAGGTGCCGATCTCGGCCAGCGCTTCCAGCCCGTCACGGTCCGGCAGCCAGATATCGAGCAGCAGCACATCGTAGTGCGCATCGCGCAACAGCAGCAGCGCTTCGGTCGCGCTCGCGGCCGAGGTCACAAGGTAGCCTTCCTCGCGCAGAATCTCCGTCAGCGAATCGCGAATGTCCGCCTCGTCGTCCGCGATCAGGATGTGGGTCATACAGGGACGCCTTCGGCGGCGGCGACAACGGCTGGCTCGGGCACGCGCGCCAGCGGCAGTTCAATCAGGAAGCAGGCGCCGGTGGCCCCGCGCTGCTCCGCGCGGATCGTCCCGTGGTGGTCCTGCACGATCTTGGCGGCAATCGCCAGGCCCAGGCCCGTGCCGCGCTGCTTGGTGGAGAAGTAAGGCAAAAACAGGCGCTCGCGCACCTCCGGGCTCAGCCCCGGGCCGGTGTCCGAAAGCCGCAGCTCGGCCATGCCGCTCTGCTCGCTCAGCGCGGTTTCCACCCGCAGCACGCGATGGAGGCTCGCATTCATGGCCTCGGCCGCGTTGTCGATCAGGTTGGCGAGCGCGCGCTTCAAGGCTTCGGGGTCGGCCAGCACCGGGGGCAGCGAGGGCGAAAAAGCGCGCTCAATGCGGATGCCGTCAAGCCGGCCGCCAAACAGCATCAGCGCGCTTTCGGCAATCTCGTTGAGCGAGGCCGCGCGCGGCTGTGCGACGGGGAACTCGGCCAGCGAGGCAAACTGGTCCACCAGCAGCCGCATGCTGCCGACCGAGGACAGGATCACCTCTCCGCAGCGCCGGATTACCGCGACAGACTCGCCTTGACCGACCTGCGTCCCATCGTTACCCACCCGGTCTGTGTGGATTCGGTCAAGATGCCGCAGAATGCGTTCCGCCGAAAGCGAGATAGGCGTGAGCGGATTTTTGATCTCGTGCGCCACCCTTTGCGCCACCTCTTTCCAGGCCACCTGCCGCTGCGCCTGCAGCACCTCCGACACATCTTCCACCACCAGCACGGAGCCGCGTCGCTGCGCCCCTTGTGGGTCGCGCGGGTCGCGCGGCAGGCTCAGCACGGCAATCGTTACGGACAGGCTGCGCTTGCCCTCCGGGCTCCCCAGCGCAGGAAGCTCCAGCTCCACCCCCGCCACCCCCATGCGCTGTGCGCGCCGCTGGAGCCGCAGCACCTCCTCGACGATGTCCGCCGGCAGAATCGCCTGGAGGCGCAGGCCGTGCGGAGCCGGGCCCGGAAAGCCCAGGCTCGCAGCCTGCTCCGGGGCAGCCGGCGGCAGCAGGGCAAGAAATGCGCGATTCACCTGCAGCACCGCCCCTTCGCCGTCCAGCACCACCACGCCGCTGGGAATGGTCTGGAGGATCAGCTCCAGCTCGTGTTGTCGCTCGGTCAGCCGCCGGTTCGCCTCCGCGATCTGCGCGGTGGAGCTGTCGGCGATCAGGCGGCTTTCTTCGAGGTCGGTCGCCATCTGGTTGAAGGAGCTGATCAGCTCGCTCAGCTCTTCGGTCGCGGAAAAGGCGATTCGCTGCCGGTAGTCGCCGGCCGCGATCGCGTCCATGGCGTCGGCGAGCGCTTCCACAGGCCGCGTAATCTGCTTGGACAAAAACAGCGCCAGCCACGACGACGCGAAAAAAGTAAGCACGGTGAGCAGCGACAGGAGCAGAAGAAAGGTGCCGCGGACCGCGCGCCGCTCGTGGTAAGTCGCCCAGTACTCGCGCGCGCCCGCCGCGATGGTGCCGATGGATCGAGGCAGCCCGTTCGGCAGCGGCAGGGCGACGACCACCACGCCGCCCTCGTCAAAAGGGGCTGCGCCCAGCGCGTAATCGTTGCCATTGCCGAGCGACAACATGGGGCCATCCGGGCTTTCCGCGCCGCGCAGCGCGGTGGCCGCGAGACTCTCGGGTGGAGCGAGGGTGGGCCCTGCGCTGCGCTCCCGCCGGCTGCCCCCGGCCGTTCCCACTGGGCCGCCGGACGGCCCGCCCGCCACTTCCAGCAGCGGATCCAGTGAGGAAAGCGTGTGCAGCACCGGCGCCCCGGTCGCCGATCCCGCAGAAGCCGGTACCTGGTAACCCGCAACCGGCTGGCTGTCGCGATACACAATGGCAAACCCGCTTTGCAGAGTAAGGCGGTGGGCCCGCATCACCTCCGTCATCGGCGCCGCTTGTCCGCTCGCGTAGCCGGCCAGCAGGGCGGGGGTGCGGGCCAGCGACTCGGCCTCGGCCCGGGCATTGCCGGTGACATAGTGGGAGAACTCGAGAACGACCTCGAGCGACTGGTCGCGCAGTTGCGAAACAGGCTGCGAAAACCAGCGGTCCAGCGAGCGGTTCATCAGCAGAAACGAGAACAGCGCCATAAACACAACAGGGGCCAGCGACAAAAGAAGCGCCCCCAGGACCATGCGCGATCGCAGCCGCGCTCCCAGCACCCGCGAGCGACCGTCCCCATACATGCGCAGGATGTTGCGCGCCAGCAAGATACCGAGCAGCAGCAGCAGCACAAACAGCAAAACCGTCAGCCCGGTGAACAGAAACAGGCCAAAAGGGCTGCCATGATACGGGGCCGGCAGCTTGAAGGCATTGAACGCACTTAAGCCCAGCAGCACGACCAGCAGGGCACCGGCCAGCGGAAGCAGGGAAAGCGGACCGTGCAAACCATGGCCGGCTGGGGCAGGGCCGGCTGGACCGAAGGGCGGGCTCGCTGGGAATGCGGACCCTGGACTCGGAGTTCGGGGCAATTCCAAGGACGGTTCTGGGCCTGGAGCCGGTGCCCTAGCCGGTTCGGCAGCTGGCTCTGCAGCTGGCTCCGTGCCTGTGTCCGGAGAGGAGGTGAGAGTCGAATTCCGGGGCGACTTGGCTGCCAACGCGTGTGTTCCTCCCGGCTCCGGCAATAGGCTGAGAATACCAGCGGGAGGTCGCGCCCACGAGGGCAAGAAGAATCGCT
>CAXTWU010000145.1:0-6004 GCA_964248025.1 uncultured Acidobacteriaceae bacterium | reverse complement strand
TTGTGGGAGGCGGGCAGAACCAGAACTGCAGCAAGACGATTGCGACGGCGGGGGTCGCGGGTGCGGGGCCCGCGGCCTTGTACCAGCCGGAGCATACCGGGGTGTTTACGTATACGATTCCTGGGCTGGTGACGGGGACGACGTACGGGGTGCGGCTGCATTTTGCGGAGTGCTACTTTTCGCAGGCAAAGCAACGGGTGTTCAACGTGCTGATCAATGGCGCGACGGTGCTGCCGAACTTCGACATCGTGGCGGACAGCGGCGCCAACACGGCGGTGGTGAAGAACTTCAACGCGACGGCGATTGCGGGCACGAACGGCACGGGCGAGATCGTGATCGGCTTTACAGCGATCGCGAACGAGGACCAGCCCAAGGTGGACGGGATCGAGATCCTGAACCTGGGTACGACAACCACACCAACGCCGGCAGCACCGACAATTACGGCACAGCCGGCGGCGCAGACGGTGACGGTGGGGGCTGCGGCGACCTTTACGGTAGCGGTGGCCGGCACGGGGCCGTTTACCTATCAGTGGAGCAAAAACGGTGGGGCGATTGCGGGCGCGACGGGCGCGAGTTACACGACGCCGGCGACAGTGGCGGGGGACAACGGCAGCCTGTTCAGCGTGGCGGTCGCGCAGGGAGGGCCTTCGATCACATCGAACACGGCGTTGTTGACGGTGAACGCCGCGGTCGCGGGCAGTGTGCCGGCGATTAGCGCGCAGCCTGCGGCCGCGACGGCCACAGTGGGCAGGACGGCGACGTTCACCGTGACGGCGACGGGCACCGGGCCGCTGAGCTACCAGTGGAGCCGGAACGGGACGGCCATTGCGGGTGCGACCGGGGCGACCTATACGACGCCGGGAACGACGGCGACGGACAATGGGGCGAAGTTTACGGCCGTGGTTTCAAATGTGGCCGGGGCGTCGCCTGCTTCGACGGCAGCGATGCTGACGGTGAGTACGGCGAACCCTTCGACGACGCTGTCGCCGGGGTTTCTGGTGACGGACCTCAACAACAACACCCATGGTGCCTGGGCCAACAACCAGATCTACGTGGAAGCGATTGGGAGCGACCCGACCAACAATGGGGCGCTGGTGTGGATCAACTACGACGGCACGCGCCACGCGGCGAGCACGGCGGACAACACGGCGAGCAATCACCTGACGGGGCCGGACGGCAAGAGCTATCCGGCCTACGGCTTTACCCTGGCGCAGAGTACGCAACTGAAGCTGCCGCCGGGCTCGGGGCGCATTTACATCTCGATGGGGCACCCCATGTACATGGCGGTGACGGCGCCGGGTGGGAACGGCATCAACGGCTATGCGGGGCCGAACCCGCAGAACCCGTCGGACCCGAATATCAACACGCACTACGACTGGTATGAATACACGTCGGGGTTGAATGCGGATGGGACGAATAACATCTACATCAATACGACGCAGGTGGATTACTTCGGCCTGCCGCTGCTGCTCGATGTGTGGGATGGGGCAAACGGCATTACGCTGGGTGGCGTGACCGCGGGGCATGGGCAGACGGGCATCAACGAGTCGATCGCAAACATCGACGCGGAGTACGCGGCGCAAACGCCGGCTGCGTTTCATCTGAATGGGGTTTCCAACCTGCGGATCGCGTCGCCCGACAAGAGTACCTTTGTGCCGGGGCAGGCGAACGCAAATTACTTTGACAGTTACATCAGCTCGGTGTGGAGTTACTACACGACCAACAGCCTGTCCGTGACGCTGGGCAGCCGAACCTTTTCCGGGAAAGTGCAGGGGGCGAATTTCATTTTTACGGAGCCGAAGCCGGTGGCCGGGGCGGCGGGGGCCAGCTACCCGGTCGGGGAGCCGACGACGGAGAACGTGGTGGCCTGCGATGGGGTGTTTGGGACGGATACGTTTTCAAGCCTCGCGAATGGCGACCCGCGCAAGGGGGTGGAGAGCGGGATTGAAACGGCGCTGTGCGCGACTCTGAACCGGCACATCGTGCAGAACCCGGCGCAGTGGGCCAACCCGGCGGACTACTACCTGGCGGCACCGGCGAACTACTATGCGCAGTTCTGGCACAACCACAGTGTGGGCGGGCTGGCGTACGGCTTTCCGTATGACGACTTTGATGGGTACAGCTCGACGGTGGTGTCGTTCAAGGCGCAGCACATGGCGCTGGGTATCGGCTGGTAGGAGGGCGGTCGCGAGATCGCCGGGCTGGGGCGTTGGGTCGTTTGTGGGGTTGAACGGAGCTGGATTACGGGGCATCGCCATGCGGCGATGCCCCGTTTGCGGTTACCGGGCGCGAAGCGGGGTAGGTAAAACGCTGTGGCAGGTGCATGAACCGGACGGTTTGGGCCGGCACAGCTGCGCAAAGAGTGCTGGGAAAGGATACCGGAACCGGAATAGCGGGTATCGATTACACGGCTGGGCGGGACTGCGCGGGCTCATACCTGCAAACATTGCACGGTAACCAGCCATTTGCTTACCACTGTGCTGTGACGTTTTTAGCTTTCCGTCGACAAATCGGCTTATCTATGAAGGAACCAAACCGCACTGAGGAAAACAAGGCTCATGCGGAAGGGAAAATTGCCGATAGAGCAGTTGATGACAAGGTGAGAAGGCGGCAGATGGAAGCGGCTTTCGGAATAAATGGTTCGAGGATACCCAGGCGATGATGGAAGCGAAAAAAGCACTTGTGATCGGAGCCCATCCAGATGACTGCGCGTTGGGCGCTGCCGGATTCTCTGTGTTGCTGCGGCGATCGGGCTGGAATGTGACCTTTCTGACGATGACGGATGGGGAGCTGGGGGGCGACCCGCAATTGCGCCTGGATGAGGAGCGGGTGTCGGCAAGCCTGCTGGATGTGCAGCTCGACTTTTGCCATCTGCCGGATGGTTCGATGAACGGGCGCGAAACGGTGGAGTCGCTGGAAGCGAAGCTGGAGCTGCACCAGCCCGACCTGCTGCTGACGCATGCGCCGACCGACTCGCACTCGGACCACCGGGTGTTGAGTGATTCGCTGGTTTCGGCAGCGCGGCGATACGCGAGCATTTTGTTTTTTGAAGGGCCCTCTACGCTGCAGTTCGCAGCCTCGCTGAAGGTGGACATCGCGAGGGCGTGGGACCTCAAGGTACGGAGCCTACTGGCGCATGCTTCCCAAAGGGAGCGGGTGCGTACGGTGGAGTGGGCGGAGTCGGTGGGACGGCACCGGGCGTGGCCGCACTACCACGGGGTATGCGAGGCGTTTTCGCCGGTCCGGATGGACCTGCAACTGATGGTGGATGTAGCCACTGCCCAGCACGGGCTGCCGTTGCCGGCAGTGGATCATGAACCGGTCTTGAAGCCAAGCCGTTCCGCATGGAGCATTGTGTAATGAAAAGGGTCAAGGTGCTGATAGCGGGTGCTGGGCCATGCGGTCTGGGTGCGGCACTGGAAATGACGGAAAACGGTCCCGGCGGAGAGGAAGATTTTCTGCTGGTAGACGGCGGGAGCCGGCCGGGCGGTTGGGCTTCTTCGCAGACCACGGCTGAAGGGTTCACGTTTGACTTCGGTGGGCACGTATTGTTTCCGCACAAGCACTACCAGCGCTTTGGGGATTTGCTACGCGGGCTCCCGTTGGGCTGGACCTCGTCGGTGCCGCAACGGGGTGTGCAGGTGGGCAGGAGCTTTCTTCCTTACCCGGCGCAGCGAAACCTGCAGCGGCTGCCGCTCCACAAGCTGGCCTGCGCCATGGCGAGCGTGGCCTGGCACCGGCTGCGTGGCGGCACGGAGGCAGGGAATCAGCCTGAGGGCGATCTTGGGACGTACCTTCTCGGACAGTTTGGCCCTTACCTGACGGAGCTGCTGATGGGTCCGCTGAACCGGAAGCAATGGGCGCATGGACCGGACAAGCTGACAGATATCTGGGTACGTCACCGGTCGGGTTCGTCGACACGCAACGTGGCGGATATGGAGCTGCGGCGCACAGTGCGCAACCTGCTGCTGGGCGAGGATGACCTGGGGTGGACGCCGGAGACGCGGGTGACGTACCCGGCAGAAGGGGGCTCGGGTGCCATCTGGGAGGCGGTAGCGGCGAAGCTGCCGGCGGAAAAGATGATGCTGGGGACGCGGGTGGTTTCGGTTTCGTTGACGGGAAAAACGGCGCGCCTGAGCACGGGCGAAACGGTTGAGTGGGAGCAGATGATTTCGACCATGCCCCTCGATGTTTTGCTGAGGATGGTGGAAGACCGCCCGGAGCTGCAGGGTAAAGCGGAAGGGCTGGTCAAGGCGCGGTCCCGGCTGTTTGGTTTTGGGGTGCGGGGCGAGCTGCCGGAGAGCTACCGTGGCCTGCACTCGTGCCAGGTGACAGACGGGGATGTGCCGTTCTGGCGAATGAATTTTCCCATGACGGTCAGCCGGGGCAATGGGCCGGAAGGTTGCTACTCCATGCTGTGCGAGGTGAGCGAGCCGGCCGGGGAGCCGGCGCGCCCGGCCGAGGTGTTGCGAGGTGAGGTAGAGCGGAGCCTGCGCCGGATGGGATTGCTGGGCCGGTCTGGAAGAGAAACGGTTTCGTGCTGGGAGTACACGATCGAGCATGGCTACCCGGTGCCGTTCCTGGGCCGGGATGCGCTGCTCGGGAGTATCCAGCCGGAGCTGGAAGCGGCTGAGCTTTACAGCCGGGGGCGGTTTGGGGCCTGGCGATACGAAATTTCAAACCAGGACCATGCATTTATGCAGGGAGTCGAGGCGGTCAGGCGGGTGCTGTTCCGGTTGCCGGAAGAAACCTACGGCGATGCGGTGGCGGTGAACGAGGCCGCCATGCCGGAGCTGCTGCTGACCCCTGCCGCAGGAGAGCATGAAGGCCTGGCGCAGCCGATTGGCGTGAACGCGGCGTAAGGGCTGCCCGCCCGGGTCAAAACAGGTTTATGAACGGCGCCGCCGAGGGAGCGGCGCCTTTTTTTGTTTCGGCGCCGTTGGGACAGATTCTCAGGCGTGTACCTCTTCGCGGCTGGCCTCGGGTTGCGGGGCGGCGGGGCCGGGCCCAAAGCGCAGGTGGCGGCTGAACGGCTCGTACAGCACCGGCAGGACGTAAAGCGTAAGCAGGGTCGCGGTGATGAGGCCGCCGATGACGACGGTCGCGAGCGGGCGCTGAACCTCGGCCCCGCGCGAGGTGGCGAGCGCCATGGGTACAAAGCCGAGCGAGGCGACGGTGGCGGTGATGAGCACGGGGCGCAAGCGGTCGGACGCGCCTTCGCGCACGGCGCGCGCGACGTCGAGCCCGCGCTCGCGCAGGTTGTTGATGTGCGACACCATGACGATGCCGTTGAGCACGGCGACACCGAACAGTGCGATAAAGCCGATGGAGGCCGACAGGTTGAGATTGATGCCGCGCAGCCATAAAGCGGCCACGCCGCCGACCAGCGCGAGCGGCACGATCAGCAGGATCAGCACCGTTTGACGGAGGTTCTGAAAGGTGGCATAAAGCAGGCCGCAGATAAGCAGGAGCGAAAGTGGCAGGGCAAGCGCAAGGCGGGCTTCCGCTTCCTTCTCGTTCTGGTACTGGCCGCCCCACTCGACGGAGTAGCCGGCGGGGAGCGCGAGCTGGGCGGCGATTTTCTGCTGGGCCTCCTTCACAAAGGAGCCGAGGTCGCGGCCCTGGACGTTGGTGGAAACGACGATGCGGCGATGGGCGTCTTCGCGGTTGATGAGGATGGGCCCGGAGACGCGGCGGATGGTGGAAACCTGGTCGAGCCGGACGAGCTCGCCGGAGGGGGCGTGGAGGGTGAGGTTGTAGATGCCGTCGAGGTTGTTGCGCATGGCGGGGGGCAGGCGCACGGCGATGGGGAACCGCTCTTCGCCGACGACCATCTCCGAGATTTGCCGCGAGCCGATGAGCGACTCGATGACCTCCTGGATGTCGGAAACATTGAGGCCGTAGCGTGCGGCCTCGGCGCGATCGATTTTGATTTCGAGGTTGGCGGCTCCCTCGATGTGCTCGAGCTGCGGCTGCGACGCGCCGTGGATGGAGGAAAGGATGC
>CAXTWU010000144.1:0-6007 GCA_964248025.1 uncultured Acidobacteriaceae bacterium | reverse complement strand
GACGCCGGCCGCGAGGTCACCCTGCTCGGCTGGGTCAACCGCCGGCGCGACCACGGCAACCTGATCTTCCTGGACCTGCGCGACCGCTACGGCCTCACCCAGATTGTGCTCGATCGCGACCTCGCACCCGAGGGCCACGCCAAAGCCGAGCACGTGCGGCCGGAGTACGTCGTCGCCGTGCTCGGTACCGTGCGACCGCGCGGTGAAAACGCGCGCAACCTCAACATGCCGACCGGTGAGATCGAAGTGGTCGCACGCGAACTGCGGGTGCTCAACGACGCGAAGCTCGCCCCGTTTTCGCCGGCCGAGGACGCCATCGCCAATGAGGAGCTGCGCCTGCAGTATCGCTACCTCGACCTGCGCCGCCCCGAGATGCAGCGCAACTTCCTGGTCCGTCACAAGGTCGCGATCGCGGTCCGCCACCACCTTTCCTCGCTCGGCTTTCTCGAGGTCGAAACGCCGATGATGACGCGATCCACACCGGAAGGCGCGCGCGACTACCTTGTGCCCAGCCGCGTCCACGCGGGCGAGTTCTATGCCCTGCCGCAGTCGCCGCAGCTCTTCAAACAGATTCTGATGATCTCCGGTTTCGACCGCTACTTCCAGATCGCGCGATGCTTCCGCGATGAGGACCTGCGAGCCGACCGCCAGCCCGAGTTCACCCAGATCGACCTGGAGATGACGTTTCCGCAGCAGGACACGATCTTCGCGGTTGTCGAGGGCTTCATGGCTGCCGCCTTTGCCTCGATCGGCATCCAGCTGCCCACGCCTTTCCCGCAGATCACCTACGACGAATCTATGCGCCGCTTCGGCATCGACAAGCCTGACTTGCGCCTGCCCGGCCTCACCGGCGTGCGCGATGCGTTTTCCGCCGAAGACCTCGCCACTCTCGGCATCGATCCTGCTTTGCCAGTTGTAGCCGTCCGCATTCCCAGGGTAGGCGAGCTATCCCGCAAGGAGCGCGACGACAACCGCCCGCTGTTCGACCCGCGCAAGGGGGCGAAGCTGATCGACGACCTGAAGCGTCTCGAAAAAAGCTTTCCTGCCGGGGTCGCTGCCCTCCGCGAGCGGGCCGAAGCCGCGCCGGACGACCTGTTGCTGCTGGTTGCCGGCGATGCTGCCGCGACTGTGAAGCTGTCGGAAACCAAGTCGCCCGGACGGCTTTCCGAGCGCGAAATCGCCGTGCTCTCCGCGGCCGGCAACCTGCGCGTCGAGCTCGCGCGCAAATATGCCGACCGCCACGGCGCTTTCGCCGCAACGGAGCAGGTCGTAGCCCAAGCCGCGGGCGCGCTGACGCAATCGCTCGGCGGGGGCTACCACGCCGGACACGGCGACACGTCCGAACTCGCAAAGCCGCAGGCGATCGACGGTTCCGTCGCGTTTCGGCCGATGTGGGTCACAGACTTCCCCATGTTCGAGCAGGACGCGGAAACCGGCCGGTGGCTGCCCTCGCATCACCCGTTTACCTCGCCGCACGAGGGGGATATGGACCGGCTCTCGTCCGACCCGGCTTCGGTCCGCGCGCGCTACTACGACCTCGCGATGAACGGGCTCGAGCTCGGCTCGGGCTCCATCCGTATCCATCGCAAGGACGTGCAGGCACGCATCTTTGAGGCATTGGGCATGGACGAAGGGGAGGCCAGGGCCCGCTTCGGATTTTTTCTCGACGCGCTCGAGTACGGCACCCCGCCCCACGGCGGCATCGCGCTGGGCCTCGACCGCATTGTCATGATCCTCGCCGGCGCGGGCTCGCTCCGCGAGGTCATCGCGTTCCCCAAAACAGCCAAGGCCATCGACCTGATGGTCGACGCGCCGACCCCGGTCAGCGATCAGCAGCTGCGCGAGCTGCACATCCGCACTGTGCTTAAAAGCTAGGCAAGCATGCTCAGGAGCTGGAGCACGGTCTTCCAGCTCCTGACGGTAGGGTCGCCCGGTATGCCTGACGCGGTACACGCCAGGGCCAGCTTGGATCGCCCGAAGCCACCGGGGAGGTGGAGGAACAGCTCACGGCCGATCCCGGCAAGCTGCTCTTCACCGGCACGTTTGGCTTGCAGCTTTTCCAAGATCGAAGCCGGCAGCGGTGCAGCGAGGAAAACCACATGCAGCTGTTCTGCGGGCGCACCGGCGAACGGGTTGGCCGCAACGGTTGCGCGCACCTCTTCGAAGGTGCGCATAGCGACGGGCACGGCGAACCCGAAGCGCGCCTCGATCGCGGCCGCGACTCGCTCCCGTGCAAGCTCGGGCGGCCCGGTGCATACAACATTTCCGCTCTGGATATAGGTTGCCGCATCGGCGCAGCGTAGTTCGCGCTCAAGAAGGTCGCGCAATTCCTTCATGGAAACAGGATGCCTGCCGCCGACGTTAACCCCTCGTAGCAGAACGAGCCATCGCGTCTGACCCGGTGCTAGGCCGGGCATGGGCTACTTGCCCCGCCGCCCGATCTTGTAAACAATCCCGACCGCGCCGAAAAACTCGTTCTGCCCGATCCCCGAGTAACGCGTCGGCTGGTAGTCGCCCGTGAAGCGTACCGCGAACTGCGAGTCCACTTTGTAGTCGGCCCAGCCGCCGACCGCGTACGCGGTCGCCAGCTGCGTGTTGTACACCCCGATCTGTGCCGGCTGGATGCCGGAACCCGAGTACCCTTTGTCAAAGGTCCCATAGGCGCCACCGACCAGCACATGCGCCCCGGCCGTGTACTTGTCCCTTTGCAGCAGCCGCAGCGACGGGCCAAACAGAAACAGGTACTCCGACATCGGCGAGGTCGCCGGCAGATTGATCGGCGCGACGCTATAAGGGTTGGCAGGCAGGTTGTAGGTGCCGTAAAGCCCGCGAGCCGTTGCCTCCACGCCGAACACAGAGCTCAACCAACCGGTTGCCGAGCCCTCCCACCCGAGAAGGTTGAGCGCTTGTACCTGGTGCGCATAGCCGGGGTTGAAGTGTGAATAAGCCGCGCCACCGACGATATCGAACCGCTGGTTTTCCGTTGTACCCGCGACGGCCGGTGCCGTGGCCGTGACCTGCGCTTGCAACCGTGCAGCGATGCTCGCGGCCCCGAGGGCCCCAAGCAGAAGGTGTTTCCCAAATCTCAATGCAGTCTCCCTCAAGCGCTCAAAACAGAGCAACCAGCCATAAAGCGGCGGCGGCATCGTTCCCTAAGGATACCGTGATGCAATCAATCGCGGTCAGAGCCCCCGCTCCAGCAGCGTTTGCAGGTGGGCCTCCACCGTCGGCCACTCCCCAGGCAGCACGCTGTATACGCAGGTGTCCCGCAGGGTGCCGTTCTTAGCCAGGTCATGGTTGCGCAGGATGCCGTCCAGCTTCGCGCCCAGCCGTTCCACCGCGCGCCGGCTTTCGCGGTTCATCGCGTGCACGCGAATTTCAACGGCGATGCAGTCAAGCTGCTCGAAGGCGTACCGAAGCAGCAGCCATTTTGCCTCCGTGTTGAGGCCTGTTCGCTGCACCCGCCGCGCATACCAGGTGGTACCGATCTCGAGCCGGCGGATCGCCGCATCGATGTTGATATAGCCCGTCGTACCGACGATCTCGCTGTTCTGCGCGTCCACCACAGCAAATGGCAGCATGCGGCCCGCTTGCCACTGCGTCAGGCGCCTGTCGATCTCGGCCGCCATCTCTTCCGGTGCGGGTACATTGGTGTACCAGACCTTCCAAACCTCTCCGTCGCGCACAGCTCGTTGCAGCGGCTCGCAGTGCTTGCGCTCAAGCGGCACGAGCCGGACGTGGTGTCCAATCAGCGTTACAGGCTTAAGCGGCTGCGGCAAACCCTCGGGCATAGCCGCTAGTTCATCCAGCTGCGGTCGTTCGGGTCGCGCTTGCTCTTGGAGGGACTTCGGTGGGCGTCCGGATCTACATATCGCCCTTCGCTGTCAAAGCTCACATCGCGGTTCTGCTTGCGCATATACACCTCAAACTTTTTCGCGGCGTTGCGACGCTTCCAGCGGTAGTAGTCGTTGCGCAGATCCAGGTAGCGCTGCCCCGTCGCCGCAGTAAGCCCACGTCGCGGCGCGCCCTTGATGTACAGGTAGCCAGCCAGCGCCCCACCCAGCTGCGCCAGCGCGTACACCCGGTTTTCGCCAAACAGCTGCGCCAGGGCAAACAACATATAGATAGCGACCAGGTACTTCGCCTTGATCTGCATCGGCAAGGGAAACAGGGTGAACTGCAGATCGCCGTACAGCACGGCGAAGGCAATCAGCAGCCCGAAGATGCCGCCGAACGACCCCACCAGCCCTGCCGTGAACAAGCCCCCCGAAGCCGCTGTGGCATACGCGAGCGCAACAGCGGTCAGCCCGGCACCCACGACCGCCACAAAGTAAAGTTCAGCCACCCAGCGGCTGCCGTGGTTGGCCTCAAGAAACGCGCCCAGGAACCAGAGCGAAAGCAGCTCCAGCGCCGTGCCCAACAAGCCTCCGTGCAAAAAGCAGTAGGTGAAAAGCTGCCACACCTCGCCATGGGCGACCAGCGCCGGCGTGAGTGAAAACAGCATCATCAGCCGGGCCCCAGCCTCTGGGACAGCCAGGTGCAACAGCAGAAACGCAAAGTAGATGCCGACGTTCCACACGACCAGCGTGCGCGTAAAGCCGCGAAAGTCAGGAAACGCGAGCATTCCGGCGGAGCGGGGAGGCATATACGGGTATTGTCTCAGGTTGCGTGAGCTTCGCGCCTCAGAAACTCTAGACTTTCACTCCGGCATTCCCGTTTCAGGAATCGGCGAACCAGTTTTCCGTCGCCTTCAGGGCTTCCACATGCGAAAACGCCTTGTCTCTGGTGACCAGCACAGCGCCCAAGGCTACGGCATGCGCCGCGATCAGCAGGTCAAGGTTTCCCACGGTCTTGCCGGTCGCCTCCTGCGTCGCCCGCAACAGCCCATACACCCGAGCCTCTTCGCGACGCCAGGGCAGCACCTCAATTTTTGACAGAAACAGATCGACTGCTTTCGCCAGTTCCACCATGCCGGGCCGCCTGGCCAGGCCATAGCGCAGCTCCGCTTCCGTGATGGACGACAGGCACGCGATTTCACCGTGTTTGAGCCCGGCCAGCCGCTCCCGAGCCGGCAGCGACCGGCCCCGCAACACATAGCTCACGGTGTCGGTATCCAGCATGTACCGCCGGCTCACAGCTCTTCGCGCACCTGCGCCGCTCCCTGTGCCCGGTCGCTCTCCGTCGCTAGAAAGTCGTCCGGAAACTCGACCGCGTCCAGCGCGGCATAGATGCTCTGCCAGCTGCCGGGCCCTTCCGACAGGATCAGGTCGCCAGTCGCCGGATCCCGGCGCACCCGCACCTCTTCCGAGCGAAACCGGAACTGCGCCGGGATCCGCACCGCCTGGCTGCGGCCATTCATAAACACTTTGCTCGTTGCTCTCATGTCCATAATCTATACCAGGTCATAGACCACGACAAGCTTTATCGCACCGGGTACGGCACCACCGCAACGCTCGCGTGCCCGGCAGCGTCCACGGCGCGCACCGCAAAGATCACATTGTCCTTCGAAACAGGCAGGGTCGCTGTTCCTTCTCCGCCGTACTTGCCCGCGTCCGCCTCATACCGCCAGTCCGCGTCTGCCAGTTCGCGCCACACGATCCCGTAGCGCGTCCCCGCGGGAGCGCCCAGGCCGGGCTGCCACTTCAACGTGGTGTCGTTGTCCAGGTTGCTGGTCACAATCTTCACCTCGACCGGCGGCGGGGGCGCCAGGGCCAGGGTCGCGAGCGTCGCCGCGTTCAGCCGCGCAACCTCCGCAACATAGCCCATGTCTACATACTGGATCAGGTCGCCGAACTGCACCCCGTTCTCCACCCGTACATTCTGGTGCTGATGGTTGAAATCCTCGCGCCACTCCGTAAACCGTACCGCTGCAAAGCCTTCCCCGTTGAACGAGGTATGATCGCCGCCGCGCAAAAACCGGTCTCGCCGCATCTCGAGCACAGGGTGAAATGATTGTGCGCCCTGGCCGAAGTACGTCGCGCTCACGCCGTCCACCGCCCGCGCCACC
>CAXTWU010000143.1:3970-6039 GCA_964248025.1 uncultured Acidobacteriaceae bacterium | reverse complement strand
TTTCTGGCGTGGCGGGGCGTACCGGTCATCCTGGTGGAGCGCCACGCGGGCAGCTCGCCTCACCCGCGGGCCATCGGCTACACGGAGCGCACCATGGAGTTGTTGCGGGCCGTGGGGCTGGGCGACCAGGTTCCGCAAACGCCGCCGGACTTTCGGCTGGTTCGCAAACACGTGAGGAGCCTGGCGGGGGAATGGCTGGCGGACTCGGCTTGGACGCCGAAGGGAAAGGGTGAGCCGCCCCGGGCAAAGGTGGAGTATTCACCGGTGCGGGGCGCGGCCATCGCGCAGGACCGGATTGAGCCGATCCTGCGGGCGCGGGCGGCCGAGCTCGGTGCCGATATCCGCCCCCGAACACAGTTTCTTCGGCTGGAACAGGATGCCGACGGTGTGACGGCCCTGCTGAGCCGCCGGGACGAGGGGAGCGAATATACAGTCCGCGCGTCGTACCTGGTCGCGGCGGACGGCGGCGGCAGCTCGATCCGGGAGCAGCTCGGCATCGCACGGCATGGTCGCGGGCACATGCGAACCCTCCGGAGTGTGCTGTTCAAGGCACCGCTTGAGGAGTACCTGGCCGGCGGCGCCATGCAGTTTGAGATCGAGCAGCCGGACTTCAAGGCGTTTCTGACCACCTACAGCGACGGACGCTGGGTGCTGATGTTCGACGACGACCGGGAACGGGACGAGGAGGCCCTGCGCGCGGCTATCGCGAAAGCGATCGGACGGCAGGACCTGCCGGTTGAGATCGTCACCACCGGGGTTTGGGAGCTTGGGGCCATCGTAACGGACAGCTTTGCTTCGGGGCGGGTGTTTCTGGCCGGCGATGCCGCGCACGCGCTGCCACCCACGCGTGGAGGCTACGGGGCCAATACGGGCATCCACGACGCGCACAACCTAGCCTGGAAGCTGGCCTCCGTCCTATCCGGCGAGTCGTCTCCGCTTCTGCTGCATACCTACGACGTGGAACGCCGTCCGGTGGCATGGCTGCGCCACCAGCAGATTTTTGCCCGCCCGGACTACCGGGAGCAGGCGAACGGCCGGGTGGTGATCGACCCGGTGATCGACGACGCAGCCATGGAGCTGGGCCAGATCTACCGGTCGGCCGCGGTGCTGGACGCTCCAGCGACCCTGCCGCCTGCGCAACGGCCTGACGAGTGGGCCGGGCAGCCGGGGACGCGCGCGCCTCACCTGTGGGTGACCAGGGGAGGGCCTGGGGAGCAGACCGGGAAACAGACTGGGGAAGAAATTGGGGAACAGACTGGGGCAGCGGAAAGGCTCTCGACCCTTGACCTGCTCCAGCGGTCCTGGATTTTGTTCGCCGAGGATGCGCAATGGGAGTCAGCGGTCGTGGAGGCCCGGGAGGCGACCGGCGTCCGGCTTGAACTGGTCTCCATCGGACGCGATGTGTGCCTGGAAGTACCGGCCGAGTTCGGAAAGGTTTACGGAGTGGGTGCCGGCGGGGCTTCGCTGATCCGTCCGGATGGTTTTATCGCCTGGCGTGCGTTAGAGTTGCCTCGAGACGCGGGCCGGGTGCTGGCGCGCGCGCTTGGAAGCGTCGCCTGCTCCCCCGCTCAGCATGGGGCTGCAACGGCAGCAAACATTGGAGGGAACGCATGAGCACCGCATCGCTGGAACAACGCATTCAGCGCCTGGAAGATATCGAGGCAATCAAAACGCTGACAGCAAGATATTCATTTGCGATCAACAAGGGGTGGAACGGCAAAGTGGTCCACGTGGATGCGATGCCCGGCATCTTTACGGCCGATGCCCGCTGGGAAAGCAAGGCCATGAAGGTGACGGCCGAGGGGCTCGAAGCGATCATGAAAGCCCTGAAGGAGGGGACCGAGCACACCGACTTTTCCATGCACAGCTACACCAACCCCATTATCGAGATCGACGGGGACCGTGCGACGGGAAACTGGTTGTTCTGGATCGCCAGCCGGCGCAACAGCGGGCCGCCCAACGAGGTGTTTATGAGCGAGGACATTGTGTATGTACGCACCCCGGACGGTTGGCGCATTCAGCGCGTCGATGTGCAGTTCGGGATGATGTTGATGAATCCCTCATGAGGC
>CAXTWU010000143.1:2093-3870 GCA_964248025.1 uncultured Acidobacteriaceae bacterium | reverse complement strand
TTGGACGCGGTGCTGCCATTGATAAACACGCCGCCGGTTTCGAGCCGGCGCGCGATTTTGCGGGCGCGATCGATGTCGCGGGTCCAAAGGTTGCCGCTCAGCCCGTACTGGCTCTGATTGGCTGCGACGATCGCGGCCTCGGCATCGTGAACGCGAGTCAAGGCAGCCACGGGTCCAAAGGTTTCGTCGTCAAAGACGGGCATGCCGGGTGCCACACCGGCCAGCACGGTGGGCGGATAGTAAGCACCCTTGCCTTCGACCGGTTTGCCCCCGCACAGCACCTCCGCCCCGGCTGCCTTGCTTTTTTGTACCTGCTGCTCGAGCTCATCGCGCAGGTCGGCGCGCGCCATCGGTCCCAGTTGATTGCCGGGGTCCAATGGATCACCCACCTTGAGAGCCCTGGCTGCCTCGACAAACCTGCTTTGGAACTCATCGGCGATGCCGTCGACCAGCAGAAATCGCTTGGCCGCAAGGCAGACCTGGCCCGTGTTGCCGAACCGGCCCTTGATGCCGGCAGCCACCGCCTTGGGGATGTCGGCGTCTTCAAGCACAATGAACGCGTCGGAGCCACCCAGTTCCATGACGCTTTTCTTGATCACCTTGCCGGCCTCGGACGCGACGGCGGAGCCCGCGCGAACGCTTCCGGTTACGGACGCGCCCTGGACGCGGCGGTCGTTGATGACGTTGACGATATCCTCGGTGCGGAGGATCAGGTTCTGGAACACGCCTTCCGGAAAGCCGGCTTCCAGCACCACTCGCTCCAGCTCGAGCGAGCTGCGCTGCGTGTTGGGCGAGTGCTTGATGAGCACGGCGTTGCCCGCCAGCAGCGTGGGAATGCAGAAGCGCGTCACCTGCCAAAGCGGAAAGTTCCAGGGCATGATGCCGAGAATGGAGCCGAGCGGATGGAAAGAGATGTAAGCCTCGGTGCCGCCGGTGGGCGCGGGTTCGTCGGCCAGCATCCTGGGCCCGTTCTCCGCATACCACTCGGCCTCGAGAGCGCACTTTTCCACCTCGGCCTCCGCCTCCGAAAAGATCTTTCCCATCTCGGTGGTGATCGTCCTGGCGAGGCTACCTTTGTTCTGCCGGAGCGATTGCGCCAGCCCGCGAATGAGTTCGGCACGTTGAAACGTCGTCGTCCTACGAAAGCTCTTGAAGGCTGCTTCGGAGCGACTGAGTATCGCCTCTACCTCGGCGGGCTTGTAAGTCTGAAACGTTTCGATCGTTTCGCCGTTGGCAGGATTGACGGTGTGGAACGATTCATTGCTCATGGGCTCCCTCCTGGGGATCAATCTGGGTTCGTCTGGATTAGGCCGTTGTGTCCACCGAGACTTGAGCCGGCGATCTGTACTTAAAGCAGAGGCGGAATAGCCTTGCTGATCCTTGCGGCGATCACCGTCGGGCCGTCGTGTTGCAGGGCAGCCTCCAGTTGATCGCTCACCTCATCAGGGGTTGCGGCGTGGCTGGTTTTGCAGCCGTAGGCTGCGGCAAGTCCGGCGATATCGATACCCAAGACATCGAGGCCGGGCACGCCGGGGGTATCTTCCTGCTTGGCGAATGCCTTGAGAATGGCATATTCCTCGTTCACGGGCACCAGGATGACCATCCGTGCTTTCTGCTGCGCAGCCGTCCATAGCGACTGGATGGAATACTGGAAGGAGCCATCGCCGATCACGGAGATTACGGGCCGGTTGCGGCCGGTGGCGCGTTCGCCCAGAGCGACACCGATGCCGCCGGGGAGCCCCCAGCCCAGTCCGCCGCTGGCCATGGTGAAGAAGGA
>CAXTWU010000143.1:0-1993 GCA_964248025.1 uncultured Acidobacteriaceae bacterium | reverse complement strand
CGGAGTCGGGGGCGGCCGCCAGCTGCACGGGCTGCGTGTACGGCTTGCGCTCAAACTCCACAAACAGCGGCAATAGCGCCTGGAGCGCGAGCTTCGCGTCTGAGACCAGGCTGTCACCCACTGGCGCGCGCCCCGCTTCTTCCGGGTCGTCGGTGATGTGCAGCAGCCGGCAGCCGTCGGGCAGGTAGGGGCCTGGCACGTAGGGATAGTAGCGAAAGACCGGCGCGCCGATCACCAGCACCAGGTCGTAGCCGGCCAGCTGTTCCGACAACGGACCGATGGCAAATTTGAGGTCGCCCGCGAACTGCGAGTGGTTCTCGGGAAAGCCGCAGCGCTCACCGCCCGGTGGCCCGAATACGGCGATGCCCAGCTTCTCCGCAAGCGCGATCGCTTCCGTCCAGGCATGCGCCCGGTCTACATCCGGTCCGATCACGAGCGCGGGGTTTGCGGCTTGTTTGAGACGGCTCGCAAACACAAGGAGCCGCTCCGGGTCCGGTGCGACACGGTGCGACACCGTGCGTACCGCGGCCGGCCCGGACGATTCCGCTTCCCAGTCGTCAAGCGGCAGCGAAAGATAGACGGGGCCCTGCGGCGGTTGCATGGCGACGGCGTACGCGCGCATCAAGGCCGCGGGAGTCTCCTGCGCATGTGAAGTCTGGTAAGACCACTTCACATGCGGCTTCGGAAACTCGGTGGCGTCGACATTGGTCAGCCATGGCTCCATCAACAGCATTTCGCGGGTCTGCTGGCCGGTGGTCAGGATCATCGGCGTCTTTGACATGCGCGTGTTGACAAGGTTGCCGAGCGCGTTGCCCAGGCCCGGCGCGGTATGGAGATTCACAAAGGCGACGGTACGCGTCGCCTGCGCAAAGCCGTCGGCCATCGCGAGGACAGAGGCTTCCTGCAGGCCGAGTACGAAGCGAAAGTCGCTCGGGAAGTTTTTAAGAAAGGTCTCTTCGGTCGAGCCGGGGTTGCCGAACACGGTGGTGAGCCCGAGCTTGCGCATGAGATCGTGAGTTTCGTCGCGAACAGTGCTCATGGAAGCTCCTATACGTGTGGAGTTGGAGAAGCGAGATCGTGCCGAGTCAGTCCTGGATCATGACGCGGCAGGACGGGGCTGTTCGCTCCAGCCTCATTTGCCAACGAGTTCTTCCATCGCGCCAATCGCAGCCGCGTAGTCCTCGTTGGCGTGTTTGATCGCGGAGAACGAGAAGAGCTGCGCGCCGGCGGCCATGGTGCTCATCGGCGCGCCATGCTTTGCGGCGTCGGCCAGCAACAAGCCGAAGTCCTTGGACAGGAGCCGGGTCGCGAAGCGGGAAGGGTATGCACCCTGCCGCGCCATCTCTAGTTTTGGGTGATCGTGCTCGGCGACGATCGACAGCCCTAAAAGCGTGTCGATCAGCGTGTCTCGGTCGAGCCCGGCCTTGACGCCGTAGGCTATACCCTCGGCCAGGGCGGCGGTCGCAAGCCCCATGATGCCGTTGATCACAAGCTTCATCACCAGCCCCTGGCCTGCCGGACCGGCGTAAACCGTCCTTTGCCCGATCACCTCAAAGATGGGAGCCGCAGACGCGACATCTTCCTCCTTGCCGGCCGCGAGCACGACGAGCTTACCCGATTCGGCTTCGGGCGTGCTGCCGGAGACGGGCGCCTCAACGAATCGCACACCTTGCTTGGCTGCAGCTTCGGCCAGCTTTCTGGACGAATCCGGCGACACCGTGCTCGTGTCAATCACGAGCAAGCCTTCCCGTGCGCCTTTCAATACGCCATCAGGTCCTTCGATAGATTGCTCGAGCGCGGCATCCGCCGGCACGGAAACAAGGATGACCTCGGTCTCGCGGGCGACATCCGCCGCGCTTTTCAAAACCGGGAAGCCATCGATCGCCTCATCCTGGTGAGCCGGATCAAAGACGGCAATCGAATAGCCGGCATCTCGCAACCGCGGCGCCATCTTCCGCGCCATGGCACCGAACCCCACAAAGCCCAATTTCTT
>CAXTWU010000142.1:0-6075 GCA_964248025.1 uncultured Acidobacteriaceae bacterium | reverse complement strand
GCTGGACCCGGCGATCGGCGCGTATGTGCTCTCGTTCGACAACATGAAGATGCCGGAGCAGGGGCAATACTACTCGGTGAACGAGGCCAACTACGACACGTTTTCGCCTAAATACCAGCAATACCTGACGGAGCTGCGCGCCGGCGAGCTTAACGGCAAGGCTTATTCCTCGCGCTATATCGGGTCGCTGGTCGCCGACTTTCATCGAACCCTGCTGAAGGGCGGCGTGTTTCTGTATCCGCCGACCGACAAGCAGCCCAGGGGCAAGCTGCGGCTTTTGTATGAGGCCAACCCGCTGGCCTGGATCGCCGAACAGGCAGGCGGAAGAGCCATCTCGGGGAAGGGCCGCGTACTCGACATCCGTCCGGCCAGTATTCACGAGCGCACATCGCTGATCGTAGGCAGCCGGGCCGAAGTGGACCGGCTGGAACAATTGTTGGCGCAGTAGAACAAGGCTCCTGTGTGAAGAGCCGTCATCTGAGGGAGGGTCATGAGCGCCTGTTTGGACCGACGCCGGTTCCATCGCCTGCTTGTCGCCGGGCTTGCCGGTTCGGTGGCCGGCCGGTTCGCCCGGGCGGAAGGAAACCTGGTGGCTGAACCGGAACTGCTGCAGCTGGAGCCTCACGGCTGGTGCCCCAACAACGCCGCTTTACCGGTGATCTTGTACCGAGGCGCCATTGCCCCAGGAGGCGCGGACCCGGCGGCTCACTTCGAGGAGCGGTTTGTGGCAAACGGCTGGCCGCCGCAGTGGCGCAACGGCGTGTACACGTTTCATCACTACCATTCGACCGCGCACGAGGTGCTGGGCTTCGCGGCGGGCTCGGCGCGGCTGGTGCTGGGCGGCCCGGGCGGGCGCGAAGTCACGGTGCGGGCAGGCGATGTGGTCCTGCTGCCGGCCGGCACCGGCCATTGCGAACTGGAAAAAAGCGCGGATTTCCTGGTGGTCGGCGCGTACCCTCCGGGCCAGAGGTGGGATATCTGCCGCTCCGCGCCGGACGGGCAGGCACAGGCAAGGATGGCAACGCTGCCCTTCCCACGCATGGACCCGGTACACGGGCCCGGTGGACCGCTGCTGAAACACTGGATTGCGCAACAGGGGTGAAGGACTCGCGCAGCCAATGGCGCGCCCGCGAATCCAATTCCCATGCCTGAGCTGCCCGAGGTGGAAACAGTCGCGAATGGGGTGCACAGCCGTGTTGCCGGCCAGCGAGTGGTTTCAACCTGTTTCAGCGCAAAGCCGGAGCCTTTTAAAACCGATGCTGCCGCATTGGCCGAAGCTCTCGAGGGCCGAGTCATTACGCGGGTTCGCCGGGTCGGCAAGCACATCGTCGCGGACCTTTCATCGGTCCATGGTCCCGTGGAGGCCGAGTGGATCATTCACCTTGGCATGACGGGACGGCTACTGGTTTCAGATGCTGCGGTACCCCTGCCGCCCCATACCCATGCACAGGTTGGGCTCTCGTCCGGACGTGAACTGCGGTTTGTCGATGCGCGCCGCTTTGGAAGGCTCGATTTACGGTGGGTCGGCGCCGATGCTCACTTCACCGGCCCTGGTCTGGAACCTCTGGAGATTGAGCCCGATGCCTTTGTTGCGTTGTTTCGCGGGCGCAAGGTGGCGATCAAAGCCGCGCTGCTGAACCAGTCGCTGCTGCATGGGGTCGGCAACATCTATGCCGATGAAAGCCTCCACCGTGCCGGCATTCGCCCATCGCTGCCTGCCGGCAAGGTTTCGCGACCGCGCCTGCGCCGGCTCCATGCCGAACTGCAGGCCGTTCTTCGCAGCGCCATCGCACTGGGCGGGTCGTCGGTTTCGGACTACGTGGATGCGGACGGAGTGCGGGGCTTTTTTCAGTTGGAACATCGTGTCTATGGGCGAAAGGGCCAGCCCTGCCTGGGCTGCGGCACTCCGATCCGAAGAACTGTGATCGGCGGCCGGGGGACGCATAGCTGCCCGAAGTGCCAGTCCTGAGTATGAAAAATCATCGCGGCCCAGGCACCAACTACCAATTGTCGTATTTCCAGCTCCTTTGTTTTTCGTAAGTGACTCAATCCAAAGCTTGCATAGGCGGCATAAAAATTGCTTATAAGGAGAAGTGAAACGCACGCGAGAGGCACGCGCAGGACGCAGGCCCCGCTGAAACAAAGCCGGACGAACGAAAACTCACAGGGTAGGTTCGGCACAGCAGTCTTCGGGGAGTTCTTTCCTCGTAAGACGCTTCAGGAGGCCAGTGACTGGCCATGGGGGGCGGCCGCGGAAGTTTCTTCCGTGGCCGCGTTACAGCCCGGCAAGTGCCCGGCTGTTACTTCGGTGAACCATCAGGACTTTCGCCCTTGCCAAACGGCAAACCCGCGCTTACTATCGGACTTGACTTGGTATCCCTGCGGCTGAAGCTTTAGTGCTCGCTGCAAGGGCGGAAACGAGCGAAAAGCCACTAGCCCGGGATTGCGAAACAGCCTCCAAGGCAGCAGGCAAGCAGACCTTGAGCCGGACAGGCTCCATCTTGCGGACGCGTAAGGACATAAAAGGCGATTCGGTTTCAGCATGGGTGTGTAAGTAGCGCCCCGCGCGCATCGGCTGGAGCAAGCCTGAAGTCTTGTACCTCGATCGGCGCACCGTGTTGTCGTCAGATCGGTCAAAACCGTATGCGTCAAAAGGTCCATGGCTGTGCGTTGTGCGCACCTGCCGGGGCAAAAATCAAGTTTCCGGGGTATCCCAATCAGGCCCCGGGGCAGCACGAGGGACGTGCACGTATGAGCACAGAGCAGTTCGAGCCCACGCCGCACTATGGCGATGATGGCCACCATGCCGGGGGCGAAGCCGCACCGGCGCAGACCGGCGATGGCAGCAACCGGGAACCAGCAGCAGGCAGTGCTACCCGGCGTCGCCGGCGTCGTCGAAAAAACAAAGGCGTGCCGGCCACGGCGGCGGCTGCCGGCACAGGTGGAAGCGCCATCCTTGCCGGTGAGGACAGTGCCGGAATAGCCGGAATGGCTGCAGTGCCGGCACCGGGAGCAGTGGCGACCATGATTTCTCCATTGCCCGTGCAGGGGCAACGTGAGCCCGGCAGCCATGGCGGCGGTGGCGGCAAGCGCAAGAACGGCCGCAAGCGCGGTGGCGGGGCCGGCGGCGGCCCCTCGGTTTCAGGCACCACACCGGGAAACGGCTCCCAGCCCTCATACCGTGAAAAGCGGGCGCGGCAGGGCCGGCAGAACGGCAGCAGCCCGCAGCCCGGGCAGAACGGCAACGGCGGCGGGTGGAGAAGCCGCACGAGCGACGGCCCGGACGGCAACCGGGAAGGGGCGCGCGGCGGCTTCGGCAGCAGCGAGCACTTTGGGGATGCCAATGGCAACAGCAGCGGACGGAAAGGCAAGTTCGGCCGCCGTGGTCCGACGAGTTTCGTTGGGCCTATGGATCACTCCTACCGCATGGTGAACGGCAACGTCGCCGATGGGCCGCCCTCAACCATGGACTATCGCCACTCCGTCGGCAACGCTAACGGAAATGTCGTGAGCCGGAGCGATTACGCCGAGTTTGAACCTGTCGGCAGCCTGCGGGAAGATGCGCCGACCCGGATCATCTGCTTTATCGAGGACCTGTTTGTTGTAGCCAAGATGCAGGAAACGGCTCGCAAGCTGGGTGTCAAAGTACAGTTTGCCAAGGCGGAAAAAGAAACGCTGGCGGCGATCACGGACGCACCCGAAGCGGAACGGCCCTCGTTGATCGTGTTTGACCTGAACAATGGCAAGCCGCTAGCAGCGATCCCGAAGCTGAAAGCCAAGCTGAAGCGCGGCACCTCCATTATCGGTTTTCTGCAGCAGATCCAGGGCGACCTGAAGCTCAAGGCGATTGAGGCGGGTTGTGATTCGGTGATGCCGAAAGCAGCCTTTTCGCAAAACCTGCCCAACCTGCTGCGCCGGCACGGGCTGGCCGAGGAAGAAGAGATGATCGAGGCCTAGACGGTTTGGTCGCCGAAAAGGCCGAGCGAGAGCCGCATCTCTTGCTTCGGTGCGGCAAGCACGCTCACCGGAGTTGGTCTAGCCGGGGGGCCAGCCCATAGCGCGGCCGCCCAGCACATGAATGTGCAGGTGGTGGACAGTTTGTCCGCCGTGCTCGCCGGTGTTGATGACCGTGCGGAACCCTTCCGACAGTCCCTGGGCCGCGGCGGTCTCCGCCGCGACGGCCAGCAGGTGTCCCATCAGCCCGGAGTGCTCTCGCGCGGTGTGCGCCAGCGACGCGAAATGCCGGAGCGGGATAACAAGGAAGTGAACCGGAGCCTGCGGTGCGATGTCTGCGAACGCGAGTGCCTCCGCATCCTCGTACAGCGGCGTGACTGGAATCTCTCCTCCGGCGATTCTGCAGAAAAGGCAGCTCATGGAGCCCAGCATACCGCTTGCGTCCGGCTCACGGCAGCTTTGTCAAATGGCTTGACGCCCAAAATAGAAAAAGGCATGATGGTGTCCCGGAGCAAGAGGCCCCATCGAACGACCGGGAACGTCCCCGCCATGCTTGCCGGCAGCACGGCAAGTTGACTTCCCTGATTGTTTGATTCGATTTCTGGAGGCCTACCGATGAAGGGCAAGCTTTCTCTTCTGTTTCTGCTGACCCCTGCCTTGGCCGCTCACGCGGCGGAACAACTGATTCCTGCGGGCTCGATTGTGCAATGCACGATCTCCGAGCCGAAACTTTCGTCGAAAACAACCCAGGTCGGCGATCCGGTCCTGTGCCAGCTAAGCCCGGTTGAGATGTATGGGCGCGGTACGGTGCCATACGGCAGCTACCTTGAAGGCCGGTTTGAAGATTTCAAAGACCCGGGCCACCTTGTGGGTAAAGGCTGGATGGAGCTGCGGTTCGATCGCATCGTGATCGAGCCCAGCACGGTGATCCCGGTAGCGGCCAAGGTGGTCGGCGTACCCGGCTACTCGGTCGATCGCGAGGGCCGCATTCTGGGCAAGGGGCATGCGGTACGCGACACGGTGGAGTGGGCGGTGCCGATTCTGTGGCCGATTGATCTGCTGAACCTGCCGCGCCGCGGTCCCCGGCCTACGTTGAAAGGCGAAACCCGCTTGACGCTGAAGATCATGGACGACATTGGCGTTCCCGCGGTCGCAGAGCCGCAACGAGACCCTTCTGGCCTGTACCGGCGCGCGCCCGTCACCTACACGCCGCCGCCCCAGCAGTACGTAGAGGTGCCGCCCCGCCCCATCACCTATGCGTATCCGCCGCAGCCGCCGGTCTACCTGCTGCCGCCGCAGCCGACCGGGCCCGTGATGATCCTGCGTCATGGTGTGGCGTATCGCACGATCGGAGCACAATAACGCAGGGGCGGGGACAGCAGGTACACTTGAGGGCGATGGCTCCCGCCTCTTTCATGCCCGTTGAAGCGCCCGCACTGCCGTCAGCCCCGGCCGCAGGGCGGCTACACAATTATCTAGCCCCCCCCCCGCCCCCCCCCCACCCCCCCAGGCGGAAACCGCCGGCCCCCGGGGGCGACAACGACCATGACCTAAAAAAACTGGCGCGCTCGCTCAATCTCCACACGGTGTGCGAATCGGCGCATTGCCCCAACATCGGCGAGTGCTGGAACCATCGCACCGCGACCTTTATGATGCTGGGCAACCTGTGCACGCGGCGTTGCGGGTTTTGCGCGGTACCCAAGGGCCGGCCCGAGCCGATCGATAGGGACGAGCCGCGCCGGGTAGCTGAAGCTGTTGCGCAGCTTGGGCTTCAGTTCGCGGTGATCACCAGTGTCAACCGCGACGACGATGTGCTGGGTGGCGCGCATATCTTTGCCGAGGTCATACGGCTGATTCATGAGCGGGTGCCGGGCTGCGGCGTCGAGGTGCTGATTCCGGACTTCCAGGGCAACGAGGAAGCGATTCGCACCGTGGTCGAAGCGCGACCGGAGATCCTGAACCACAATACGGAGTCGGTGCCCCGGCTGTATCGCGCGGTGCGCTCGGGCGCGCGCTACGAGCGCACCCTGCGGCTGCTGCAGTACGCGAAAGAGCTGGCACCGGGGATGGTGACGAAGTCGGGCGTGATGGTTGGCCTGGGCGAGGAAATGCACGAACTGC
>CAXTWU010000141.1:0-6187 GCA_964248025.1 uncultured Acidobacteriaceae bacterium | reverse complement strand
TGCGGCAGGTGGTGGACGAAGGCTGGTCACACCACATCACACGGTTGATGATCCTAAGCAACTTCGCCATGCTGTGCGGCTACTCGCCGCGCGAGCTGACCGACTGGTTCTGGATCGGCTACATCGACGCCTATGACTGGGTGGTGGAGCCGAACGTGCTCGGCATGGCAACCTACGGCGACGGCGGGATCACGGCAACCAAGCCTTATGTAAGCGGCGCGGCTTATATCCATCGCATGAGCGATTACTGCGGCCGTTGCCAATACAACCCGAAGCTGGCGACTGGCGAAGGATCATGCCCGTTTACGGCGCTGTACTGGAGCTTTCTGGAGCGGCACGAAGCACTGCTGGGCACGAATCCACGCCTGCGCATGCAGTATGCCACCCTGAGGAAAAAAACTGCTGCGGAACGGAGGGCGTGGCGCGAGCGCGCAGACGGGTGTGTGCGCGAGCTCGGAAAAGCGACATACTAGGGCAGGCGCATCGAAGCAAGAACCGCAGCGCCGGGATGCAGCGCGTGAGGAACGGACAGGGTGGAAAAAGATATTGTGATCGTAGGCGCGGGGCTGGCCGGGCTGCGCTGCGCCGAGTTGCTGGGCAATGCCGGCTTTGACACGCTGCTGCTGGAAGGCAGCGACGCGCCGGGCGGCCGCGTGCGCACGGATCTGGTGGACGGCTTCCGCCTGGATCGCGGCTTCCAGATCCTGCTGACGGAGTACCCCGAGACCAAGGCAGTGTTGAACTACCGGGCGTTGAAGCTGCGCAAGTTCATCCCCGGTGCGCTGGTCTGGCACGGCGGACATTTTCACCGCTTTGTCGACCCGGCGCGGGAGCCAATCAACGCCGGCAAGTTTTTATTTGACGACGTGGTGACGTTTGGGGACAAGTGGCGCGTTGCCCGGCTGCGCGCGCGTGTGGGCCGGGGTAGCCCGGACGCGCTGTTCGGGGGTCGCGACCAGACCACGCACGAGTTTTTGCGGCAGTTCGGGTTTTCGCACAAGATGATTGATCGCTTTTTCGCGGCGTTCTTTGGCGGCGTTTTCCTTGAAAACGAGCTGCAAACCTCAGCCCACTACTTTGAGTTTCTGTTTCGGATGTTTGCAGTGGGGGCGGCCGCCGTGCCGCTTGAAGGCATGGAGCGGATTCCGCAGCAGATGGCCGCAAAGCTGGCGCCTGGCGTGTTGCAACTGAACACTGCGGTGGCGTCGGTCACACGCCGGCAGCAGCGGTTCCTGGTCACGCCTGAAAAGGGCGAGCCGATTGAAGCCAAGCAGTTGGTGCTCGCTGTGGCGGAGCACCAACTGCGTCCGTTGCTGGCCGACCTGCTGCCGCATACCCGCGCGCAGGCTCGAGAACAACGAAGCTGGAATCGCACAACCACGCTGTACTACGCGGCCGCTCAGTCACCGATCGCCGGACCTATCCTGGCGCTGAACGGCGAAGGCCCGGATGGCGGCCCGATCAACAACCTGGCCGTGATGAGCCAGGTGTCCAAGCGCTATGCGCCGCCCGGCGAGCAGCTGATCGCGGTCAGCTGTGTGGGGGTTGCGCCGTCGGACAACACCGCGATGGAAGCACTGGAAGGCAAGGTGCGTGAGCATGCCGAGCGCTGGTTTGGCCCGGAACAGGTGCGCCAGTGGCGGCTCGTGGGTGGCTACCCGATCGCGTATGCCCTGCCGCTGGCCCGCACCACGCATTGGGAGGCGAGCGCCATCCGTGTCACAGACAACGTGTACGTCTGCTCGGACGCGGGGGAACAGCCTTCGCTGCAGGGCGCGCTTGCGTCCGGGCGTCGCGCGGCCGAGGCCATCCTGGCGCAACGCGGAGCGTTGGCGGGCTAGTCGGCCGGCTCAAAGCACGTAGCGCAGAGCCCGGCCCAAGTCTTTGACCTCCGCGGCCTGTTTTGATACAACAGTGAAAGTCAGTTGAGCGCCCCGCGTTCCGGCTGTTGTTGCCCCTCCTGTTCCGCAGTAGCTCAATGGCAGAGCATTCGGCTGTTAACCGAAGGGTTGTAGGTTCGAGTCCTACCTGCGGAGCCACACACGCGCTTCCCGTCCATTTCAGACATGGACACTTCCGTCTGCATGGCGCATGCTCAAGGGATGGGATGTCGACGGTTCTGCTGCAAACTTTTCCAAGGCTCGTTTTTGCTCGCGCTGGCTTGTGCACTTCCGCAGGCGCGTATCGCGTCCGCCCAAACCAGCGATGCGCCGCAACGGCAAACCAGCACCCCGTACTCCGGCGACCTGTCTGTCTTTGAATACAAGGATCGCGATCAAAAGCTGCAGATCGGGCGTGTGATGGATCTGCTCGGCATCGCGCCGGGCAAGTCGGTGGCTGACATCGGTGCGGGCTCCGGGTGGTTCGCCGTGCGGGCAGCCGAGCGCGTGGGGCACGACGGCAAGGTGTACGCGGAAGACATCAATCCGCGTGCCGTAAAGGCGATCGACGATCGTGCGCGTAAAGCGAAGCTTGGAAACATCGACACAGTGCTGGGAACGCCGGACGACCCGAAGCTGCCCACGCACAGCGTCGACGCGGTGCTGATGTTGAAGGTTTACCACGAGATCGCGCACCCGGCTACGCTGCTGCGCAATCTCGAACCGGCTTTAAAGCCCGGCGCGCGTGTCGGCATCATTGATCGTGACGGCAACGGCGCGGATCATGGTTTAAATGAAGCTGTAGTGGAACGTGAAATGACTGCGGCCGGTTTTCACCGCATCGGCCGGTATGACTTCACCAAGGCAGACGGGCAGGATTACTTTTTGATCTTTCAATGGAATTGAGAGCAGCAGTGCTGCGGTCGTGATGACGCAGCGGCAGCATAAACAAATGCATTTCGAAAGCGCAGTGTCTTGGTGGAAACACGCGGAGGAGAGCACGAACTTTTCAGCGGCGCAGCCGACCACCGAAAACGTGAAATCGGCATCAGAGTGCCGAGTAGTGGTCTGCGTGGCTCTGCGTTGCACTGTGCGTAGCAAAGGATCGCTTGATGAGTTTGGCGGCCGCGCTGAACGGAGACGATCCAGTGAAGACTGGTCGAGTGAAGACCGGGGAAACGAGGAAAGGCGCCGATGTTTGATTATCTGATTGTGGGTGCGGGTTTCGCAGGAAGTGTGCTTGCCGAACGACTGGCAGCACGGGCCGGTGCGCGTGTTCTGGTGGTGGACAAGCGTCCCCATATCGCCGGAAACGCATATGACTCCTACGACGACGCAGGCGTGCTGGTGCACCGGTACGGACCCCACATCTTTCATACAAACTCGGCCAAGGTTTTCGATTACCTTTCGCAGTTCACCGGCTGGCGTCCGTATGAGCATCGCGTGAAGACCAGTGTTGATGGGCAGCTGGTCACCATGCCCATCAACGTGGACACGTTGAACGCGCTTTACGGGCTGAACCTGAACTGCACGGAGGTGGAAACGTTTCTGGCGTCCGTCGCCGAACCCTGCGAGCAGGTGCGCACATCGGAGGACGTGGTGGTGAGCCGCGTCGGGCGCGAACTGTATACAAAATTCTTTCGCAATTACACGCGCAAGCAGTGGGGTCTCGATCCTTCGGAGCTCGACGCATCCGTGACAGCACGCGTGCCGGTCCGCTCCAATCGGGACGACCGCTACTTCACCGACCAGTACCAGGCCATGCCTCTGCACGGTTACACGCGCATGTTTGAGCGCATGCTTGATCATCCCAACATCAGCATCCTGCTCAACACGGACTACGCGGACATCAAGGACGAAGTGTCGTTTCGCGAAGTGATCTTCACCGGACCGATTGACGAGTACTTCGACTACTGCTACGGCAAGCTGCCGTACCGCTCGCTGCGGTTCGAGCACCAGACGCACGACAGAGCGCTCTTCCAGACCGCCGCCGTCGTCAACTACCCGAACGAGCACGCCTACACACGCGTGACCGAGTTTAAATACCTGACCGGGCAGGAGCATCCGAAGACCAGCATCGTGTACGAGTACCCGACGGCCGAGGGCGACCCCTACTACCCGGTGCCGCAGCCGCAAAACGGGGAATTGTATGCGCGTTACAAGGCGCTCGGCGAGGCGCTGCCGAACGTGCACTTTGCCGGGCGTCTGGGCACATACAAGTACTACAACATGGACCAGGTGGTTGCGCAGGCACTTGCACTGTACTCAAAGCTTGCGGAGCAGGCCGCGGTGCGAAGCAATCAGCAGGAGAAGCGGCTGCTTGCGGTGCCGATGGATGTGGCGTCGGACGACAGCCATCGTGTTTCGGTCAAGGTCGACGGCCACCGGGTGGCCTGAAGCATGGTTCACAACTTCGCTGGAACAGCAAAGCAGGCCGACGCACCGCTTGAGATTTGGGGGGGCGCGGAGTATACCTGCAACCGCGTGGGCGACCGCTACTTCGACCAGCTTGATCTATCCGGGCACGCGCGGCGGCTGACGGATCTCAGGCTGTTCGCCGAGCTCGGCATCTCCGCGCTGCGCTGTGGCGTGCTGTGGGAAAGGCAGTGCCGGGAGCCATTCTCACGGGACCAGCCCCGAAGTGAAGCGTCCTGGAGCGAGCCCGATGCCTACCTCGAGGCGGCGCGCGACCAGGGCATTCGCCCGATCGTGGGCCTGGTGCATCATGGCAGCGGTCCACGGCACACCAGCTTGCTGGACCCGGAGTTCGCGCCTCTGCTGGCCGGGTACGCTGGGCAGGTAGCGGCGCGCTACCCCTGGGTGGACGCATACACGCCGGTCAACGAGCCGAACACAACGGCACGTTTCGCAGGCCGGTATGGGGTCTGGTACCCGCACCATGCCTCCTCGCACAGCTACATGCGCGCGTTGCTGCACCAGGTCAAGGGTGTGGTGTTAAGCATGCGGGCGATTCGTGCAGTCCGCTCTGACGCGAAGCTAGTGCAGACGGATGACCTGGGCGGCTTTCGTTCCACGCCTGAGCTCGGGGCGACCGCCGACCTGATGAATGAACGCCGCTGGCTTGCCTACGACCTGCTGTACGGCTCCGTCGATCGAGAGCACCCCGTCTACGGACACCTGCGTGAGAGCGGCCTTGACGACGCGGAAATTCTCTGGTTCCGCGATCACCCTTGCCCGCCGGACGTGGTGGGGGTCAACTACTACGTTCTGAGTGACCGCTTTCTTGATCACCGCCTCCACCTGTACCCGGATCGTTACCGGTCCGCGGAAGGTCCGTTTGCGGATATCGAGGCGGTTCGCGTGCAGCAGGCACGCGTGGAAGGGTACGGGCCGATCCTTGCCGAAGCCCACCGGCGATACGGCCTGCCCATCGCGGTGACAGAGGTGCACCTGGGCGACGGAGTGGAAGAGCAGATTCGCTGGGCGGCCGAGGCCTGGGCCGCGGCCCAGCAGGCGCGTGCCAATGGTACCGGATGCCAGGCCATCACCTTCTGGGCCTTGATGGGCTCGTACTTCTGGAACAGCCTGGTGACCGCGGACAACGGCCACTACGAGCCCGGCGTCTTTGACCTGCGCTTTGGCGAGCCACGGCCCACGGCGCTGGCCGAGATCGTGCGGCAGTTGGGACGAGGCGATGTGCCGCGTCACCCGGCACTGGCCGCGCTGGGCTGGTGGCGCAGGTCCAGCCGGGTGCAGTTCGACGGTACGCGCGAAAAGGTGGCGTGAGGGGAGGGCCGGCTCCCGGGCTTGCTCGCATGCCAATCGCAGCCGCCTCCTCGGGCGGCTCAAGATACCGGTCCTGTGTGCCCGGCGTAAGCCTGCGGCCCATGCTCCTCCCTCGCCCCGCGCTTAGGTACTGAGCAGGTGCTCCTTCCAGGCGGTTTCCACATGCGGGTCGAAGTCCAACTTCATGCCGCTCGTTGCCTTGGCGATGTCGGCCAGGGGCGCCTTGGGGGTGCGATCGGCGTAGAGCAGGCCGTTCGCTTCCTGGTAGGTATCGGTTAGCTGGGTGTAGCAGAATCCCGCCAAACCAGGTAGCTGGCGCACTGTTTCGAGCAGGTCGGTGTAGCGGCTCAGCAATTGCTCCGCCGTTTCGGTGCGGGAGTAGCCCCAGATATTTTCGTGCTCGCCACCGAAGGCGATGCCGCCGAACTCCGTCAGCACAATGGGCTGGCAGCCGGCTACGGTTTCGCGGCCCAAGGTCAGTACGCGCCCGCCCGGACGCTCACGTTTCAGCAGCCGCGCTTCGATGTCGTTGATTCCATAACGCTGCCCGATCCGCGCCG
>CAXTWU010000140.1:2163-6231 GCA_964248025.1 uncultured Acidobacteriaceae bacterium | reverse complement strand
CCGAGCGCATGGGCTGGGATGCCGGGCCCATTGTCGGAGACATGGATCAGCACGCCCGGCTTTTCGCGACTGAGTGCTCGTCGCGCTGTGACCCGCACGGTGCCACCACGGTTTCCCATGGCTTCGCCGGCGTTTTTCACCAGGTTGATCAGCACCCGATGCAGGGCGTCTACAGGCAAGGCCATCGCGGGCAGGTTGCTTTCAAAGGAGAGGTGAACGTCCGTCGATGGACCCGCCGCGGTTTGAAGCAGGTGCCTGGACGATTCGAGGGCCTCGCCCGTACTTGCGGGCTGTGATTTCGAAGCAGGCTCAGCAGACCGGGGCTGGTGGCGGGGTGCCACGGTCCCGGGTGAGGTGAGTGTTTCCACCAGTTGAGTAAGAGTTTCGGCGATGTCTTGGAGGTCCCGGGCGTAACGTTGGGCTGATGGCGCCAGGATGCCGGGCTCGTCCAGTAACCCGGCCAGCATATGGAGCGAGCAAAGGGCATTTCGGGCGTCGTGTGCCTGTTTGGCTGCAGGCGAGGGGTCTGGCCTCCGTGTAGACAGGGTGGGCCTGGCCGGACGAACGTCCTGAAAGCCTTTCAGACTCAGCGGAGAGGGAGGGCAAACGGGGCGGAACTGCAGGAGATTCGAGCTTTCCGTCGAGCGGAGGTGTTGCTTATGCATCTTTGTTCCTCTTCTTTGATTCGCACCAGTTCGCGTCTGTCCTCTCCTATAAGCATTTTGACGACCAAAGGGTGCCGAGCTCCTAAGTGCCTCAAACTAAGGCGGTTCGTCTGCCCCCATGTCCTTTTCAATCAGGCGAGTGGGCGGGGACGGACCCGGAACGGGAAACAGCTTGTTCTTGGGCTGTTTTAACTCCTTGCCCTTCTATCATTTAGCCTGTTTGTTCTGAAATGGAACGCCGGGTGATGTCCCGATTCGGCACACCAGCCTCTACAATCAGCGAGATGAGTGAATGCAATCCACCCTTTTACAGGCAGGGCGGCCGGTCCGCACGGGAGCTGCGCCCTTTTTCTCTCAACCCTGACTATGTCCGCACCGCTGAAGGGTCGGTCCTGGTCGCGATGGGCGAAACGCGTGTGCTTTGCAATGCTTCCGTGGAAAACGGCGTGCCGGGCTGGATGCGCGGACGTGGGCGCGGGTGGGTCACCGCGGAATATGCAATGTTGCCCAGGGCGACGCTGACCAGGAGCGCGCGGGAGTCGGAGCGCGGCAAGATCGGCGGCCGAACACATGAGATCCAGCGATTGATCGGCCGTTCCTTGCGTGCCGGCGTGGACCTGGAACTGCTGGGGGAGCGGACCGTGATTCTGGACTGCGATGTGCTCCAGGCAGATGGGGGGACGCGAACCGCTGCGATCACGGGAGCCTGTGCGGCGCTGGCGCTGGCATTCGGTCGAATGGTAAATGCCGGGGCGCTGAAGGCGAATCCGATGCGACAAAGGGTTGCCGCTGTCAGTGTCGGCATTGTGGAAGGAGCAACGCTGCTGGATCTGGCCTATGAAGAGGATGCCGGCGCTGAGGTTGACGCTAACATAGTCATGAACGTGTCGGGGGGGTTGATTGAAGTGCAGGCCTCGGCAGAGAAGGAGGCGTTTTCCAGGCCGCGGCTCGGCGAAATGCTGGATGTGGCGGAAGGGGGATTGGTGCACCTGTTTGAAGCGCAGCGGGCCATGCTTGAAAGCTGCGGGATTGTGGAGGAGCGGACACCAGGTGTTCCCACGATGGTTTAACGAGGTGTGTACGAAAACGGTGAACGGCCGATAGAAGAAAGGGATCTTCGCGGCAGGGAAGAGCTACCGGCAAGTTGCGGCATCCAAACCAAAGGGTGCGGTGTGCTGGTGAACTGAGCAAGACAGGATGGGGAGCAGGATCATGAAAATCGAGTTGACGCCGGGCAAACTGGCTGGCCTGAAGGCAGTTTCAAACAAGCGGGGCGTGATTGCCGCGGCGGCCATGGACCAGCGAGGGTCTCTTCAAAAATCGCTCGCCAAGGCCAAGGGCGTAGAGGACGTGCCGGCCTCCATGCTGGAAGACTTTAAAAGCATGGTCGCGGATGTTCTTTGCCAGCACGCTTCGGCGATCCTGCTGGACCCCGAGTTCGGGCTGCCGGCAAGCAAAAAGCGGCGCGACGCGGGGCTGCTGCTGGCGTATGAGAAGACCGGCTACGACGCGGCCGAAGAAGGGCGGTTGCCGGACCTTCTGGATCACTGGTCGGTGCGCCGCTTAAAAGAAGCAGGGGCCGACTGCATCAAGGTTCTGCTGTATTACACCCCGCTTGAAAAAACCGCGATCAACGACCAGAAACATGCATTTATCGAGCGGATCGGCGATGAGTGCATCGCGCACGACATCCCGTTCTTTCTGGAGTTTGTTGGGTACGACGTCCATGGTGAGGATGAAAAAGGCCTGGCGTATGCGAAGCGCAAGCCGGAGATCGTGTCGGGGTCCATGTCGGAGTTCGGCAAGGCGAAGTACAACGTGGACGTCTTGAAGGTGGAGGTGCCGGTGCAGATGAAGTTCGTTGCCGGAACCCGAGCTTTTGGCGGCGAACAGGCCTATACGCGCGAAGAGGCTTTGGAGCATTTTCGGTCGGCGGCTTCAGCGACGCACAAGCCCTTTATCTATCTCTCAGCCGGCGTCACCAACGCCATTTTCATCGAAACGTTGGAGCTGGCAGCGGAAAGCGGAACCAGCTTCAATGGGGTCCTGTGCGGCCGGGCCACATGGTCGGACGGGGTGTCGGTGTTCGCGAAGGATGGAGAAAAAGCCTTTGCGCAGTGGCTGAACACTCAAGGAGTTGAGAATATTTCAAACGTGAACAAGGCCCTGGAGGCGGCAAGTTCCTGGTATGACAAAGTCCAGGTGTGAGTGCGCGGAGGCTCGATCCAAAGCAGGCTCAAAGGCCGGTTGGTATTTCGGGCTGCCAGGTGCCGGCGCGTTCACTGCGCGCCGTCGCGGCTCCACTGAGACTTGCTTCCGGGTGGAGAAAGTCCTTCGCGCAGCGCGGCGAGCGGAGTGCTGGCGACTCAACTAGAAGTAGAGCATGCTTCAAGCTACAGACCTATCAAGCTTCTTCGTTTACTAATAGGCGGAACGACTTGGCACGGACGGCGGTGGACGGGGTCAGGGAAGGCTTTGCACCGAACGCGCGGCTCGCCGGTATGGAAACGCGAGTTGATCAGCCGCCCGCTGCTTCTGGTGGACCTGATCGGGATGGAATCGATAACCTCTTCCGTGCCATGGAGCCTCATCATAGTGGAATAAACAAGTTCACGGGACTGTAGAGGCGCAGAAAGCGCCTGCTTGCGGAATGCCTCGCGTTGGAAGCGCTTCTTGCACTCGCGGATCGTTCGCGCGGCCACCAAGACGCTGATCGCGGAACCTCGATTGGGTCTGGAGGCCAGGCTATTCCACGCTTGTGGAGGTGTCCGGCATCAGGATTCTCAGCTTCTGCGAGGTGCCGTATGCTAAAATGCTGGCCTAAACCGTTCGCGACCGGGTACGGCTGCTGCCCCGGACAACTCTGCGGAAGGCGAGATGCCTTCCGAACGTTCACGGCTTGCAGCCGCAGTGAGGTCGAAGTGTCGAGGGCAACGCGCCTGCTCGTTGCCCTCCATTCCCCTAGGCACGCCCGTTAGGCAGGCTGGCATGCGGTGCATCGACGAAAAAATGCTTTACGGCGGATGGCTTACGCCTGCGTGGCCGCGAGTCCCGCAGTCACGGGAACGTTGCGGCGGTGCTCCCGTCTCCCGCTCGAACAAGGGCCGTTGTCACACTGCGAAATCATTAGTCAACGCGCCTGCTTGCATTCGAATGCCCGGTCGAGAACGGCACCTTTTCGGAGCTCCTGAACCCGCTTTAAACCGGTACACCCGATTCGTTATGTAACAGAATCTCCTGTCGCCAAAGCGCCTGGAAGGTTCTTTGGCGTCCTTGCCGATTCCATGTGGCGCCAGCTCCGGGCAGCCCTTCTGCTTCAACATCGGGGGCAAGCAGCTCAAAAACACGGGCAGGCCATGTCCGTCTTGCGAAGCCGTCGCGGAGCACCCCGCACTGCCTCAAT
>CAXTWU010000140.1:0-2063 GCA_964248025.1 uncultured Acidobacteriaceae bacterium | reverse complement strand
GCCGCCAAACTCTCCCTCTCTACTTGCAAGCGGAACGATGGCAGCTTATTTTGCATTCTGTGGGAGGTCTGGTGGTGATCTAAGTGTGTGGAACTGCGCTCGATCCCCCTGCCTTGAACATGAATGTACGCGTATTTATGATTTCTTCATGTTAATCGCTCCACCTTATGCCCCAGTTATCATAGATAAGTCCCGCAGAGCGAATGGACTTCCACTCCCATAAGCACTCCGGTTCCGCCTTGTCTGCAATCTTCAGTAAGAGCTACACGAACGAAATGAAGTAGGTTCGACCCTGAACCGCCAGAATCTCCAGACGCGCGGTGTCAATCCGGCGAGATTGGCTAGGTGCGGGAAAGATCGTTTTGATAGCTTGACCCCGGGGAGCACGCAAGATTGTTTCCCTACAAATCCCCGCCGTTACCGTCGCTTGTTTCGCTCTTCCATTGTGCCACTCCATGGAAACAGTCCATCCACCGCGCGCCCGAAATCCGACGAAACTCCCGCTGCTCCATGCCCGGGGAAGGGCAGGTAGAAAGTGCACCTCATTCCCGTGGCTTTGAAGGAGCATCTCGGCCACACCTGCGGCCACGCTCATACTACCCGCCAAATCCAAGTCCTCTTCTTCGCTTTTTGAAGAAGCAAACATGTTCGGCTGCACGTGGTGTCGCAAGAAGGAGGACACGATCTGCAGCGCCGACTCACCTTCCCCAAGACGCGCCATTGCGCTGGCACACCAGCCCGACACCTGGCCTGCCGGAGAAGGCAAGCTCACACCTCGGTTGTCGATAGTACGCCGTGCCGCATCGGCGAGCTCAGGGGAATGACGCGGGTCTATCTGCGTTCCGGGCATAAGCGGCCAGAGCTGCGAAACGGATGCCATCGCGGAGTGAGCGGGAAGCCATGCTCGATCGGGCCAGATCAGCAGCTCCCCTGTATGTTCACTCGTCTCAAAGGGGGCGCAACTGTTTGGCCGCGGCGCACAACCGCTCGAGAAAATCAGTGTCTTCGCCCAACAGCTCGCCGGCTGCGGAAGTTGAAGCAAGGAGCTCTCGAACGATGGCAGTGTTCATAGCCGGACTGAAGCTGCAATAGGCAGTTTCACCATAGGGCATCAGGTAGGGCAAGTCTTGTGAGGTCTCGGGGTAGGCGGCGAGCCATCCATCCCGGTCGACCCTCATTTGCTCCAAAAAGAATCGGCTCGCTTCTCGCATCAAAGGGTAGCGAGCGCGAAGAAAAGACAGGTCACCGGAAAAGCGATAGCCATCCCAGATGGCACAGCCGAGCCAAGCAGCGCCGCACTTCCAAATGGCTCCGGGCGAAGCGTCCGCGGCTGGAAATGCCGAGCCCCACAGGTCCGTGCTGGCATGGGCGACCCAGCCATGCACGCCATACACTCGATAGGCGGCCTGCCTGCCGCTTTCGGCAAGCCGGTCGGCAAAGTCGAAAAGAGGCTGGTGACATTCGGAAAGATTTCCGACCTCGGCGATCCAGTAGCTCAAGAAAAGATTCCCGTCCAGCTGCCATCCTGCCCTTCGTGACGGACGCGCAAGACAGCTCCAGATCCCTTGCGAAGTAGCGGGCAACGTCCCCGGGCGCGAGCAGGCTATCAGCAAATAGCGGGCAAACTGAAAACAAAGGGCGGCCAGCCCTGGATCCGAAGCTGCTCCGCTGCTGAGCGCGTTCAACCGGAGGTCCGTCGGCTGGGTGGCCTCGGCTTCATTCGCATCCCGTGTCAGTCGCAGCTGTACCCGGTCGAAATACCTTCGATGATCGGCAACATGGCGGTCGCGCAGCTGCTGTGCACACGAATGTGCGCGTGCAGCGTGCAGGTCGGCCAGGGCCAATGTCGTTGCATCGAGCCTGCTCGCGTTTGGACTCTTTTCCTGACCTGCGTAGCTGGTGCGTGCCGCCACAAGAAGAGTCACCGCCCTCGCGCCAAAAATGCGGAGCTGCGTTCCAGCCCACTCGTGCCCGCCGCCGTCCTGGTCGAGAACGCAAACGCAGACAGCGGCCCGTATCGCTTGCCCTTGTGCCCCTTCGCTCCACACCACGGCGCCGTTTGC
>CAXTWU010000139.1:0-6276 GCA_964248025.1 uncultured Acidobacteriaceae bacterium | reverse complement strand
TTTTCGCAGTTCGGCTCGGACCTGGACAAGGTGACGCAGAACCAGCTGAACCGCGGCAAGCGGCTGACCGAGTTGTTGAAGCAGAAGCAGTTTCAGCCATTATCGCCGGCGCACATGGTGGCAATCCTGTTTGCCGGGACGCAGGGCTTGCTGGATGACGTCAAGGTCGAGGACGTGCAGCTGTTCGAGGCCGGGTTCCACGCGTACCTCGACCGGTCGCAGCAGGCGCTGCTGATGGATATCGAGCAGAAAAAGGCTCTGGACGACGACATCCGCGGGCGGCTCAAGGCGGCGGTCGAAGGGTACAAGCGCGACTTCCTGGCGCAGCATGCGCAGGCATCCGGCAGGGACGGGGTTGTGCCGCTGAACGAGAATGAACAGCGCCAACAGGGGCAAAGGATTCCCGGGGGCGCGCCTGCCGGGGCCGCGACCACGCCGGGCGGTGCCGCGGGCTCGAACCAGACGCAAGGGGTCACGCGCTAAACTTGCGCCGGCTTGCGTATCCTGAGAAAGAGGGAGCGGCCATGAGCTCTGGCGACAAGCTTTCGGTGGTTGGCGATGTACGCAAGCTGTTGCAGGATATTGTCACGCCGGACTTGAAGGCGCTGGCCGGCGAAGTGGCTTTTATCAAGGAGAAGCTTCTCGCCGTGGAAGCACAGGTGCAGCGGCTGGAAGACCGGCAGGAGCGTCGTTTCGAGCGCATCCTGTCGGCCATCGATGTTTTCAAGGATGTGCAGGAGCTCAAGGAGTTCCGCATCCGGATGGAAGAGCGGCAAAAGCCGGGCGAAGCCGCGCATTAGGCCCGTGCAATGGCAGGAAGGGAAGCAGGAGCAGCATGGCGAATGTACTGGATCTTCGGCGCCGCATCCGCAGCGTCCGCAACACGCGCCAGATCACCAAGGCCATGAAGATGGTGGCCGCGGCCAAGCTGCGCCGTGCGCAGGAGCGCATGACGAACTCGCGCCCGTACGCCGTGATGTTGGCCAGTGTGCTGGCTTCGTTGCGGCGCCGCGTGGAAGCGATCGATCCGGCCACCAACGAACTGCGGAGCCCCTTGCTGGCCGCGCGTCCCGAGAAAACAGTGCTGCTGCTGCTGATCACTGGCGACAAGGGGTTTGCCGGGGCGTTCTCGACCAATATCGTGCGCGCCGCGACCCACTTTATTGCCGAGAACAGCGCGGGCAGCGAGGGCGGCAAACAGATTGACGTGGAAGCGGTGGGCCGGAAAGGGCGCGATTTTCTCCGCCGCCGCTATCCGACGGCCTCCTTTTCGGCCCCCACCGAGGGTGGCCGTCCCGGACGGACACGCCGGGGTGAGGTTGAGTTTCTCGGCTCGGACCCGGCGTCGCGCGTCGCGCTCGACAAGTTGCGATTTGAGGATGCGCGCCTGCTCGGCCAGGACATCGTGGCCCGCTACGGCGCGGGCGAGGTCGATGCGGTGTACCTGGCCTACAACTCGTTTCAGTCGGTGATCTCGCAGCGCGTGGTAGTCGAGCGCATCCTGCCGCTGGTGGCGGCACCCGGGGGCGGGCTGGCTGGGCCCGAGGTAGCGAGCAGCACCGAGCCCACGCGCGAAGAGCGGGAGCGCACGGCGGAGGCCGCCCTGTCGGCTGGGCTGACGCTGCGCGACGAGGAGCAGGACGCGGTGCGGGCGCAGTTCGAGGACGAGTCGCGGCGCTTCGGCACGGCGAACGTGGACTACCAATATGACCAGCCGGCGGCCGAGGTGTACGGCTCGCTGCTGCCGCGCTTTGTATCGTCGTTGTTGTATTACGCGATGCTTGAATCGATCGCAAGCGAGCACGCGGCCCGCATGACCGCGATGGACGCCGCCACGAGCAATGCGTCCGACATGATCGACGCCCTGACGCTGACCATGAACCGGGTCCGGCAGGCCGCCATCACCAAGGAAATCATCGAGATTGTTTCAGGGGCCGCCGCGGTTTAAACCCGCGGAACGGTTCCCGAACGGAGAGTTTATGGCAGAACAGGCAGTGGAACCACAAGCAGGGCCCGACACCATGGCCGAGCACTACGGCGAGGGTGGCCAGGATCACCAGAGCAACCCGGCCAACACGGGAAAAGTCGTCCAGATCTCCGGCCCGGCGGTCGATGTGCAGTTCGACCCGGCAAAGATGCCGGGCATCTACCAGGCCCTGCGAGTGGTCAGCGAAGGCTTCAACGTTCCGGCTCCTATCAACGTGGTGCTTGAGGTGCAGCAGCATATCGGCGATGGCCGGGTGCGCTGCGTGGCGATGGAGGCGACCGAGGGCATGGTGCGCGGCATGAAGGTGATCGATACCGGCTCGCCCATCATGGTGCCGGTGGGCCGCCCGACGCTGGGCCGCATCCTCAACGTCATCGGCCAGCCCGTCGATGAGCTTGGGCCGGTTCACGCGACCAAGTTCATGCCGATTCATCGCGCGGCACCTTCGTTCGAGGAGCAGTCGACGTCCGAGGAGATGTTTGAAACCGGCGTCAAGGTGGTCGACCTGATCCAGCCGTTTTTGAAGGGCGGCAAGATCGGCCTGTTCGGCGGCGCGGGTGTGGGCAAGACCGTCATCATCCAGGAGCTGATCAACAACGTCGCGACCAAGCACGGCGGCTTTTCCGTCTTCGCCGGCGTGGGTGAGCGCACCCGCGAGGGCAACGATTTGTGGCTTGAGTTCCAGGAGGCGGGCGTGATCGACCTCAACGACCTGCCGAAGTCGAAGGCCGCGCTGATCTACGGCCAGATGACCGAGCCGCCAGGGGCGCGCCTGCGCGTCGCGCTGTCCGCGCTGACCATCGCCGAAAGCTTCCGCGATGAGGAAGGCGCCGACACGCTCCTGTTTATCGACAACATCTTCCGGTTTACCCAGGCGGGCTCCGAGGTTTCGACGCTGCTGGGCCGCATGCCGTCCGCCGTCGGTTACCAGCCCAATCTTTCAACCGAGATGGGCGAGCTGCAGGAGCGCATCACCTCGACCAAGAAGGGTTCTGTCACCTCGGTCCAGGCCGTCTACGTGCCCGCCGACGACTTGACTGATCCCGCGCCGGCGACGACCTTTGCCCATCTCGACGCGACCACCGTGCTGTCACGGCCCTTGTCCGAGCTGGGCATCTACCCGGCGGTCGATCCGCTCGCATCCTCCTCGCGCATTTTGTCGCCGCGCGTCGTCGGGCAGGAGCACTATGACGTCGCGCAGGGCGTCAAGCGCATCCTGCAGCGCTACAAGGATCTCCAGGACATTATCGCCATCCTGGGCATCGACGAGTTGTCGGAAGAGGACCGGCTGACGGTGAACCGGGCGCGCAAGGTGCAGAAGTTCCTGTCGCAGCCCTTCCATGTCGCGGAGCAGTTCACCGGGATTCCGGGCTCGTACTGCAAGGTGGCCGACACGGTCCGCTCGTTCAAGGAGGTCATCGAAGGCAAGCACGATGACGTGCCCGAGCAAGCTTTTTATCTCAAGGGCACGATTGAAGATGTACTGGAAGCGGCTGAAAAGCTGAAAGCGCAGAAGTAAACGGCATGGCTGACCCAACAAACACGAACCCGCCTCGTACGGACCCGGCGCAGTTTGACCTGAACCACCTGAAGGTGCGCGTGGTCACGCCGGAGCATATTCTGCTCGACGTGGACGCCACCTCCGTGACGCTTCCCGGCGAGGCAGGGGTACTCGAGCCGCTGCCGGGCTCCGCGCCCCTGCTGACCGCGATCGGCGCGGGCGAGCTGATCGTGACCGGCGGCGCAGGAGGCGAGCAGCGGTTGATCGTGGCTCGCGGCTTTGCCGAGGTGCTGCCCGACCGCGTGACTGTGCTGGTCGAGTACGCGGAGCGGCCGGAGTCGGTGGACAAGGCCGCCGCCGAGCAGCAGTTGCAGCAGGGGCGGAAGCAGGTGACCGATGCTGGGGACGACCCGGAGCGGTACCACGCCGCCCGGCAGGTGGTGCTGGAGGCGGAAGCGAAGCTGGGGCGGGCGGGGCAGTAAGCGGTCGAGCCATCCCGGCTTTGCCGATCGGCTGCGATGGCCCGGGTTGTTCTCCGTTTGGGGAGCTTATACTGACTGCGACTCCGGAGACGCGCTCCCATGCGGTTTTTCTGTCACCTTTTCCTCTCGATGGTCACGGGCCAAACCCTGGCGCAGATGCCTGTCCCGCCCAGGGCGAATCCAACCGGCATGGTCACCGGCCATGTTTTCTGCGCCGACACCAACGGTCCCGCTCGTCTGGCCACGGTGATGCTGGAGCCGGTGCAGTCCATCGACGGCTACACCTCCGGCGCGAAAGGGGGCGTGTCCGCACACCTGAGCGGCGTCCAGACCATGCCCGACGGCTCCTTTGCCGTAAGCCATGTGGCACCCGGTACCTACTATGTCTTCGCCAGGGAGCCCGGCTATGTTTCGCCGCTGGCGACTCTTGGGGTGACGAGCGACCAGATTTCAAAGCCGGACAAGACGCTCAAGCAAGAGATCGCCAGGGTGGTGCCGCGTGTGACGGTACAGGCAGGCGCGCCGGCCTCGGTCGACGTGACCCTGGAGCGAGGGGCCGCTGTGAGCGGCAAGGTTCTCTACGACGACGGCAGCCCGGCGGCCGGCCTCCAGGTAGAGTTGCTGGTTCGGCAAAAAGAAGGACAAAAGGAGAAGTGGGTCGCGCCGCGCGAAGGGCCGGTGCAGGACACCCCTGCCGTCACCACCGACGACCGCGGTACCTTTCGCATCGCCGGCCTGCCCGCGCGCGAGTATGTGCTGGCCGTGCAGATCCATCTAGGCAAAACCAGCTACGATGTCACTCCCGACGGCTTTGGCTTTTCGGACGAGGACGGCTACCAGATCCCAGTCTACTCCGGCAGCAAGTTGCGTTCCAAAGATGCAACCCCGTTTACCATGAAGCTTGGCGAGGAACGTGCGGGAGAAGACATTATCGTGCCGCTGGGCAAGCTCCACACCGTTTCCGGTTCCGTGGTCGCAGCTCGCGACGGCCACGTGATCAACGGCGGCACGGTCTCGTTGCTGCACGCGGACGACCGTTCTGAACTGGCCAGCGTGAAGCTTTCAAGAGATGACACTGCCTGGACCATGAGCTTTGTCCCGGAAGGGGACTACATCCTCAGTGTGGGCGGCGGAGCGGATGTGGAGTATGAGGAAGTTGCCAACCCGCCGGGCACCACGCCCGCAAGCTACTTCCGAACCCATTCGCTGCACCCGTACGGTCCCGGGGAGCAACCGATTCATGTCGATGGCGAGCTGTCCGGCCTTGTTGTCTCGGTCCCCGAGCCCGCGGCGAAAAAAACCGTTGCAAACGAGTCCTTTTAAGCTTTTTTGGGCCGCCGGGCTTTGGTTTCCCGTTCTGGAACTGCCGCGCGGATAGCGTTTCGAATCCTCGCGCAACGTGCTTTTCGGCGTGTAGAGTTAGTCCCGTGCCCGCCGCTCTCCAGTCCGCCGCCGCCGCCCTGAGCCATACCGGCTGTGTGCGGCGCAACAACCAGGATGCTTGGAGCTATTCACTTCAGGCCGGTGTGTTTGTGGTGTGCGATGGCATGGGCGGGGCGATGGGCGGCGAGATTGCCAGCCGGACGGCGGTTGAGGCATTTGTGGAGCAGATGGTGGCCGTTGCGCCGGAACAGCGAACGCCGAAAAGCGTTGCAAAGGCCGTGTGTGCCGCCAATCGCCGGGTGCAGGCTCGGGCGGCGCATGACGCCTCGCTGGAAGGCATGGGAACCACTTTGATCGCGCTGGCCGGGTGCGGCGATCGCGAGATGAGGCTGGTGCATGTTGGCGACAGTCGCTGCTACCGATGGCGGCGCGGCACCCTGACCCGCGAAACCGAAGACCACTCGCTGGTCGCCGAGCAGCTGCGCATGGGGGTCATCGACGAAGCGCAGGCCGCGCTTTCTCCGATGCGCAACATCATCACGCGCTCGGTCGGCACACGCCGTTCCGTCGAACCGGAGATCCAGACGCTTGCGGTCGAGCCCGGCGACCTGCTGCTGCTGTGCTCGGACGGTCTCACCCGCGAGCTCCCCGACGATCGCATCGCTGAGTTTCTGGCCTTGCCCATGTCGATCGCGGCGCGCAATGAAGGATTGATGGCCGCCGCGCTCGCAATGGGCGGCAAGGACAATATCACGATGCTGCTGGTCGAAATTGTCGACCTGTAAACAAATATCAACAGGAGTATCGTAGGGAGATGATTCGGATGACGGTGCTGGCCAGCGGTTCCCGCGGCAACTGCACAGTGGTGACGGGTGGGCGCACGTCTGTGCTGGTCGATGCCGGGGTGAGCTGCCGCGAGGTGC
>CAXTWU010000138.1:0-6277 GCA_964248025.1 uncultured Acidobacteriaceae bacterium | reverse complement strand
CGCCATCCATGGGCCAGCACTGCAGCACCGGGAACTCCAGCACATCGATCCGGTCCCCGCGCGCGCCGATCTTGATCACTTCCTTGCACGGGGCCTGCTTCGCCGGAATCGTCTTCGGGAAGAACTGGCCGACCTCCGCCAGCTTAGGCAGCAGCTTCAGCTTGTCCATCAGGCCTTCGGGCGACTTCTGTTCCAGCAGAGCACGAATGCGGCCCGCAATCTCGTCGAGCGAATCGACATCCAGCGCCAGCTTCATCCTCGCTTCCGACCCGAACTGGTTCATCAGCACGCGCGCGCCGGGATAGCCCTTGACCCGCTCAAACAACAGCGCCGGGCCGCCCGGCGTGCCTCCACGCTTGCCTGCTTTCGAGGCGCGATCGGTGATCTCCGCTATCTCCAGGATGGGATCGACTTCCTCGCGGATTCGCTTCAGCTCGCCCGCCCGGTCCATTGCCTTGATCCATGCACGTAAGTCGTTGTATGCCAAGCCGTCTCCCCAGGGGCGAACCGCAAGCCGCCCTTCCCAGTTTATGGGAGTTCATTCCGCATTGGGCTCCGCGGTGCACGGCCCGGTTCCACCCTGCGCGCAAAAAGTGCAAGGGTCAGATCGGTGTCACTCAGCCGGCAACTTACCGTGCTTCCTGCACTTGAATCAATCTCACACTTGCTGCTTCACGCGACCGCAATCAAGACCCTTCGCCGCTCATCCAGCGGTCCAGCAGCGTTTGCGAGCAGCGGGCCCCGCACAGGTGCCGCACTTCGGCTGCATGGGACAAAGCCTGGTTCCAGGCGGTCATCTTGAGCATCGGTTCGCCTTCGGAGGCGGCCTCGCCCGCGGTGGTGCCCACCCAGGCAAGCCACCAGTTGCCGCCAGTGGCGTTTTTGGCCTTGCCGCATACATCGCAGTGGTAGCTTTCAGTCCAGCTCATGGGGGTGGAGCTCTCAGCAGGAGATTTGGATCAGTGGAACGGGGCGCGCCGTATGCGCGCTTCCGCTCGTCTAAGAGGGCACGTTAGCACAGGGAACAACCCAAAGGGTAGAAGCGTCACCAGGGCGCTTACCCGTCGGTACCCGCCGCGCGGCTTGACAAACGTCAGGCGACACTGACGGCATCGCTCGCGACCAGCCTGAGCGGCGAAGCCTCCACGATCGGCACCAGCGGGTAGCCCAGCTCGCGCCAGCCGTCAAAGCCGCCCAGCAGCGGACGCACCCGCGGCACGCCCATCTTTTGAATGGTGAGTGCCATGCGTACCGCTGTTTCCTCGTTGGGGCAGGTGCAGAACAGCACCACATCCCGGTCGCGAGGAATCTGCGCCACTGCTTCGATGAGCCGGTCCGGGGTCATGGTGACGGCGCCGGGCAGGGTTCGGGGGTCGGGCAGGTAATCGAGCGGGTGCCGGAGGTCGACAAGAAAGGGCGCTTCGCCTGACTCGACCATGGCGTAAAGATCCTGCGGTGAAAGCCGGTCGGTGCGGATTTCCGCCAGCGAGCGGCGGCGGCGCACCCAGCGCTGCACAATGGAGCCGACCAGCAACAGCGCAAACAGGCCGACGGCAAAATGCGCGACCCAGGCCAGCGCATGCGGATGGGCTTTCAGCAGGTCGCCGGCAAAGCGACCGCCCACCACGAACGCCATTGCCCACAGCAGAACACCGCCTGCATCACACAGCAGAAAAAGGCGGAAATCCATACCCGACTGCCCGGCGATGGCCCCTGCCAGGGTATTAAGCGCGGGCAGAAACTTGCTGACCAGCAGCGTACCCGCACCATGCTTGCTGAAGTAGCTGTTGGTGCGCTGCACACAGGTGTCGCGCTGCGGCAGAAAGCGGCACAGCAGGCGGACGACCCGGCTGCCGTAGCGCTTGCCCAGCAGGTACCAGGAGATGTCGCTCACCAGGGAACCAAGCAGAATGGCACCCAGGACGGGAAGCAGGTGAAGTCTGTGGGTCGCCGTCAGCGTACCGGCCGTGAGCAGCAAGGGCGCCGCTGGAATGGGGATGCCGATCTGCTCTACCAATACCCAGACAAACAAAACCAGGTAAGCATGAGCGAGAAAGAGGTGGGTAAACGGCATCGCCAGGAACTCCGAAGCTGCGCTTCGACCTTTTACTGTGGAGATGGATTCAGCAGTGATTGGTAGATGCAGCTTACGCCATCGCCGACGCGAAATCATCGCCGCCGCCGAAGGGCAAGCGGAAGCGGCTCCTTCCCAGCGGGAGCCGCTATCGCTTCAGACCCGAGCGGGTTACTTGATCGTCACCTTCGGCTCAACCGAGAGACCAGGCCGCAGCAGGTGATCGCGGTCCTCGCTTTTGTCTTTCAGGTCGATCCGCACCGGCACGCGCTGAACAACCTTGACATAGTTGCCGGTCGCGTTTTCTGGGGGAAACAGGCTTAGCACCGAGCCGGTCGCGCCGCCGATCTGCGTCACCACGCCGTCGTAGATGCGTCCACCATACGCATCCACCCCGAAGGTGACAGGCTGGCCCGGGTGCATGTGGTTCAGTTGCGTTTCCTTGAAGTTCGCCGTGACCCATATATCGTTGAGCGAGACCAGTGTGGTGATGTTCTGCCCGACCGAGATATTCTGGCCGACCTCCACACTCTTGCGCGTGATGATGCCGTCCACCGGTGCCACGATGCGTGTGTAGCCCAGGTTGAGCCGGGCCTGCGCCAACGCGGCCCGGTTCTGCTCCACCTGCGCTGCCGCCTGCGCCGCCCTGGCTTTCTGGATACGGATCTGTTCCGGGGCAGTCTTCGCATTCTGCAGCTGCGCCCTGGTCTGCACCACCCGGTCCTGCGCCATGCGTACGGCGGTCTCCGATCCGGCTGCGGTCTGCCGGGCCTGCTCAAGCGCAGCCTGATCGGCCTTTGCCGTCGCCACTGCCTGGTCATACTGCTGTTTTGAGATCACGTCGCGCTGCACCAGGGGCGTGTAGCGTTCCACGTCCAACTTGGCCTTGATGTAGTTCGCGTCGGCCTGGGCGATCGCGGAACGGTTTGCATCGGCTTGCTGCTGGGCCTGCACCACGGCGTCCTTCGACTGCGCAAGCGTGGAAGCGATCGCCGCAAGGTTGGTGTTGACGCTTACGGTGGTGACCGGGATGTTGACCGTGTTGGACTGGAAGTTCGACTCGGCCGCGGCCAGGTTCGCTTCGTCCTGTTGCAGCGCCGTTTGGTAGTCCTTGGGGTCCAACTCCACGATTACATCACCGGCCTTGACGCGCTGGTTTTCAAGTACCGGCACATTGATGACATTGCCGCCGATGCGCGAAGAGATCTGGATGAGGTGTCCGTTGATCTGTGCGTCATCGGTATCCTCATAAAAGGTGGAGTGCCAATAGAAAAGCCCGGCGCCCACCAGCAGGATCGCCACTACCAGGATGATGATGAAGCGGCGCCGCGACTTCCCTCGCGGTTTCGCCTTGCCGTTGCCGTCTTCACCGTTTTCACCTTGCTTCCGTCCGGCGTCTGTTTCCACTGCCTGCTCTGCCACGCTACTTCCCTCCCACGTAAGTGTTCAGCCGGGTATCAGCCACGCCCAGTGCGCGCGCCAGCGACAGCTTGGCCACATTATGCTGGTAAAGGCTTGCGATGTACTGGTCATCGGCCTGGGCCACCTGTTGCTGCGCCTGCGACACGGACAGGTTGTCAGACACCCCGGCCGCATACTGCTCTTGCGCTTCGCTCAATGCCTCGGTCGCCAGTCCGACGTTGCTTTGGGCCACCGAAACCTGTTTTTGCGCCGCCTGGATATCAAGAATGCTGTCGCGCACATCCTGGGCGATCTGCCCGCGAAGGTTGCTCAGCTGCGCGCGCTTGGCCTCCAGCTGCTCTTGTGCCGAGGCTTCATCGCCGCGGATCTTGCCTTCTTCCAGAACCGGGATATCAAGCGTTCCCGTCGCGTCGCCGGTGCCGTGCGAGTGTCGAACGTTGACGCCGATATCGCCGTAGTCGCCGCTAAAGGCGACTGTCGGATAGCGCTCCGCCTTGGCCGCTCCCTTGGCCGCACCCGCGGCCTGGAGTTGCTCCTCGAAGTTTGCCAGGTCCTTGCGGTTGCCGAGTGCCTGGGCAACCGCGGCGTCGGGATCCACCGTATCCAGCTGAGCGAAGGGCGCGACATCAGTCAGCGTGAACTGTTGCGCTACAGGCAGCCCGACGACCCGCGCCAGCGCCAGCTTGTCTTTCTCCAATGTCGCCTGTGCTTGTACCAGGTTCTGTTGCTGGGTCTGGTAGTCCACCTGTGCCCGCAGTTCGTCCAGCAGCGGCGAGGTGCCGGCGAGGTGCTGCTGGTGCGCCTGGTCGAAGGAAACCTTGGAGGTAGCGACCTGGGCCTGCGTGGAGACAACACGCGACGCGTCCGCGATAACCAGCAGGTACGCATTGCCGACGCTCAAAACAACCTCGTTGCGCGCATCCTCGATAGCCAGCCTGGTCCCGGCAAAGTTGTGCCTGGCCGCGATGTAGTTGCGGATGGAGGCCACGCTGACAAGGGTCCAGTCCAGCGTGGCTCGAAAGTCCTGGTAGCCGTAAGGACCGATAATCGTCGGGAAACCGGGGATGCGCAGCCCTTGTGCCTGCAGGTCTGTTTCCTGTACCGCATCCTTAATATTGACATTGATCGTTGGGAGAAGCCCTTGCAACTGCGAAAGCTCCGTGGAGCGCGCCGCCAACTGGTTGTTGGTCGTCAGGATCAGCCCGAGGTTGTGCCGAAGTCCGCGAGCCACCGCGTCGTTGAGCGACAGCGGCAGAACGCCGGGCACCACCCGTTCATCCCCGACACTGCCTTGGTAGTTGGAGGTCGCAATTTGCTGTTGCGAAACCGTGGTGGGTGACGGCAGCGACTGGACGGTCCCGCCGCTCGCTCCGAACTGCGCCCTCACTGCAGGAGGCGCGCAAACGATTCCAGCGGCGAGTGACGTATATAAACAGGCCGAGGCACGGCCTTTCCACCCCTGCGGCACACAGACTCCCGAATCGAAGTACGGGCCGGCGCTCCACCCGTCCGTACTTGGATGCAGGGGTCTGCGGAAAGATGAAGTTTGTTCGAAGCGGCCGGCGCGCGTGACACAACTACCAGCCTGAGCTGATCAGGCGGAGGGTCAGGCATCGCGTCATCGCCTGGAGGATCTGGAACCAAGGCCCGGCACAGAACCGCCAGCCATCCGCGGCATTTTTTGCCTCCTTCGCGGCGAAACTGCATGCAAACCATTCAGCAGCGCCGATGCCCAGCAGTATGGATCGCCGCAGAAGCGGCGCTGTCAGCAGCCAAGGAGCGAAAAGCGCATCCGAAACCTCTGGCACCGGAAGCCGGATAGCAGCGAACCAGAACGCCGCCCCCATCCTTGCGGCAAATCGCGATCTGAACGAAACAGCCATTGCGGCGGCCCGCTGCGAGCCGCCGCGCCCCCTCGTGCCTACGCCGAGACCGGCTCCGCGGCCGGTGCGTGCGCCAGCGAGTTGGCCAGCGAGCAAAGCGCTCGCCGAAAGATACCGCTCACGCGCTCCGCGGTCCAGCCGCTGGCGTCGCTTCCCCCGGCTTCCCGCAATAGGTGGGCGGCCGTGTCGTTGCCCTGGCCCAGCACCGCGCGTTGCACAAAGATCGCTCGCTGCGGCATGGGCAGCTCTTCCAGCCACTCGCGCAGGCCGCGCCGCAGCTCGGGCTTTTCCTGCCGTTCCAGCCAGCCGCCCAGCTGGGCAGGGCTAACGCCGGCGACCTGCAAATCGTCGCCCTGGATGCAGGAGATGCACGGCTCGACCGCGTCCGCCGCAGAGCTTTCGGCGCGAAATGCCGCCGGCTGCTCCGCCGCCAGGTGGGACAAAGCCGCACGCACCACGCGCGACCGAGCCTGCTCCCGGGCCCGCTCCGGGTCCACGCATGGATCGATCTCCATGGTGGCCAGCGAACTTTCAATCATCCTCAAAGCCTCGCCCTCGTCGCCGACCAGCAGCGACGCTACCTGAAACAGCTCCATTGCCATGCCGCCGGCCGCTCCCGCTCCCTGGCACCCGTCACTTGTCATTGTTTTTCTCCCTGGCCCAATCATTGGCGGCGTCCCGTCGATCCTTATTATCGCCCCATCTCCCTGCTTTGGAACCAACCTTTGGCGACCCCCATTGCAAGGTCAGTTTGCGCGGCACAACACCCACGGCTCACCGGCGCGTATTAGGATAGGTCTCTACGCGCCGGCGCGACCTCTCTATGGATGAAGCACAACGCAGTCTCTTTATCGCCCGTGACAGCTCCTGGCTCAGCTTCAATCGCCGGGTGCTGGCC
>CAXTWU010000137.1:4928-6321 GCA_964248025.1 uncultured Acidobacteriaceae bacterium | reverse complement strand
TGGCGGAAACGCTGGAGCAGCTCGGGCAGGAGCCGGAAGCGTTTCGAGCTGATACGGCCAGGTTTCTCGACGGACTGATCAGTCATTATGTCTTCGACGACGGCAAGCTGGTCGTTGCACACGCGGGCCTGCCGGAGTCGATGCAGGGCCGCGGCTCGGCTGCCGTGCGCGAGTTTTCGCTGTTCGGTGAGACCACGGGCGAAACCGACGAGTTCGGCTTGCCTGTGCGTTACAACTGGGCAGCCGACTGTCGCGGGCAGGCGATGGTGGTGTACGGACACACGCCCGTGCCCGAGCCGGTTTGGTTGAACAACACTGTCAACATCGACACGGACTGCGTGTTCGGCGGTGCGCTCACAGCGCTGCGCTACCCTGAGCGGGAGATCGTCTCGGTCCCGGCACACCGCACCTACTATAAGCCTGCCCGACCCTTCCTTCCCGAGCCCTCACAGGAACCCGTGCGTCAGCCGCAGCAGGTCAATGACGACATGCTCGACCTTAGTGACGTGCTCGGGAAGCGGCTGATCGACACGCGGTTGAAGCCGAAAATCACGATCCGGGAGGAAAACGCGGCAGCGGCGCTGGAGGTAATGAGCCGCTTCGCGCTTGACCCGAAATGGCTCATTTACCTGCCGCCGACCATGTCGCCGCCCGAAACAAGCAAGCGCACCCACCTGCTGGAGCACCCCGACGAGGCGTTCGCCTTTTACCGCAAGGAAGGTATCCGCACGGTGATTTGCGAGCAGAAGCATATGGGTTCGCGAGCCGTGGCCGTGCTTTGCCGGGATGGAGCGGTGTCGCAAACACGGTTCGGCTTGGTGGAACGGGCGCTGGGCGCGATGTATACGCGGACGGGCAGGCGTTTTTTCTCGGACAGCGCGTTGGAGCGCGCCTTTCTGGAAAGGCTCGTTACGGCGGTTGACGTTGCGGGTCTTTGGGATGAGCTTGCAACAGACTGGCTGTGCCTGGACTGCGAGCTGATGCCGTGGTCGGCCAAGGCGCAGGAGCTTTGCGCGGGCAGTATGCGCCGGTGGGTGGTGCCGGGGTGCACGCGCTAGCAGCGGAAAACTCTGTGCTCGCGCAGGCGGGAGGAAGGGTTGCGGGCTTGGCCGAGTTGTCCGCCCGTATCGGGAGCGGCTTGAAGCAGTACAGCATTACGTGGATGCGTATCGCCGATACTGCTGGCCCGTGCACGGGCTCGCGGACCTTCGGCTCGCACCATTCCACCTGCTCGCAAGCGAAGGCGCGGTGCACACGGACAAGCCGCACACCTGGCACATGGAACAGCTTGCCCGGTTGTGCGCCGCGGCTCCTGAGCTGCTCCATACGACGCCTTTTCGGCTCGTCGAACTCGGCGAAGAAGAAAGCTGCGCGGACGCCGCAGCCTGGTGGG
>CAXTWU010000137.1:0-4828 GCA_964248025.1 uncultured Acidobacteriaceae bacterium | reverse complement strand
GACGCAGCCCGCTGTCAAGTGCCGCGGCCCCGAGTACCTGCGCATCATCTACGGCCCGGAGTACCTCCTGCCTACAAATCTTGAGCGGCTCCGCGAGCGTTCCGTAGCCGCTAAACGTTCGCTCGCTTTCTGCGAGTTTGCGCTCGGGCTGGAGGCGCTGGAGCGCTTTTCCGCAGGGAGCCCCTGCGCCGCACCCACGAGTGCGTCTTCGGCGTGCTCGCCCTTGAAAGCGAACCGGTTGATCCTCGGTTGTAGCCGCGCCCTGACTTCCCTAACGAATCACGCTTGGGTAGCCGGAATCGCGACTACGGGTAGCATGACCGAGGCGCCGCGCTCCGTCGAATCAATCACCGCTGTGAGGTCAGGCCACTATTTGTCGGCTCGGACGATGCCGTATACGCGGCATGGCTGGGCAGCCATGAAGGACGGGGCTGCGCCCGCTTCCAGGGGATCGACCGCGCCCGAAGACAGCGGAGCCAGAAGCGGCAACACTGCACTGCCGATCCTTGTGGTGTTCCAGCCCAGGTGCTGCCATGATTGGAAACTATGCCGGAACAGTCGATCAAATCGGAAGACATGACCCTGAAACGGGCGTTTCAGGATTTTTATGTTGTCCCAGATTATCAACGGGAATACGTCTGGGGAGAGACCGACGCGAAAGGGAAAGGCGGAGACGAGGTAGAGCAGTTTCTTCGAGACGTTCTGAGTGAATACGAGATGGCGACTGACCAAAGCGCGCCCGAGTACTTCATCGGCACCATCGTAGTTTGGAGCAATGCCGAAGGCGTCTACGAGCTGATCGACGGCCAGCAGAGAATGACCACGGTGTTTCTCACGCTCTGCGCCATACGTGATGCCTTGAGTGCACCCGGGTCGCATGTGCCGGACGAGCTGCCGGGCCAAATCGCCGCCGCGAACATGGACTGGCGCGGAAACACGACCCATCGCGAGCGGCTCAACTTGCAATATAAGGACAGCCAGGGTGTTCTTGTTGACTATGCTCGCGGAGAAGCGGTCCAGACTCTGAAAAGCGCGACCCGGTCCATGCGCAACATTGCGGGCGCCTATGCAACTGTGCGTGAGTTTCTCGGTACGCAGTACAAGGGCGATAGTGCTGAGGTTCGGCGCTTCTATGCGTACCTGATGGCCAAAGTAAAACTGATCAGGATCGAGACCCCGGGCGTAGCCAAGGCACTCAAGATTTTCGAGACCGTCAACGATAGAGGGGCAGGTCTGGATGCGATGGACTTGCTCAAGAACCTGCTCTTTATGGAAGCTAAGCCTCACGAGTACGACGCCCTCAAGAGCAAGTGGAAGCAGGCCGTCGACGGCATCTACGGAGTGAGAGAAAAACCACTCCGCTTTCTTCGCTATTTCGTGTTTGCAGAATTCGAAGTGACAGATCCGAAGCTCCGAGAAGACGGCATCTATGACTGGTTCCTCCGCAATCCGGAGCGGACCGGCCATAAAACAAGTCCCTTGGCGTTCGCCGAACGATTGTTGGAAGCCGCTCAAGTGTATATCGGATTCACAAAGGGAGAAAATCCTGGCGGGAGTCACAGTCACGGCATCGTAAACACCCGGATTCTCGGCGGGAGCGCGGTTCGGCAGCACTACATGCTCCTGCTGGCGGGCCGTAAGCTGAATGCGTCGAATTTCGAGCGGCTCGCCGATGAGGTTGAGAACCTCATGTTCGTGTACCTCATCACAAACACGCCGACGCGAGATTACGAGCGCGCGGTGATCGAGGGCTCTCGGCAGCTTCGTACGGTATGCGACGCCGATTTCGCAGCGTTTTGCGAGACGTATTTCAAAGACCGCAAAACCCGGCTTTCCGGAGCCTTCGGTGCGACTTGGAGCAGATTGCGTGCGAGGGACACGAGTGCATTCCGTCTCCGTTACCTGCTCAGCAAACTGACGCAGGCTGTAGAGCTAAGCGCATACGGCGACGCAGGCCGTTATAAGGAATTACGGCACTACTATAACGGCCCCAACGACATCGAGCACATCTTCCCAGCGAACCCGAGCCGAGAGGCCAAAGACGAGTTTGGGCGGGCAGAGGATGGCATTGCGGACAAGGTAGGAAATCTTCTCCTTATTGAGACGTCGATTAACTGCTCGCTCGGGAACAAAGCCTATTCGCAGAAACGAAGCACCTACGGCCAATCGCAATTCCTTCTAAGCCGTTGTCAGGCGGAGCACCCGGCTTTCGGGGTCGCCGATCGGATCACTAAAGCCATCGCCGATATTCCTTCATTTCCCGAGTGGCATGCCGAGGCCGTCTCTCAACGGCAGAAGTACCTCGCACGACTGGCCGGAGAGGTTTGGGGCGTACCGGCAGCTTAAAAATCGATAAGAAAGTTTGCTGCCGACGAAACATCTTGGACAAGTCCGTTAGGCAGAGCTGTTCCTGATGGGCGCAGGTTATATCGATGACTTTTTCCTGAGAGCACGAAGAAGTAGCCCTGCTATGGTGCCCGTCAGGTGCAGTGCAGTCCGAGACTCCTCCTCCGACACGGAGGAGGCAAACGGTCGCCCGTGCCCCGTGCCAGTTTTATTGCGCATCCCGTTTACCGCACATCCCGCCTCATACAGCGCCCGTTCGACCCGGCGTTGCGGGGCTTCTCCGGTCTCCACTGGGTTATGAGGTGTCGCCAAGCTGAGGGCCGCGAAAGCTTGACCCAACAGGGTCGGAAGATTTGCCTGGTGCGAGTAGTTCCCGTAAATCTCAGTGATAACGTGGGCAGCCGTGGCTTCGAGCAAGTCTTTGCCAGTGCCGACCATGAGTGCCGCATCTTCGCTGCCGCGCTGCTCCCGGCGTACGTACGCCTCAAGCGCTGCCGTCAGCTTGGCCCCGGCTAGGTGTTCAAGGGAGGTTGATTGCAGCTCCCCATCATCGGAGAGTGTGTAATTTTCCAGGCGAAAAGCTTCCTTCGCGGTAAGAAAAGGCTCTTTTCCGATAAAGTTCGGCGAATCCTTCCTGAAGCCGCCCTTTCCGCGGATCAGCATGGGGAGAGCCGACACAAGCAGCTCAGCTTTACTAGGTGCGAACTCGACACCCCATGACAGCACGGACCGCATACGCTTCGCCTTGCCTACCGCTTGACCTTGCGTTTTCGGGTCACCAGCACTGAGCCCGACACGCTCGATTTTAAAGCTTAGATCCGAGTGGCTCGGTTCCCGGGTTTCTGACTGCGCATCGTCGACCAGCCCTGCCACAGCTACGATAATGGCGTCATTGATGGGAGCTTTGGCTTGCTTCACAGTGTCCTCCATAATCTCCGCCATCATGCCAATCTGAGCCTAAGGCAAATCTGGAGCTGCGCGGCGTCTTTTACGGGGAGTTGCACAGGATGTACTCAGAAGACGAGCGGGGTGAAGCATACGAAGTAGCACTGGCAATTCAGAACCATTTGCGGAAACGACCGTCTGCGCAAGCCATAAATACCTTCACGATGGCGTGTGTTTCAGGACTGCACAACCCTATTGCCAAATGGATTTTATTGGCGATAGGGTTGTGCAATGAACATTGGCTACGCACGGGTTTCAACGACTGATCAAGAGACCGCCGCGCAGGAGGCAGCGCTCAAAGGCGCAGGCTGCGAGCGTCTCTACATCGAGCATGCATCTGGAGGCCGTTGGGGCCGACCCGAGCTGCACCGGCTCCTTGATCACCTTCGACCCGGCGATGCCCTGGCAGTCTGGAAACTAGATCGCTTGTCCCGATCGCTCAAAGACGTACTCCGCATCATGGAGAGACTCCGCAACGTTGGAGTGGGTTTTCGATCGCTCACCGAATATGTTGACACGACGAGCCCAGACCACTGGGGCGTTCCTCATCTTCGCTTTGCTTGGTCGGCAATACCTCAACTTTCCTGAACGGAAGTGAACGCCTGATTTGAATTTTCTAGTCCTCGACGTAGAGACTGCTAATGAGCAGCCGGCAAGTATCTGCCAGATAGGACTTGCAGCTTTTCGCAATGGGAAGCTTGCATGGACTTGGGGAGTGTTGGTCAACCCGCAAACGTATTTTCTTCCCTCACACATCCGCCTTCACGGCATTGAGCCCTGCCACATCGCCGAGGCTGAGACTTGGCCATCAGTGCGGCTTCAGCTAGCAAACCTGATGCTTGGCGCAGCTGTGGCCAGCCATACAGAATTCGACCAGGAAGCTTTGCTGGCGGCAGACCGGCATTATGGGCTGTCGCCCGTGCACACGGCGGTGTGGATCGACACCTGCCGCGCGGCAAGGATGGCATGGCCGGGGTTATCGAGTCATCGATTCGTACACCTGGCCCGCCGTTTGCGCATAAAATATCGAGCTCACGACGCTTGCGAGGATGCTCGTTGTGCTGGCGAGATATTGGTGAAAGCCGCCACAGTAAGTGAACAGGTTCGTGCGCTTTTACGAGCTTGATGTAGGCCTTGTTCGCAGTTGAGTCTCGACGCAAGTTTTCGCATTGTAGATAATCCTTTGCTCTCCGTGCCTTCGCGACGGGTTGTGCAGCTTTACCCGTTCGCGCGTGAAAGAACTTATCTGTGGTGCACAGATCACAGCCTTCAACCCGCCTACACGGTAAGACTGGTGAGCGATATCGGCGAGCGCGGCTGGCTTCGTCATCATTGCTGGCTCGAAAAAAAACAGCCCACGCCGGTGTCGGCCAGAAGCTGAACTCACGGTTCATCCCCGCTGGCGCGGGGAACACCCTGTGAGGTTGTGAATCGCGGTCGCCGACTGCGGTTCATCCCCGCTGGCGCGGGGAACACCTGCCCGGTTGAGCATCCGTGACCACTGCCGCCGGTTCATCCCCGCTGGCGCGGGGAACAC
>CAXTWU010000136.1:0-6341 GCA_964248025.1 uncultured Acidobacteriaceae bacterium | reverse complement strand
ACCGGCAGCGATCCGGGCTATAGTCAGGGTGGCGATTCTCACGACCTGGCTCGGGCCGTGGCAAAACTGACAGCATCCGCAAGCCGGCAGCAACCATCCTCCCGGTCCTCCACGCTCTTGGACGACGAGGATGAAGCGTTTCTGCGTCCTGTTCCTTCAGAGCGCAAACAGCCTCGCGCATCCCGGCGCGCCCCCGATCTGGTTCCCAACTACGACCCGGCGCTTGACCTTGCCGGCGACGCTGAACCTTTTCTGCGCACTCGCCGTCGCGTGCCGCCTCGCAAGGGCAGCCGTTTCCGGCTGTTTCTGCTGCGCTCGCGGCCTGGGCGTATCTTGCTGGCTCTCGCTTTTCTGCTCCTGCTTGGCGCCCTGGCAGCCGCGCTCTGGATAATCCGCTCCTTTTTCCAGCACGATCCCCGCTTCCGCATCGACTCTTCCGCCTCCATCGAGGCCACCGGCAACACCGAGCTGAGCCGCCCGGACCTGCTTCGCGTCTTCGGATCCGACCTCGGCCGCAACATCTTTTTCGTTCCGCTTGCCAGGCGCGAGGCCGCTCTGGAGGCTGAGCCCTGGGTGCGTCATGCCACGGTCATGCGACTGCTGCCCCACTCGCTCCGGGTCACCATCCAGGAGCGCACGCCCGTTGCCTTTGTGCGCGTGGGCCGAACCGTGGAACTGGTAGACGGCGAAGGGATTTTGCTTCCCATGGCCCCGGCGACGCTGGCCGCGCGGCACTACTCCTTCCCGGTCGTTGTTGGGCTTGACCCCGGCAGTCCGCCCGAGGCGCGTGCTGTTCGCATGCATGTGTATGAACAGTTCATCGCTGCGCTCGACGCCGGACCGGACAAGGTTTCGTCGCAACTCAGCGAAGTCGATCTCCTCGACCCGGACGACGTCCGCGCGGTCGTCCCCGCGCAGGGCTCCGACATCCTGCTTCACTTCGGCAACAGCGACTACCTGGAGCGTTGGCGCTCGTACCGGCAACACCTGCCCGAGTGGCGGCAGCAGTACCCCGACCTCCGCGCGGTAGACTTGCGCTATGACCGCCAGGTGGTTTTGAAAATGGCGGACGTCGCCCAGGCGGACCAGGCGTCCGAGGAAAAGCCCCCGGCGGTGCAAGCCGGCGAAGCCGCGATCAGGCCGACCCACAAGCCGGATGCCCGGCCGGTGAACCATCCAGCCGTTTCCTTTCCGGCGAAGCCGGTTCCTGCCCTGTCGCACCACCTGCCGGCCAGGCCCGGAACCTGGTACACCGAGCGCCGCGGTCCCCATCACTCCGTGCGCTGGGTGCCGCACTTTATCGCGCATGCCGGCAGAGCCGCCCAATGAAGCCGGGAGCCGAGGAGCTGCTGGCTGTGCTCGACGTGGGTAGCGCCCAAACCCGCATGCTGGTCGCGGAGGTCCGGGAAGGCTCCCTGCGCTACCGCGGCCATGGAGTGGCCCCAACCTCCGGGGTTCGCCGCGGCATCATCGCCGACCTGAAGCCCGCGACCGAAAGTATCAACCAGGCTTCCGTCGCCGCCGAGTCCGCTTCGCAAACAGTGATTGAGCGATGTTTTGCCGGCCTGGGCGGTCCGCACGTGCGCGGCGTCAACTCGCAAGGCGGTATCGCGCTCGGCTCCAAAATGCGCGAAATCACCCGCGAAGACGTGCGTGCCGCGGCCGACCGGGCCCGGGCCATCTCCTTGCCGTCCGATCGCGAAGTGCTGCACCTGTTGCCGCGACACTTTCTGCTCGACGAGGTGCCCGGCATCCACGATCCGGTCGGCATGGTCGGCCACCAGCTGGAAGTGTCCCTGCATCTGCTCACCGGCTCGGCCTCGGCTCACCAGAGCCTTGTGACCTGCGCCAACAAGGCCGGACTCGAGGTCACCGAAACCGTCTATGAAGCGCTGGCCGCCGCCGAAAGCTCCCTGAGCGCCGACGAGCGCGAGCTGGGCTGCTGCCTGATCGATATCGGTGCCGGGTCGACCGAGCTGATCGTCTACTTTGAGGGCGCGGTGGTTTATACCGCCGTGGTTCCGATCGGAGGCGCCCATTTCACCAACGATCTGGCGGTCGGCCAGCACCTGGGCATCCCGGAAGCGGAGTACCTGAAGTGCGAATACGGCCACGCCGTTGTGACCGCTGTTTCGCAGGGCAGCGAGATCGAATGGCAGGGGGATGAGAACAGCGGTCCGCGCGGCAGCATCCGGCAGCGTGCCCTGGCAGAGATCCTTGAGCCGCGCGCGCGCGAGCTGTTTTCGCTGATTCGCGAAACCCTGCGCACCGGCGCGGTGTTGGAAGCCCTGGGCTCGGGCTGTGTGCTGGTGGGCGGCGGTGCCCGGCTGGCCGGCCTGCTTGACGCCGCGGAAAGCATCCTCCGGGTACCCGCCCGTCTTGGTGCGCCCGTGCCCTTGTCGCGCATGCCTGGCGAGCTGCAACAGCCGGAGTACGCGGTGCTGGTCGGCCTGATGCTGTATGCGCACCGGACCGGCGTCGCGCGCGCGCAGGGCGAAGGGTCCCTGCGCGCCAAGCTGCGTTCCATGTTTGCGGGCAGCATCTAGGTTCGCAGCAAGCATCTGGAACCCCGGTATCCAGGTGTCAAACACACAGAAGCCGCGTGATGGCGGACAATAAAACAGGCGGCAACCCAGGGGGAACACAAGGCATGAACGGCGGAGCGGAGATGCGGATCCAGTACCACGATGAAATCCCGACCGGGGCCAAGATCAAGGTGATCGGCGTGGGCGGCGGCGGCGGCAACGCGGTCAATCGCATGATCGCGGCACGGGTGGAAGGCGTTGAGTTTATCGTGGCCAACACCGATGTGCAGGCGCTTCAGCTTTCATCCGCGCCGGTCAAGCTGCAACTGGGCGTGAAACTGACCAGCGGCCTCGGCGCGGGCGCGAACCCGGATATGGGGCGTCGCGCGGCGTTGGAAGACTCCGAAAAGATCATAGAGGCGCTGGAAGGGGCGGACATGGTGTTTGTCACCGCCGGCATGGGCGGCGGCACCGGCACTGGCGCGGCCCCGGTCATTGCCTCGCTCGCCAGTGAGATGGGCGCGCTCACTGTTGCCGTCATCACCCGGCCCTTCGGCTTTGAGGGCAAACGCCGCATGGCGCAGGCCGAGCGCGGCATGCAGGAGCTGCTTGACTCGGTCGACACCATGATCGTGATTCCAAATGAAAAGCTGCTCGCCGTGGCTCAGGACGCCGGCTTTTTTGAGTCGTTCCGTGTCGCCGACGACGTGCTCCGGCAGGGCGTGCAGGGCATCTCCGACATCATCACGATCCCCGGCATCATCAACCGCGATTTTGCCGACGTAAAAACCACGATGGCCGGCATGGGATATGCCGTGATGGGCACGGCGCAGCGCTCGGGCGAGAACCGGGCCATTGCCGCCGCGCAGGCCGCCATGGCGTCCCCCTTGCTTGAGGACGGCGCGATCGACGGCGCGCGCGGTATCCTGATCAATATCTCTGGCTCGTCCTCGCTCAAGCTCTCCGAGGTCAACGCCGCTTCCACCCTGATCCAGAGCGCAGCGCACGAAGACGCCAACATCATCTTCGGTGCCGTGCTCGACGAGACGATGGGCGACGATGTCAAGATCACCGTGATCGCGACCGGCTTTCGCCAGAGCGGCCCGGAAAAGCGCAATGGCCTCGCCGCCGCTTCAGCCATGACCCCCAAAGTTCCCGTCCCGCCGGCCGCCCCGGCAGGCAAGCCGCGGTTTGCGAGCGAGTTCGAGACCGAACCTGCAGCTGCTTCGCGACCAAGCGCCCTTTTCGCCGAGCAGGAGATTTTTCTGCCTCGCGCGCAACCCGACGATCCGTTCTTCACGGAAGTACGGGCCGAACCGGCCCCGGTATCCTCTCCCGGGCACACATTCTTTACCGACGCCCCCGATCTTCACAGCAGCCTCCCGGGCGAGGACCAGCTGGAGATCCCAGCCTACCTTCGACGCGGAAGTAACTAGAGGAGCACACTTTTCTGTCCGGAATGGAAAAGCTTTGCTAGATTGAGTGCATCGTCCTCCGCATTCGATGGCTCTAACGCAGGTCGGCAATCATGATTGCCGACCTGCATGGATGCAGGGCATTGCGCCTCGGCTCCAACCCATTTACGTGCCGGCGCGAAAGCCGGGACCCGGCGGACCGGTCCGCTCGGGGAGTGAAAGCGACCCGTATGCGACGGTTTCTGCATCTTTTTGCTGTTTGGATGTTTCTGTTGCTGCCACTGAGCAGCTTTGCTACGGCCAGCACCCGCCACCATCACGCACGGGCGGCCCGCGTGCAGGAGAGCCCCCGTGCCCGCCGTCACCTCCTTTCGCTGGCGCACTCGCACCGGGTTGCCGGACGCGGCGCTCGCTACATCTCGGCGACCCACACCACCACTCGTCTTGTCCGGGGCCGCAACGGCCGCCTGCGCCGCGTCTCGGTCCGCCGCCACTACGGCGAGGTGTTTACCGCCGACTCCTTCACCACGCAGGACATCGGACAGGGTGACATCACCACCGGTGAAAACCCGGTGGTGCGCCAGGCTGCCATCGATGCGCTCGGCAACATGTACGGCACGGTCGTTGCCATCAACCCCGACAATGGCCGCATCCTCGCCATGGTTAACCAAAAGCTCGCCCTATCGAGCGGTGCCGAGCCCTGCTCTACCATCAAGGTTTCGGTCGCGCTCGCGGCCCTGTCCGAGGGCATCATCACCAAGGACACACCGGTCAACCTGGGCGGTCACTACTCGCTCGACCTGACGACCGCGCTCGCGAAATCCGTCAACCCCTACTTCGAAGTGCTGGGCCGCCGTCTCGGCTTTGATCGCGTCCGCCATTACGCAAACCAGTTCGGCCTCGGCGAGCTGGCCGGCTACGACATCCCCAACGAGCAGCTGGGCGTGTACCCGTCGCAGCCGCTGCCCGACGCCAAGGGCGGCGTAGGCCGCATGTGCTCCTTCGGCGAGGGCGTCTCCATGACGCCCCTGCAGCTGGGCGCACTGGTTTCAGCCATCGCCAACGGCGGCACGCTGTACTACCTGCAGCACCCTACCAGTACGCAGGCCATCGCGGGTTTTCAGCCGCGGATCAAGCGCACCCTCAACATCAAGAATCTGATCCCCGAGATCGAGCCCGGCATGGCCGCTGCCGTCGGCTGGGGCACGGCTCGTTCGCTCAAAGCCTCGTTCAACCAGTTCCCGGTGATGGGCAAAACCGGCACCTGCTCGAACGACGGTACGCGCTTCGGCTGGTTTGCGAGCTTTGCCGACACGCAGCAATACGGGCGCATTGTGACGGTGATCTTTCTTGAAGGCGGTCGTGCTACTTTTGGCCCAAAAGCTGCCGAGCTGACCGGCTACTTCTACAAAAACCTGTGGGATCGTTCCTACTTCGCGTCGCGCGAAGCGAGCGGCCTGCCGTTGCCAGGCAGCGGATCGCGCTAAGCTGCCCAGCCTTTCACGGAAGATACGCCACGAGGTGGACGCCTGCCGCGTAGGCGGTCTTGCTCTTGGAAGATAAAACGTCGCCTGCAACCGCAGGCGGCGTTTTTGTGTCTACGTGCGCATATGAAGATTCTGACCGCCGCCGAGATGCGCGAGACCGACCGGCTAACCGCTGCGCAGTACGGCGTCTCGCTGACGGCGCTGACGACCCATGCCGGGGATGCAATCGCCCGTTTTGTTCTACGTCAGTTTCCCGAGGCGCAATCCATCGTCGTGCTGTGCGGCAAGGGCAACAACGGCGGTGACGGACTGATGGCCGCTGCCAAGCTTGCCGAGGCAGGCCGCGTGCCGCACGTGCTGCTGCTGGGTGGTCGCGACGAGCTGCAGGGCGACCCGCGGGCCATGTTTGAGCGGGGGCAGCCGCGGGTCGCTTACACCGAGATCCCCGATGAGGCCAGCCTCCAAAGCCCCGCGCTGGCAAAACTCTTTGTGGAGGCCGACCTGATCCTCGACGCCATGGTCGGAACCGGTTTCAAGCCGCCGCTGCGGGGCGTCGCAGCCGCCTTGCGCGACCTGATCCAGCCCATGCCGACCCCCGTGGTGGCGGTCGATCTGCCTTCCGGCTCCGACGCCGACTCGCTCGAGTACGAGCAACCAGGTGCGGTCCGCGCCGATGCCGTCCTCACCTTTACCGCGCCCAAACTCGCGCATGCCTTCGGCAACCTTACCGGTTCGGCGACCAGAGCGATCGTGATCGCGCCGATCGGCTCCCCGGACGAAGCCGTCGTGTCCGCGCAAAACCTGCGCTGGACCGGCTCCGCCAAGCGCATCACCGAGGCACCGCGCCGCGCCGACGACAACAAGGGCCGCCACGGGCACGTCCTGCTGCTGGCCGGCAGCCACGGCAAGGCCGG
>CAXTWU010000135.1:0-6438 GCA_964248025.1 uncultured Acidobacteriaceae bacterium | reverse complement strand
ACACAGAGGACATTACGTAGGGGATCGCGCCAAGCGCGAAACCCCGGCCCACTCCCCCGCCCGGCCCGGCTCGCGGTAAGCTGAAGCCATGGTGGGCGAGACCGTCCAAAATCTCCAGCGCGCGCTCGCGAAAAGCTTCGGCCACAATGCCTTTACGGTCGCCAAGGCCGCCGCGTATTCCGAACTGCTGAGCCTGTTTCCCGCCCTGCTGGTCGCTGCCTCCCTGCTGGCCAAGGCCCCGGCCTCCGACGCCGTCCGCGCCGACATCCACACGCTGCTGGAAGACCTGCTGCCACCCGACACCATGACGCTGGCGCAGGGCTACTTTACCCCGTCCTCTTCGCCGCGCTCGCACCGGCTGATCGTTTCAGCGGCGGCGGTGGCCTTGTTCGCGGCCATGGGCGTCATGCTGTCGCTGATGGAAGGCTTTCGCCGGGCGTACCGGCTGCCGCGCGGGCAGTTCCCGTTCTGGAAGGAGCGCCTGGTGGCCCTGCTGCTGATCCCCTCCACGCTGGTGCCCATGCTGTTTGCGACCGCGTTTGTGGTCTTCGGCCACCAGATCGAACAGTGGATGATCGCCAACGCCGATCATGCCCTGCGTTCGTGGGTGCTGCTGGGCTGGCGCGGGCTGCGCTGGCTGATCGCGCTCGCCACCAGCGTCACCGTGCTCCAGGTGATCTACCACTTTGCCACGCCGGTGCGCCCGCCCTGGTCGCGCACGGTGCCGGGCGCCCTGCTGGCGACCGGGAGCTGGTTCGGCTCGACCATGTTGTACGGCCTGTATGTGACGCGCTTTGCCGATTATTCACGGGTGTACGGGTCGCTCGGCGCGGGCATCGCGACCATGGTGTGGCTGTACTTTGTTTCGGTCGCAACGCTGGTCGGGGCGGAGTTCAACGCCCAGGTCTTTCCCCTGTGGGATGGCCAGGTCGCGTCGAGCCTCCGCGAGGACGACCGGATCGAGTACCCGGATACCTACCCGGACACGGACCGGGAGGCGGTCCCGGACCTGGTGGCCCAGCGAACACTCAGGCGCGCCACCCGTCACGGGGGCTAGAATCGCGCGTGGGGAGAACAAGCAACGATGGAAGCGTCGGCAGGAGGTACCGGGGTGAGCACCGCGGGAAGGGCGTCAATGGCAAAAGGGGTGGCTGACCCGTGGACCGGCACCGGGGCATTGCGCCGGGCCAAGATCGTGGCGACGCTGGGGCCGGCGTCCGGCAATGAGGCGACCTTTCGCGCGCTCGTGCGTGCCGGGCTCGATGTGGCGCGGCTCAACTTTTCGCACGGCACCCAGGCCGACAAGCAGCGGCTGATCGAGATGATTCGCCGGGTGGCGGAGGAAGAAGGGAAGCCGGTCTGCATCCTGGCCGATCTTCAGGGACCCAAGATCCGCACCGGCAAGCTCCAGGGCAGAACCCCGGTGCTGCTTGAAACCGGGCAGGTGCTCACCATCACCCCCGAGGACATCGCGGGCACCCGGGACCGGATCGCGACCACCTTTACCACGCTCGCCGAGAACCTCGAGCCGGGCGCACGCATCCTGCTCTCCGATGGGCTCATCGAGCTCCACGTGCTGCGCATCCTGGGCGACGACGTGGAGTGCTCCGTGATCAACGGCGGGCTGCTGGGCGAAAACAAGGGCATCAACCTCCCGGGCATCGCGGCCAAGGTGCCGTCGCTGACCGAAAAGGACGCCGAAGACCTCGAGTTCGTGATCGGGGCCGGGGTGGACGCGATCGCGCTCTCGTTTGTGCGCAATGCCGAGGACGTCCGGCTGGTCAAGGACCGCATCTCGGCGGCCGGGGCCGATACCTGGATCATCGCCAAGCTTGAAAAGCCGCAGGCGATCGACAACGTGGATGAGATCCTCGAGATCGCGGACGGGGTGATGGTCGCGCGCGGCGACCTGGGGGTCGAGGTGCCGCCCGAAAAGGTGCCGGCGATGCAGAAGCTCATCATCCGCCGGGCGGCCGAACACCGCAAGCCCGTCATCACCGCGACGCAGATGCTTGAATCGATGATCGAGAATCCCCGGCCCACGCGCGCCGAAGCCTCCGACGTCGCCAACGCGGTCTACGACGGCACGGACGCGGTGATGCTTTCGGCCGAGTCGGCGGCCGGCAAGTACCCGGTCGAGGCCGTCAAGATGATGGCAAAGATCGTGCTTGAAACCGAGGCCCAGATGCGCGAGCTCCCGGGGCTCTACCCGGTGCGGACCCAGGGCCACGCGACCACGGTGCCCGAGTCGATCTGCGAGTCGATGGCGCACGCTGCCAACGACCTCGACATCCGCGCGATCGCGGTGTTTACCGAAACCGGAGCGACCGCGCGCCTCCTGTCGAAGCGCATGCCCAGGCCGCCCGTCTGTGCCCTGTCGAGCTCGCCCGCGGTGCTGCGCCGCATGAGCTTGCTGCGCGGCGTCTTTCCCCTCGCCTGCGGCAAGGCCGCCACCACCGAGCGCATGATCGAAACGGTGGAGCGGGCGCTTGAAGAAAGCCGCTTTGCGCGGCGCGGCGACATCGTCGGCATCGTGGCGGGGACGCGGACCCACTCCGGGTCGACCAACTTCATGCGGATGCATGTGCTGGGCGACCTGGTGGACGAAGGCTCGGCGGGAAAGCCAAAGCCGGAGGAGCTCAGCGCATAGCTGCTTTCTGCGTGTGGGACACGCGACACTGACGCGCATGCAGGATTGCTGTCTACGTTGGGATCTCAAACTGCATCTGCCGGGGAATGCACGGACGCTGATTGACTTCGTTCCGGTACTAGCCAGGGCATTGAAGCGACACGCAGAGAGACGTACGTCCCACATCTGCGTGAGGGAATCATTGATGAGCACGAGCCCCATCCAGCACAAGGCAGTGAAACTTCGCGACCTTGGCAAAGATGAGCGCTGGCTCCAAACCGAGATAGCACAAGATCCTTCCATCCTTGGACTTGGCGACCTTACACTCTTCCGGAGAGAGCTTCGGCAAAGCAGCGGCGGCCGTTTGGACATGCTTCTGGTTGAGCCGGAGACTGAGTTTATGTACGAAGTTGAGATCATGCTGGGAGCGACCGGCCCGAGTCACATCATTCGTACGATCGAAGACTGGGACGTTGAGAGTCGCCGCTATCCGGCCCGCGAACATCGCGCTGTCATCGTGGCAGAGGAAATCACAAATCGTTTTTTCAACGTGATCTGGCTGTTAAACCGTTCCATTCCCATCATTGCCGTCCAATTGAATGTCCTGACAGTAGGCGAAGGCTTTCTTCTACACTTCACAAAAGTGTTGGACATCCATGAGCCTTCCGAAAGCCTAGAGGAGCCATCGACAGAAGCGGTCGACCGCGGGTTCTGGGAAAAGCGGTCCAGTCCCCAAGCAATGAAGATTTTTGATAGCTTCATCCATCTGCTGGACAAGAGTGATGTCAAGCCCAAGCTGTCTTGGAGGCAGGACGGGATCGCGTTAGCAGGCAGATATAACTTCGCCCGCATCACACCAAGAAAGTAAGGGGACTGCCTGCTTCAACCCTATCAAAGGTGCCCGCAAGATGTGATGGCGGAGAGCCGCACTGTTTTTGAATCTTCCGCGGTGCCGCTTCGCCCCCTTTCCAACGGCCGCTTTTCCATCGAGCTCAACGATGAGACTTTGGAGCGCGGCGCAGCAGCACTCACAGGCTTTGTGCGGCGGGCCATGGCGTCCGAGCCCTAGTTCGAGAAGCTTGGAGCACCACGTCCTTTGATCTGCTTCGTCCGATGACGGGTACACCGCAAAGGAACCGTGCTCCTCGCAGAGAGCGCCGGACCGAGACGCTCCATGGCAAAGGTCAGGCTCGATCCTGCGCCTCGGGCGGGTCGGGTGTTCCATCTTCGTCCCTTTTTGAGACACTTCGTGCATGGCCAGAGAAGACCGGATCGGCTGCTCTTCAAACTTCAGTAGACTCGCTCCATGGGCCAGATCCGCATCCTCCCCGACGGGGTCGCCAACCAGATCGCGGCCGGCGAGGTGGTCGACCGCCCGGCGTCCGTCGTGAAAGAGCTGCTTGAAAACGCGCTGGACGCCGGGGCCACCCGCATCCGCGTCGAGATCGAGGGCGGCGGCCGCAAGCGGATTCGCATCACGGACAATGGGCACGGCATGGGGCGCGACGATGCGCTCTTGGCCTTTGAACGCCACGCCACCAGCAAGCTCCGCACCTCGGACGACCTGCTTTCGATCAGCACCCTGGGCTTTCGCGGCGAAGCGCTGCCGTCGATCGCGTCCGTCGCCCGAATCGAGCTCGTCACCCGCGCGGCGGACGAGCGGGCAGGCACCCGCGTCGAGATCCTGGGGGGCCGGCTCGTACGGGTCGAAGAGGCGGGCGGCCCGCCCGGCACCACGCTCACCGTCGAAGACCTGTTCTTCAATACCCCGGCCCGGCGCAAGTTCCTCAAGTCCGAGGGGACCGAAACCGCGCACATCACGGCGCTCGTCACCCACTACGCGCTGGCCCACCCGGGGCGGCACTTTGAGCTCGTGTCGAGCACCCACACCCTGTTGCAGGCCCCGCCTGTGGCCGAGGGCGAGGAGCGGATCTATCAGATCTTCGGCCGGGATACCCTGGACGGCCTCCTGCCGCTCGCTGCCGAGCGCCCGCTCGACCATGGCGGGCTGCCGGAGCCGCCGCCCTGGAAGCGCGACGCGGACTACCAGGCGCCCCCGCCCGGCGCCCTGCGGCTTTCCGGCTGGACCTCCAAGCCGGAGGTCGAAAAACTCAACCGCAACTCGATCTATACCTTTGCCAACGGACGGCTGGTCCGCGACCGGCTGATCCTCCACGCGATCGCGGAGGCGTACCGCAACATCCTGCCGCCCACCTCCTACCCGGTGCTGCTTCTGTTTCTGGAGCTGCCGCCGGCCGAGGTCGATGTCAACGTCCATCCATCGAAGACGGAGGTGCGCTTCCGGCAGCCGACCGCGGTGCACGACTTTGTACGCGACTCGGTGCGTGTAACGCTGATGAAGGCGCGGCCCGCGGCGTCCTTTCTCCATGCGCTCGCTTCCAGCCCCAACACCCGGGAAGCGCTAGCCGCCGGGGACCGTGTGGCTCTTGGGGGCGATACGCCGCCGGTCGAGTACTTGGACTCCACTTTGGATTCCGAGCCGCCGTCCGGGCTCACGGGCCCACCGACAGCTGACGCGGCCGCCGCGATCTGGACGCTGGCTCCGCCCACCCCGGCCCCGGCCGACGCGCCCCTTCCGTTCCCTGCCGCGAACGCGCTCGCCGAGATGCTCCTGCCCCGGGCTTCCGCGGGGAGGATGGCTGCGCCGGGCCAGCCCGTCCTCCTGCAGGACCCCGCGACTGGCGACCCCGGCCAGGGTTTGCCGCCCGGCGAACGGGAAACAGGCGACACGGGCAGCCTCCGTGCGCTGGCTTCCCTCCGGCCGCTCGGGCAACTGCGCGAGTCTTTTATCCTCGCGACCAACGACGAAGGCCTGTGGATCATCGATCAGCACGTCGCGCACGAGCGCGTCCTGTTTGAAAAAATCCTCCGCGAACGCGCAGCCGATACAGTGGAGCGCCAGCGCCTGCTGATGCCCCTGCTGGTCGACCTCCAGCCCCACCAGATGGTCGAGTTCGCCCGGATTGCCGGGGAGCTCGAGCGGAACGGCTTTGAAGCCGAGCCCTTCGGCCCGCGCACAGTCGCGATCAAGGCGGCCCCGGCCGGCCTGGAAGGCCGGGCGCTCGAACGGATGCTGTTTGAGGTGCTGGAGCAGCCCCCGCGCGAACAGTCTGACAATCTCCAAGCCGCGCGCACCCGCATCGCGGCGTCGGTCGCCTGTCACGCGGCCATCAAGGTCAACACGGCCCTCGACGGGCAGCGCATGGGCTGGCTGCTGGGGGAGCTGGCCCGGACCGAGCACCCCACCAGCTGCCCCCACGGGCGGCCCATCGCACTGCGCTATTCTTGGAAGGACATCCAGCGGGCTTTCGGCCGCATCTAGCCGCCTGTACGACGGAGAGATTGCAAACGCTTCACCGTCCCTTTGTCCGCGTGTCCGTTCCGAATCTGCCCTGGTTGCGCGCTGCCCCTGCGATGCGACGGGGAGCGCCGACCGGACAGCTTTCATCAAGTTCCACGGCTCCCAACAGGTTCCACCTGGCTCCAACATTGAACCGGTTTGAACCACTTTTCACGCGGCCGGCCTGCATCTCCCGGCTGCCACACGCTCCCGTCCACCTCGCTCGGCAGACCGCCCAGGCGGTTCGATTCCTCCGCAAAGTTCCTTTGCACACCCGCCCTTTGAGGCCAAGGACACGACCCCCTTTGACAGCAGAACAGCTCCAACAAGCGCGTGAAACGGCCTGGCGGCAGGATGGCCGGGCTCTTCTGACGGCGGATGATGCCGCGGCCTGGATCCGGGAGATCACGCTTCTTCCCTTTCTTCCCCGCCCCGCGCAGATTGCGGC
>CAXTWU010000134.1:0-6472 GCA_964248025.1 uncultured Acidobacteriaceae bacterium | reverse complement strand
GCTTTTTCAAAAGGTTTAATATGTCGCCGCCGGCTCGCCGCCGAGCGTCCTTTGCCGCCGTTTGGCGTCTTTGGCGGGGGGGGGAAGCCCGGCGGCGGCCGTAGTTCGCAGCCGTTCCCGCCCCCCTCCCGACCCTTCAACAGGATGCCGGCTCCCGGCATCCCACCTGTGTGTGTGCGCCCGCCGCCGGCCTGCCCTGGAGACACTGACTCATTATGTGGATTGTTCGCCTCGCACTGCGACGGCCTTATACCTTTGCCGTGCTGGCGTTGATGCTGCTGATTCTTGGCCCTGTGGCGATTCTTGCGACCCCGACCGATATTTTTCCCAACATCAACATCCCGGTGATTGCCATGATCTGGCAGTACCAGGGGTTATCGCCCGAGCAGATGAGCGACCGGATTGTGCTGCTGTCGGAGCGCACCCTGACCACCACGGTCAACAACATCGAGCACATCGAGTCGCAATCGCTGTACGGCATCGGCATCATCAAGATCTTTTTCCAGCCGAATGTTAATATCGCGGACGCCAACGCACAAGTGACGGCGATCGCGCAGACGCAGCTGCGGCAGTTACCGCAGGGCACCACGCCGCCGCTGGTGCTGCAGTATTCGGCTTCCAGCGTGCCCATTATCCAGCTCGGGTTGTCCGGACAGGGTTTAAGCGAGCAGCAGCTCAATGACCTCGGCCTTAACTTCATCCGGACGCAGTTGGTGACGATTCCAGGCGCTGGCATTCCGTATCCGTACGGTGGCAAGCAGCGCCAGGTGCAGGTCGATCTCAACCTCCAGGCGCTGCAATCGAAAGGGCTAGCACCGGCAGACGTGGTGTCGACGGTCGCGACACAGAACCTGATCCTGCCGTCGGGCACGATCAAGCTGCATGACTTTGAGTATCAGCTCGAAACCAACTCCGCCCCATCGACAATTCAGGGCCTGAACGACCTGCCGGTGCGCTCGGTCAACGGCAGCATGGTGTACCTGCGCGATGTGGCACACGTGCGGGACGGCTTCCCCCCCCAAACCAACATTGTGCGCGTCGACGGACAAAGGGCGTCGCTGCTGTCCGTGATCAAGACCGGTGAAGCGTCCACGCTCGATATCGTGGCCGGCGTGCGCGGCAAGCTGCCGGGCATCCTGGCGCAGCTGCCGCCCGCATTGAGGATTACGCCGTTGGGCGACCAGTCGGTTTTTGTGCGCGCTTCGATCAGCGGCGTGATCCGCGAGGCCACGATCGCGGCTGCCCTGACGGCGCTGATGATCCTGCTGTTTCTAGGCTCGTTCCGCTCGACCATCATTATCGCCGTCTCGATTCCGCTCGCGATCATCTCGTCCCTGCTCCTGTTGTCGGCGCTAGGCGAAACGATCAACATCATGACGCTGGGCGGTCTGGCGCTGGCGGTCGGCATCCTGGTGGACGATGCAACCGTGGAGATCGAGAACATCAATCGCAACCTTGAAGAAGGCAAAGCGATCGAGCAATCGATTCTGGACGGCGCGGCACAGATCGCGGTGCCGGCACTGGTTTCCACCATCGCCATCTGCATCGTTTTCGTGCCCATGTTTTTTCTTTCGGGCGTGGCCAAGTACCTGTTTGTGCCGTTGGCCGAGGCCGTGGTGTTTGCCATGCTGGCCTCCTACCTGCTGTCGCGCACGGTTGTGCCGACCATGGCCATGTACCTGCTCTCCGAGCATGATGAAGAGGCTGTGGAGGGCCGCAAGCGCTCCCGCAATCCCCTGGTGCGTTTTCAGCTTGGGTTTGAACGGCAGTTTGAGCGCCTGCGGGGTGGCTACCAATCGGTGCTGGAGCTGTGCATCGCGCGCCCGGGATTATTTATGCTCCTGTTTTTTGGGTTCACGCTGGGCTCGGCGGCGCTGCTGTTTCCGTTTCTAGGGCAGGACTTTTTCCCTTCCGTGGATGCAGGCCGCTTTACGCTGCACATGCGCGCTCGCACCGGTACACGCATTGAAGACACAGCAAGGCTCTGCGACCAGGTAGACCACACGATCCGCGAGGTGGTGCCGGCCGGTGAGCTGAACAGCATCATCGACAACATCGGGCTGCCTTATTCGGGCATCAACCTGACCTACTCCAACTCGGCACCGGTGGGGACCGCGGACGCGGATATCCAGGTGTCGCTGAACCCGAAGCACCACCCGACCGATACTTACGTGGAGAAGCTGCGAACGGTGCTGGCGGAGCGTTTTCCCGGCACAACCTTTTACCAACTGCCGTCGGACATGATCACGCAGATCCTGAACTTTGGGCTGCCTTCGCCAATCGATGTGCAGATTTCGGGGCCGAACCTGGTGGGCAATCGCGAGTTCGCGACACGGCTGCTGGACCGGATGCGTTATGTGCCCGGCACCGCCGACCTGCGCATCCAGCAGCCTTTCAACCAGCCGCGGTTGTATGTGGATATCGACCGCACCAAGAGCGCGCAGCTGGGGCTGCGGCAGAACGACGTGGCAGAGACGATGCTGTCGGCCACCAGCGGATCGTTTCAAACCTCGCCGACGTTTTTTCTCGACCCGAAAAACAATGTCTCCTACAACATCGCCGTGCAGTCGCCGCAGTACAACCTCGACACGCTGAACGACCTGGCCAATGTGCCGGTGACGCCGAGCGGCAGCGCTGCCTCCGGCAACGGCAGCTCGGGGGCCAGCACGTCGGCGTACCCGGCCACCGGCGGTACGGCCCCGTCGTCGCTCGCGGCGATCATGCCGCAAAGCTCCATCACGGGGCCGAGGCCACCGCAGCTCCTGGGCAATCTGGCATCCTTTACCCAGGGCGAGGACATGGCGACGGTGACGCACTACAACATTTCGCCGGCCATCGATATCTACGGCAGCGTGGTGGGCAGCGACCTGGCAAGCGTGAACAAGGGGATCGAAAAAGTGATCGCCGGCATGAAGAACAACCTGCCGCACGGCTCGCGACTGACGATCCGGGGGCAGGTACAGACCATGCACGCCTCGTTCCAGGGGCTGTACGTGGGGCTGCTGTTCTCGATCGTGCTGGTGTACCTGCTGATCGTTGTCAATTTCCAAAGCTGGCTCGATCCGTTCATCATCGTATCCGGGCTGCCGGCCGCGATCTCGGGCATCGTGTGGCTCCTGTTTTTGACCGGGACGCACATCAGCGTTCCCGCGCTGACCGGCGCGATCATGTGTATGGGCGTGGCCACCTCCAACTCCATCCTGGTGGTGTCGTTCGCGCGGGAACACCTGGAGCAGCATCCGGGCGAGGCGACGGGCTCTGCACTGGCGGCCGGGTTTACCCGGTTTCGCCCGGTGCTGATGACCGCGCTCGCAATGATGATCGGCATGCTGCCCATGGCAACGGGCTTGGGCGAAGGCGGCGAAGAAAACGCGCCGTTGGGCCGCGCGGTGATCGGCGGACTGCTGTTCGCGACCGTGTCGACCCTGTTCTTTATTCCTACTTTTTTCAGTGTGGTCCACAACCGGCTTGAAAAACGGCGTGCGGAGCGGGAACGGCGCAAGCACGCAGCCGAACACGCCCGCGATCGCCAAGGCCTGGAGAACCAACCTGCATGAGCAGCCAGCAAAAAGACCATTCCCGGGAAACCCCGTCCCATGACGACGGCGGAGTCCAGCGTCACAAGCCTTTGTCCGGCGGCAAGGCAATCCTGTTGATTGTCGTGGGGCTGGCACTTGCCGTGATCCTGGTGGTGCTGGGCATCCTGCCGCGACTCCACGCGCAAAGCCGCCTGCAGCAGCAGACGACTGCCGACGCCGCGCCCGATGTGCTGGTGGCAAAGCCTACATTCGGCAAGCCCCAGGACACTCTGCTGTTGCCGGGCGCATTGCAGGCCTATACGGACTCGCCCATTTACGCCCGCACCTCCGGGTACCTGACGCACTGGTACGCCGATATCGGCGCCCATGTACGCAAGGGGCAGCTGCTGGCCGTGATCCAGAGTCCGGAGGTGGACGAGCAGCTGCGGGAAGCGCGCGCCGACCTGGCCACTGCCGAGGCCAATGCCCGCAATGCTGCCGTCCAGGCACGCCGTTACCAGAGCCTGCTCGCGCAGGATGCGGTGTCGCAGCAGGACACAGACAACTATGTAACCAGCCAGCTTTCCACGAACACACAGGTGCAAAGCGCGCGCGCCAACGTGCAGCGGCTGGTGGACCTGGTGAACTTCGAGCATGTGACCGCCCCCTTCGACGGGGTTATCACGGCGCGCGACATCGACACGGGTCAGCTGATCAATGCGGGCGCGGGGGCCGGCGCGCAGCTGTTTGAGGAAGCGCAGGTCAACACTCTGCGCGTGTATGTTTCAGTACCGCAGGTGGATTCGCTGGGCGCGAAACCCGGCGTGCCGGCGCAGATCGCGTTGGGCGAGTACCCGGGCAGGACCTTTGCCGGACGCATTGTGCGAACGGCTCACGCGATCGACCCCAATACCCGCACGCTGCTGGTGGAGGTTGATGTGAACAATCGCGACGGCAAGCTGATGCCGGGCGCTTACGGCGAAGTCACGCTGCACCTGAATACCCGCGTCAGCAGCTTGATTCTGCCGGTGCCCACCATGATCTTTCGCGCGCAGGGGCTGCAGGTGGCAACCGTGGTGAACGGCAAAGTTAAGCTCATCTCCATCACGGTGGGGCAGGACGACGGCCGCGTGATTGAGGTTGTGTCCGGTCTCACCGCGGATTCCGAGGTGATCCAGAACCCGCCCGACTCCATCTTTGACGGCGAAGCGGTGCACATTGTGAAACCGCAGGGGGCGGTCAATGACGGCAGAGACAACGATGCCGCGCAGCAACAGACCGGGTCGGATGAGTCCGGACGCAAGGCGAATACGACGCAGGGCAACGAGAGCACCGGCAGCGGCGGGAGAAGCAAGCACTGATGCCTTTCCGTTCAGAAAAGCGCGGTGCGGCCGCCGGCAGCCTTCTGCTGTTGGGTATGTTGGCCGGCTGCACCGTGGGCCCCAACTACCGCGTGCCGACCTCGGCTCCTCCGGCGCCGAGCTACCTCGAGCTGCCGCCACCGCCCGGGGACTGGCATCCGGCGGTCCCGGCGGATGCACTAGCGCGCGGCGAGTGGTGGCTGCAGTTCGGCGACCCAGCGTTGACCGATCTTGAAAACCGGCTGACGGGCGGCAACCTGCAGATGGAGGTCGCGCTCGAAAACTACACCGCGGCGGCCGCTGCTGTGCGCCAGACGCGCGCCGACTACTACCCGGTTGTGACGCTGGGGCCCACGATCGACCGGCAGCACCTGTCGGAGCACCGGCCCATCAACGTGGCAAACCAGACGCGCGGCCAGTACAACGACTTCAACCTGTCGGGCCAGGCCAACTGGCAGCCGGACTTCTGGGGCCGCGTGCGCCGGGAGGTGGAAGGCTCCCGGTCAAACGCGCAGGCGCTGGCCGCGGACCGTGCGAACGTGGAACTGTCGGTGCGTACCGAGCTTGCGCTCGACTACTACCAGCTTCGCGGCCTGGACGCCCAGCAGGAGCTGCTGAACACAACCCTTGCGACCTACAAGGCGTATCTCGACCTGACGAACCGCCGCTTTCGGGGCGGGATTTCGACCGAGGCCGATGTGGCGCTTGCACAAACTCAGTTGGCCACCACGCAGACGCAGGATATCGACGTCGCCGTGGCGCGCGCCCAGTACGAACACGCTATTGCCACGCTGCTTGGCGTTTCGGCTTCGGCCTTTTCCCTCGCGCCCACTCCGCAGAACCGCAATCTGCCGACGATCCCGGCCGGCGTACCGTCGGCGCTGCTGGAACGCCGGCCGGATATCGCAGAGGCCGAGCGCCGGGCCCAAGCTGCGAACGCGCAGATCGGCGTAGCGATCTCCGCCTATTACCCAAACGTTTCGCTAAACGGAACCGGCGGCTTTGAAAGCGGCGAACCCGGCAATTGGATCCAGGGGCCCAGCGCCTTGTGGTCGGTGGGGGCGTCGGCGATCGAGACCATCTTCGATGCGGGGCGGCGCCGCGCGGTCACGGATGAGGCCCGCGCCAACTTTCGGTCCAGCGCCGACAGCTACCGGCTGACCGTGCTGAACGGCTTCCAGGAGGTGGAGGACAACCTGGCCGCATTGCGTATCCTGGCCGACGAGCAACGGTCTGCCGCCCGAGCGGTGGAGGCCGCCAACCGCTCGCTCGCGATCAGCACCACTCGCTACAAGGGCGGCGTTACCACCTACCTGGAAGTGCTGACCGCGCAACAGGCGCAACTCGCCAACCAGCGCACGGCGGAGGACATCACGACCCGCCGCTTTGTCGCCAGTGTGCAGCTGGTTTCCGCACTTGGCGGCGGCTGGACAACATCGAAGCTGCCTCATCCCTAATCGCTCCCTTACGGCTTGTGCCATAGAATGGCGGAGCGCTCATGAAATCATCGACTTTCACCAATTGGCTCCTCGCCGACATCCGCCGGCCCAAAGGCTCACAGCCCACGCATGAAACCGAGCACACCTGGTGGCG
>CAXTWU010000133.1:3285-6473 GCA_964248025.1 uncultured Acidobacteriaceae bacterium | reverse complement strand
ACGGGGATTTTGCCGACCGCCTGCACCCCGTCCGTATGGAAGATAATGCCGCGCTCGTGGCACAGCTTTCCGATCTCGGCCATGGGCTGGATCACGCCGATCTCGTTATTGGCGAACATGATCGTGACCAGAATGGTCTTGTCGGTGATCGCGGCCTTCAGTTCTTCCAGGTCGATCAGGCCGTCAGCCTTTACCGGCAGGTAGGTCACCTTGTAGCCGGATTTTTCCATTCGCTTGCAGGTGTCGAGCACGGCCTTGTGCTCGGTCACCTGGGTGATGATGTGGTTGCCGCGCTCGCGGTACATCTCGGCGATGCCCTTGATGGCGAGGTTGTTCGACTCGGTGGCGCCAGAGGTAAAGATGATCTCCTTCGCGGTCGCGCCGATCAGCTTCGCGATCTGCTCGCGCGCCCCTTCCACGCCCTGCTCGGCTTCCCAGCCGAAGCCATGGTTGCGGCTCGCCGCGTTGCCGAACTTACCCGTGAAGTAGGGCACCATCGCCTCGAGCACGCGGGGGTCCATGGGCGTCGTGGCGTGGTTGTCCATGTAGATCGGCAGCTTGACGCCATTCGGTGCGGTGCCGGCTTCCCCGGTGACGGCAGGCACGATCTGGTCGCCTTCGGGTGCGTTCAGGGGGGCCACTTCAGGTATTTCGGTCGCAACGCTCATCGTGCTCTCCACTTGCCGCAAAGCTTCAAAGCGCCACACGGGCGCGTTTACATCCGGATAGAAACCAGGGGGCGGTCAGGCCTGGCACTACGCTGCGGGTCGGCATCCACCAGGTCCCCAATGCGTATGCCCTTCAGCAAATCGGTGATGGACTCGTTGACCCGAGCCATCGGTTCTTTGATGGTGCAACTGTCGTTTAGGTCGCAAGGGCGCGCCCCGGAACTGCATGCGGTCAAAAACAAGGGGCCGTCCACCGCCAGGATGACCTCGAAAACGGTGATGGCCGAGGACTCCCGCGCCAGCACATAGCCGCCGTTCATCCCGGCGGTCGAGCGCACCAGGCCCACCTTGGCCAGCCGTTGCAGGATCTTCGCAAGCAACTGTGGCGGAATGCGGTACGCTTCGGCAATGTCCTTTGCACTCACGGCAGTGGAGCGCGGCTGCTCGGCCAGGTATTTCAGCGCCATCAGCCCGTAATCCGCTTTTTTTGTCAGCCTGAGCATTTCCATTAAGTATAGGACCCGCCCGGTGGCCCCGCAATGCTCCCGGCCGCCTGTGCGGCTTCTTTGTTGAGAATAATTCCTGAATCGGAACTGAAACCGCCGGGAAGGCGACCTCGCAAGGTTTACTTCAGCCATCGCCCCGTTGTTTCTTGGAACGGGGGGCGAGCGGCGCTACAATCGACGCTACTGGGCCCTTCGCGGCCCGCACGATAAAAACATGCCGACCCCCTGCAAACACCCCCAAGTGCGCATCGTGTCCCGCCAGGATGATGTGGAGTTTGTTGAATGCCTGGACTGCGGAGAGGTTTTCGACTCCGATGAGTTCCGGGACATGGAAATCGAGGAAAAAGGTGGTCTCGACCCCCTCGCTTCCAAAACAGAAGACCTGGAGCTGGATTGAAGCGAGCACCCGGACCAGCCAGGCGCGCCGCTCAGGCATCCTGCCCAGGGCCTGACTTAGGATCGGCCAGGGAGCTGGCTAAAGGCCCGACTCAGGGTTCGGCTCGGGCCCCGCGCTGATTCGCCGGGCCATCTTCAAGGCGTAATCAAAGCCCGACACGCAGGCCAGGGTCCCAGTGGCGATTAAAGCCCAGTGACGCGCCCAGTCCAGTGGAACCGATCGCACAAACTGGGCCAGCAACACCGCCACCACCGCGACGACCTGTGCCAGCGTATTCGCCTTGCCGTAAAGGGAAGGGCGGAAGTTGCGCAGTCCCAGGGCTGCAAACAGGATAGCGCCCACGACCAAGATCCCAATGTCGCGCGCAAACACCATGATGGTGACCCGGCGCGACACCAGCCCCACATGATGCAGGGTCAGAAACAAGGAAGAGAGCAACAGCTTGTCCGCGACCGGGTCCAGGTACTGGCCCAGCTGGGTGCGCTGCTCAAGCAGTCGCGCCAGCAACCCGTCCAGCGCGTCTGAAACCCCTGCCACCACAAACAGGGCAAACGCCATCTTGTAGTGGCCTTCCAGCACGGAAAGCAGCAGAAAGGGCACCAGGCACAGGCGCAGAAAGGTGAGCTGGTTGGGAGCGGCGCGAAGTTGACTCATGGGAGGGCGATTGGGGCTGGTTCCAAACTGGATCCCGAAGTGGTTTCAGAACAGTTCGGGACAGACTCCAGACCGGTTCGGAATGAACGACCATGCTAACGCACTTCTGCAGAGTTCCATAGGGTGTCTGGGGAGGGGGCGAGCCCCATTCTTGACACCCTGGCCTTGCGCCGTTAGCGTAAGGGAATGCTCAGCCGCGACGCCAGCCCGCGCCACCATCGCCATCATGCCTTTCCCATGGCGGTGTTTCACGGGTGTTCGCAGTAGTTTGAACTGGTCTCGTCTTCGGCACGATTTCAGCTCCACCCCAAAGGCCCGCCCCGCGTTTCCAAGCGAGGCGGGCTTTTTCGTGGCAGGCTCACTACAGGTTTCCGGAAGGACAGAGATAGATGAACGACGCGGCAATCGATTTCGGAAAGATGGACGGGTTGGTCCCCGGCATCGTGCAGGACGGGGCGACGGGGGAGGTCCTGATGGTCGGCTTTTTAAACGAGGAAAGCTATCGCCGGACCCGGGACACAGGCTACGTCACGTTTTGGAGCCGCACCCGATCCAAGCTCTGGGCCAAGGGCGAAACCAGCGGCAACCGCCTCCGCGTGCTTTCCGCCGCGACGGACTGTGACCGGGACACACTGTTGTTTCGCGTTGCGGTGGAAGGCGACGGCCTGGTGTGCCACGAGGGCACGGTGAGCTGCTTTATGCGACCGCTGGCAATGAGAAGCGAAGCGCCGGCGAGTGCAGTTCCGGCTGAGGTGCTGTAGCCATGGCCGACTCCAAAAAGCTTCGGCTTGGCATTCCCAAGGGCTCGCTGCAGGACGCGACCATCGACCTGTTTGCCAAGGCCGGTTGGAAGATCTATGCCAATGGCCGGTCGTACTTTCCGCAGATCGATGACGGGGAGATCGAGTGCATGCTGATCCGTGCGCAGGAGATGGCGCGCTACGTGCACTCGGGCGTGCTCGA
>CAXTWU010000133.1:0-3185 GCA_964248025.1 uncultured Acidobacteriaceae bacterium | reverse complement strand
ATGATGCTGCGGGGCGCGATCGACGCGCAAGGGCAGGTGGGGCTGCTCTTGAACGTGCCGCAAACGCAGCTTGCGGCCGTGCTCGCCGTGCTGCCGGCGCTCAACTCACCAACGGTTTCGCCGCTCAGCAACGGGACCTGGTCGGCGATCAACACCATCCTCGAAGAGGGCGTTGTGCGCGATGTGATCCCCCGGCTCAAGGCGGCGGGCGCAACCGGTATTGTCGAGTACCCCCTGAACAAGGTCGTTCTGTAGCAAGGGAGACGCATGGAGATCGTTCGCACCAAAGGGCTGGGCGGCCGAAGGGGGCGCGCCCGCGTTGCAGAGCTGGAACGCCGTGGAGCGGCCATGGATGCCCGTGTGCTGCCCGCGACCGAGCGGATCGTGAACGCGGTTCGCAAGGACGGCGAAAAGGCCCTGCGCGCCTGGAGCGCGAAGCTGGACGGGTTGGAGGCGAAGGAGCCGCTGGCAGTCGATCTCGCGCAGATGCAGGCGGCGCTCGCGGCCCTGCCGACGGCACTGCGCACAGCACTTGAGACCGCGGCCGACAACATCCGCCGCTTTGCCGAAAAACAGATGCCGGGCGAGTGGGACTGGGAGCCGACGGCCGGCTTGTCGGTGGGCCAGCGTGTGCGGCCGCTCGACTCGGTCGGCTGCTATGTGCCGGGCGGCCGGCACCCTTTGCCTTCAACGCTGCTGATGACAGCGATTCCGGCGCAGGTGGCCGGGGTCCGACGCATTGTCGCGGTCTCGCCCCGGCCCGCGCCGGAGGTGCTGGCGACCGCGGCGCTGCTCGGTATCACAGAGTTTTACCGGGTGGGCGGCGCGCAGGCCGTGGCCGCGCTCGCTTACGGAACGGCAAGCCTTCGGCGCGTAGACAAAATCGTCGGCCCCGGCAACGCGTATGTGACGGCTGCGAAGAAGCTGGTAGCCTTTGATGCCGGTATCGACATGCTGGCCGGACCCACCGAAATCGTCGTGACCAGCGAAACCGGGGAGCCGGCCGAGATCGCCGCCGACCTCGTCGCGCAATCCGAGCATGACCCGGACGCGGTCGCGATTTTTATCACCACGCGGGCCGAGCTGGCTCGCCGCGTCGCGGCTGAAACCAAGCGGCAAGCGCTTAAAAATCCCACCGCCGCGCTGTCGCTCTCGCGCAGCGGCATCGCGGTCGTCGCCGGCTCGATTGAAGAGTCGCACGAGATCACCAACCGGCTGGCGGGCGAGCACCTGACGGTGGACTCGGCGCAGGACCTCGAGTGGGTGCGCCACGCAGGATCGGTTTTCATCGGGCGCTGGTCGCCGCAGCCGATGGGCGACTATGTGTCCGGGCCAAACCACACGCTGCCCACCGGCGGCGAGGCACGTCTGCGCGGCGGCCTGAGCGTGTACGACTACCTCAAGCTCATCACCGTGCAGCAGTATTCGCCCACAGGCCTGGCGACGCTGGGCCCGGCGGCCATCCGCATCGCCGAGGCCGAAGGATTGGCGGGCCACGCCGAAGCCGTGCGCGTGCGCGGGGTGGGGGCATGAACACGCAAGCCTCCGCAAGCGCGCCGGCTCCGCGCGAAACCATGCGCGCCATGAAGGAGTACCACCCACCGCTCGGCAACCGTGATGGGCTGCGCCTGGACTTCAACGAGAACACGTTAGCCTGCTCGCCGCGTGTACGCGAAACACTGGCCCGCGTTTCGGCCGGCGAGCTGACGCGCTACCCCGAGCGCGCGCCGGTGGAAGCGCTGGTCGCATCCCGTCTCGGCCTGCCACCCGAACAGGTACTGCTCACCAACGGCGTCGACGAGGCCATTCACGTCCTGTGCCAGGCCTACCTCGACCCCGGCGACGAGATGCTGCTGCCGGTACCGACCTACTCCATGTACGAGGTGTACGCGTCGGCTGCCGGCGCCAGGGTCGTGCCCGTGCTAGCCGATGAGAGCGATTTCGCGTTTCCCTATGAGCGGGTGCTGGCCGCCATCACACCGCGCACGCGCCTCGTCGCGCTGGCCAATCCGAACTCTCCCACCGGCACCACGCTGGCTCGGGAACAGATTCTGGCCATCGCAAGGCAGGCACCGCAGGCCATGGTGCTCGCCGATGAAGCGTACTTCCACTTTTTCGGCGAAACCGTTCTCGACTGCATCGACGCCTACCCCAATCTTGTGGTCGCGCGTACCTTTTCAAAGGCCTACGGCCTGGCGGGGCTGCGGCTTGGGCTGCTTGCAACAAGCGAAGCCAACATGCAGTGGCTACGCCGCGTGATCTCGCCCTACAGCGTCAACGCGCTGGCGCTGGCCTGCCTGCCGCCGGCGCTCACCGACACCGAATATCTCAACTGGTACGTGGGCGAGGTCACGGCGGCACGCGCAGAGTTTTACACCGTGTGCCAGAAGCTCGGGTTTCGCACCTGGCCTTCCCACGCCAACTTCGTGCTGCTCGACATCGGCCCGCAACACCACGAGTTCACGCGCGCAATGCAGGCGCGCGGCATCCTGGTGCGCGACCGCTCCGCCGACCCCGGCTGCACAGGCTGTGTGCGCATCACAATCGGCACGCGCGAACAGATGCGTCTTTGCCATGACGCCTTGCGCGGCTGGCTCGCCCAGGAGATGCCGCATGGAGAGAGCGAGGTCCACGCATGAGCGAAGCATCCCAGTCCAAACCGAAGATCCGCAAAACGCAGGGGGGCAAGCGCACTGCCGCGCTCCAGCGCGATACCACCGAGACAAAAATTGCCTTGCACCTCACCATCGAGGGCACCGGTGTGTACCAAATTTCAACCGGCATCCGCTTTTTCGATCACATGCTGGAGCTGTTTACGCGCCATGGCGCGTTTGATCTCGAGCTGACCTGCAAGGGCGACCTGGACGTAGACCAGCACCACACCATCGAGGACGTCGGCATCGCCCTGGGCAAAGCCTTCGACGAGGCGCTGGGCGACAAAAAAGGGATTCACCGCGCGGGCTACTTCCTGATGCCGATGGATGAAACGCTCGGCATCGCCGCGGTGGACCTGAGCGGCCGCGTGGCCTGCAAAGTTAAGACCAAGGTGAAAACCACACTGGTCGGCGACCTGCAAAGCGAACTGGTTGAAGACTTCTTTGACGGCTTCGCGCGCGGTGCCCGTGCCAATGTGCATCTGAAAACCATGTACGGCCGCTCCAATCACCACAAGCTCGAAGCCTTGT
>CAXTWU010000132.1:0-6521 GCA_964248025.1 uncultured Acidobacteriaceae bacterium | reverse complement strand
CAGTCGTGGATAATGCAGTATGCGAACCAGGCTTGGCTGCTTTCTGCTGTGCGCGACGACCGGTCCGGTGCTGCTTGCCCAGGCATCGCCGCAGCTTCCCGTGCAAGCAACAGGCACCGTCCCCACCTTTGATCTCACCGTCCGGGACCACACCTTCACACTGGCCGGTCGTGATCCGGCGCTTGGCGGCCCAACCATGCTTCCCGTGCTGCTCCTCCCGGTCACATTGCGGTTTCCGCCACGCGCGGCCGGGGGCCGGCCTGTTCTGCTCGATGCCCGCAGCGATGTAAAACAAGTACTCGCTTCCCCCGTGTTTTCGCCCTTTCCCTTTGGCACCGCAGGTACCACGCAGTACGCCGACGCTTTTCTGCGGCGCAGTCTCCGAGCCTCGGCCCAGCCCGCAGCAGGCAACTGGCACACCCTGCTCGGCCGGCCAACGGTCCAGCCCATCACGGTCGATGTTGGGCCCGGCGCGGGCTATCTGCTTTCATCAAAGACCGGGCGAACCGTCGCCGTGCTTGACATCGATCTTCTCGAGAAACAGATCTTCAGCCAGGTACCCCGGCACGAAGGCACCCTCGTCATCGCGTTCACCCACAACACCACCTACTATGTCGACGGGGATGCCACCATCTGTTGCAGCTCCGGCACCCACGGCATTGATCCATCTTCCGGCCAGTCCTTTGTGCTTGGCAGCTACTTCAGCCACGCCCCCGCCATCCTCACCAGCCGCGACGTCCAGCCGCTTACCGAGCAGCTGGCCGAGTTTGTTGCCGACCCCAGGCACGACCCCACCCGCTACGGCTTCAACGTGACCACGCCCGGCAATGCCGTCCCGGCCTGGCTGTTTGCGCAGGCATCGCTGGGCTGCGGCGGCACCGGCATCGCCTCGTCCTACTTCCTTCTTCAACCCACGGATACAAACCGCAAAAACAACTTCGCCGTCTCGCCCGGCTTCCTGGCCGGTACGTACCACCTGCAGAATGTCGCGCTCCTGCCCTGGTATCTCGGACAAGGCAACGCGCCTGGCAGCACTTACAGCTTTCCTGATGCCAAGGCATTGCCGCGCCCCGCCGAGCCCTGTTCCAGCGGCGCGCCTGCCATGCCGCCCTCGGCGACCCCCGTCCCGGCATCCCCCCTACCCTCCGCGCACAAGCTTATCGGCTACTGGACCGGGCACGGCCCCAACAACGCGCCCTTTGCGCTTCGCGATGTGTCGCCGCAGTGGGACATCATCATCGTTGCGTTCGCCTCACCCGTCGGCGACGCCCCCGAAGGGACCCTGCGCTTTCGCCTCCCCAGCGGCCCGGACCCGGCGCAGTTCCAAGCCGAGGTCCGCGACCTCCAGCGTCGCGGCAAAAAGGTCATGATCTCACTCGGCGGCGGGGGTGTCTTTTTCAAGCTGGATGACCCGGCCCACATCGCAGACTTCACCTCGTCCGTGGCACAGATCATTTCGGAGTACGGCTTCAACGGCGTGGACATCGACTTTGAAACTCCGTCTCTCGTTCTGGCGCCCGGCGACAACGACTTTCGGCATCCGACCACTCCCTCGGTCGTCAACCTCATCGCCGGGCTCCGGCAGCTGCACGATCACTTCGGACCCGGCTTCATGATCAGCCTGGTGCCTGAAGGCCCGCAGTTGCCGGCCGGCTTCGTCACCTATGGCGGCCAGTTCGGTTCCTACCTGCCCATCACGCATGCGCTGCGCGACATCCTGTCGTTTGTGGACGTGCAGAACTACAACACCCCGCCGCTTGAGGGTCTCGATGGCAAAATCCACCAGTCGCATACTGTCGATTACTACGCAGCCGTCACCGAACTCCTGTTGCGCGGCTTCCCGGCCGGCGGCGACCCCGATCGGTTCTTTCCGCCTTTGCCGGCCGGCAAGGTCGCCGTCGGCTTTCTTGAGAACTATGATCCGCCCGGGCTCGCCAGTCGCGCCATCGGCTACCTGATGACCGGAAAACTGCCCGGCCAACCCGAAGCCGGTGCGGGCTATCGGCTGCAAACCCCGGGCGGCTACCCGGGCCTGCTCGGCGCCATGCTGTGGACCATCGACGACGACCGCCTCGACAACTACGACTTTTCCAACCTCCTCGGCCCCCAGCTCCACGCGGCCCGCCCCGGAAAATCAGACAACTGACCACCGCGGTCCGTGTTTCACAACCCGTCACGCTGCCTCACGCACTCGCAGGCCCGAAACCCCTCGCGCCGGCAGGTCTGCTTTTAAAAGGAAAAGGGCTCGGGCCATAGCCCGAGCCCTTCCGTTGGCGCTGCGCTCATTACTGCTGGTTCAGCGTAAACGCCTCGCTGGTCGACCCGTTGCAGGTATTGATCTGCAACTGCTGGCCGTTGGTCGTCACGCCCCCCGGAACATTCAGGCACAAACCGCTGTTGTGGTCGATGAACTCATAGTACCCGGACGACTGCAACACAGGCTGGAACTGCTGGTTGAGACCGCCGCCATAGGTCCACAGCTGCATGTTGGTGCCGGGCGTCGTGCCCACATTGACCACGTCCCAGGCTACCGTGCTCGAGGCATGCGGAGTCACCTCGTAGTAGCTTCCGCTCGCGGGCGTGAACTTCCACTGTTGGTTCAGGTTGCCGGCACCGCACGCCCACTGCTGCAGAACAGTGCCGTTGCCCGTGTTTCCCCCGGTAAGGTCAACGCAGCTGCCGCTCGCCTTGTTTACGATCTGGTAATAAGCGGTGGTTGAAACGGTGCCTCCCGCGGCAGCAGCCGAGGTGGTCGCGCTCGCCTGGTTCGACGACGCCGAGGACCCCGCCGAGTTCACCGCCTGCACCAAGTAGTAGTAAGCCGTCGACGCAGCCAGTCCGGTGTCTGAGTAAGTCGTTCCTGTAACTCCGCTCGTGACCAGGTTGCCCGCAGCCGGCGCAAAGCCGCTCGTGGTGCTGCGGTACGCGTTGTAGGTCGCACCCGAGGTGGAGCTCGCCGTCCAGCTCAGGTTGATCTGGCTGCTGGATGCGGCAGTGGCAGTCAAACTGGAAGGAGCGGCCGGAACCGTGGTTGTGGTACCGGTCGAGCCCGGCATCCAGGTAAAGGTCGCTACAGACTGGGCCGGAAGAGTGTAGGCAAACGTCGTGTTATTGGGCGAGTAATTCACATTGAACTTAGTCGATGAACTCGCGTCGTTGAACACGATCACTACCATCGATCCGTCTGGATTCAGGAAAGCGACATCCTCAATGCCGCCCGTTTGGGCAGCGGCCGAGTTCGAGTCCACGCGGTATGCGCCGGGAACCACGAACTTGGCTGCATGGCCATAGATATAGTTTTCGACGTTGTAAGTGACCGTAGCCGGGCTGACGCCGGTATTTATCGTCACAAAGCCGCGACAGTTGTTGCAGCCCCCGTTGGTTGGATTGGAGTTCTGGTCAAGCGCGAGATTCCATTCACTCACGCTTTTGGCCCAGTTGCGGGTGCTTCCGATAATCAGGTGCTCGAGGCCCCAGGCCAAATCGCTGCCGAAGGCTCCGGTCGTCGAACCGCTGCACTCGGTAAACCATTGGCCCTTGTTGGGGTACGCGTTTTGAACCGCCGTCTGGTTGGTTATACCCGAAACGTCGGAGTAGCAGTGCCACGAAGTCCCGGCAACGGCATTGTAGGCCGCACTGTTGCTCAGAACAGCCTCAGGGTACGATGGGTCGTTCCAGTTATGTTCGTAGCCAAGGATCTTTGGGCTCAGGCCGGCGCTGGAAAACGCCGGAGCCAGAGAGCCGCCGATAAATGCCGCTTCTTCGCTCGAAGAAAAGCTTTCGCTCGGGTAGCTGCCTGTTGAATACTCGGGCTCATTCTGCGCCGAAACGGCATACACCGGGATACCCTGCGCCTGGTAGGCCTGAACGGATTTGACGAAGTACTGTGCAAGCGAGCTGTAGTAGCTGTCGTTGAAGTTGCCGCCGTTCATCGTCCCGCTGGTCTTCATCCAGGCCGGGGGGCTCCACGGCAGCAGCTGCACCTTGATGTTGGGGTTCACGGCAAAGGCCTGCTTCAGCACGGGGATCGTATAGGTGAGATCCTTGGCGATGGAAAAATTGTTCAGGTTGACGTCAGTCTGGCCGGAGGGCATGTCGTCGTAACTGAAATTACCCTGGGCCGTAAAGTCACTGGCGCCCATCGGCTGCCTGAGCCAGTTAAGCCCGATGCCCGAGGTGCTGAAGAACCATTTCATCAACGCGCTTTGCTGAGAGGCACTCAGCTTGTTGTAGATCAGCGAAGCGGACGAATCGGTCATGGACGCGCCGAACCCATCCATCTGCTGAAACTTGGTATTGGGGTTCACGGTGATGGTCGTGCTTCCACCGCTCGACCCAAAGGAAACCGAAGGCTGGTTCGCGAGCAGGACTGACCCGTCGCCGTTGGTCTGGTACACCGTGACAGTTTGTGCGCCCGCTGTGGCAAGGGTCGCCGCGGATGCAAGCAAGCCCGCAAGAAAAGGCTTGGTAGGTTTCTGGTTCGATCGCATGGAAGCTCCGTGTTGGGGTGATTGTCGTAATTCTCTGTCGGGCCCGGCGCGGCTACCGCTGCGACGACCCACCATCCGCAGGCTGCCGGGCAGGTTCAGAAGGCTTGTTCTGACCCGGGTCCGCTGACAGCAGCGAATTATAGGCTTCGGAGTGGACCCGTGTCCGTGATGGCTTAGATCAGGACACGGTAAGTGTCGAACGTCGTGGAAAGACCCCGTGCGGGCCCTGTTCCATTCCCGCCAAACTGCTGTTTTCAGAGACGACCTGCCGGCCCGTCCGCAATTGGCAGTAAACGATCGAATACAAACAAAGTCGGACGCCCTCTGCAGGCCGGACGCGCTGACTCGTACCCGACCCGCCTGGATGGCCTGGACCGCCTAGCTGCTGGATGAAACAAGGGAAGCGATCATGGTGCCCAGAGGGGGACTTGAACCCCCACGACCTGCAAGGGTCTGCGGATTTTAAGTCCGCTGCGTCTGCCAGTTTCGCCATCCGGGCCCAGCGATTATCGTAGCAGCGCCGCGCTCGCTCCCGGCTCTTCACGGCCGCGCCGCAAACGCTTCCGCAGCGCCGCCGTCACCACACGATGGCAGTGCACGCATAGCGTCTGGATGTTGTCGAGATCGCACTCCCCGCCACCCTCGACCACGGGCACAATATGGTCGGCATCCCACAGGCTCTTCCGCCGGAGTGCAAGCAGACCCCACTTCCCCAGCAGCTCGGCCCGGCGTTCGTTGCGAGCCCGCTTCAACAGCCGGTACGCCGCCAGCGTGTCAACCGTACACCGCGCGCAAACGCCTTTATCCCGCTCCAGCACTGCATCACGCAGGTACGCCGGGCTGGTCCGCAGCCGCCACTGGTGCACACAATCATTCGAGCAAAAGGTGCGCCGCCGCCCGACGATCTCCATCGCGCACCACCGGCACAACGGCCGTCCGCCCGGCCCACGCGGCAGCTCCGCCGCTACTGCCCGCCCGCCTCGCATCGTGCGCTCGGTGCTCGGGGTGTCCCAGCGGCTCACCCACGCAGCTCCGGCCGTCTTAACTCCGGCACCATGCGGATCGGGTACTTCGAACGCAACGTGATCTTCGGCTGCACCTCGATCCGCTGCCCCGGCACCAGGCGCAAACGCCACTTCTGCGCGATCGTCGCCGTCAGCAAAATCGCTTCCATCCACGCGAACGACTCGCCGATACACTGCCGGTTGCCCCCGCCGAAAGGGAAGTAGGCGAACTTCGGACGTGCCGCCTTTGCTTCCGGCGTAAACCGTTCCGGGTCAAACCGCAACGGATCAGGAAAGTGCTCCGCCGTGCGCTGCATAATGTACTGGCTGAAGAAGAAATACGTCCCTGCCGGCAAGCGGTACGGCCCCAGCTCAATCGCCGCCGTCGCCTGCCGCCCCATCGCCCAGGCGGGCGGGTACAGCCGCATTGACTCCGACAACACCATCTCCGTGTAGCGCAGCTGCGGCACATCGGCCAGCGTCGGCAGCCGCCCACCCAGCACCGCGTCGATCTCCGAGTGCATCTTCGCTTCCGCGTCCCCATTCTGCGCGAGCAGCAGCCATGTCCAGGCCAGCGCGTTGGCCACCGTCTCGTACCCGGCCAGAAAGATCGTCGTCACCTCATCGCGCACCTGCTCGTCATTCAGCTTGCTGCCGTCGCGCTCTTCATCGCGCGAGTTCAGCAGCATCGACAGCAGGTCGCCATGGTCGTACTCCGATCCCAGGGACCGTCGCTGGTCGATCATCCGGTGCACCACCGTGTCCAAGCGCCGGCGTGCGCGCTTAAACCGCATCAGCCCTGGAATCGGCAGGTGCAGCAACGCTTCGGCCTTCGGCAGCGCGATCAGGAAGTTGTACAGGTCCATGATCGCGTTCACTTCCGTGTTGATCGTCTGCACGTCCTCTGTCACATCCGTGTCAAAGATCGTGCGCGCCACCACTTGCAGCGCCAGCCGCATCATCTCGCTCACTGCGTCGATCTCGACGCCCGGCTGCCACTCCTCACGCATGGTCGCCGCGCGCGCCG
>CAXTWU010000131.1:0-6563 GCA_964248025.1 uncultured Acidobacteriaceae bacterium | reverse complement strand
CTCAAAATGCTCACGGACCAGTGCCTGCAGATCACTTGCCGCCAGTTTGCCGGTACCGAATGTATCGATCAGCACGGACACGGGCTCCGCGACGCCGATGGCATAGGCCAGCTGCACCTCGCAACGGTCGGCCAGGCCCGCTGCAACGATGTTTTTCGCGATATAGCGGGCCATATAGGCCGCCGAGCGGTCCACCTTTGTCGGGTCCTTGCCGGAAAACGCGCCACCGCCGTGCCGCCCCATGCCGCCGTAGGTATCGACGATGATTTTGCGGCCGGTCAGCCCGGTATCGCCCATCGGGCCGCCGATCACAAAACGCCCTGTCGGGTTGATGTGGTACTTGGTATCTGCGTCCAGCAGTGCCGCCGGGATCACCACCTGGATGACATCCTTGAGCACATCGGCCCGCAGCTGCTCGGTAGAGATTTCTTCAGCGTGCTGGGTGGAAATAACGACCGCGTCTACGCGCACCGGCTTGCCGGCCGCGCTGTACTCGACCGTGACCTGGCTCTTGCCGTCAGGCCGTAGATAAGGGAGCTGCCCGCTCTTGCGCACCGCGCTCAGCCGGCGTGTGAGCTTGTGTGCGAGCGAGATGGGCAGGGGCATCAGCTCCTCCGTCTCGTTCGTCGCAAAGCCGAACATCATGCCCTGGTCGCCGGCACCGCCCGTATCGACGCCCATGGCGATGTCGCCGGACTGCTTGTTGATCGTCGAGATCACGGCGCAGGTGTTGGAGTCAAAGCCGTATACCGCATTGTTGTAGCCGATATCGTGTACCACGTTACGGACCAGTGTCGGAAAGTCGACGTAGGCCTTGGTGGTGATTTCGCCGGCGATGACGACCAGGCCGGTGGCTGTAAGGGTTTCGCAAGCGACGCGCGCGTAGGGGTCCTGCTGGAGGCAGGCGTCCAGGATGGCATCGGAGATCTGATCGGCGATCTTATCGGGGTGACCCTCGGTGACCGACTCCGAGGTAAAGAGAAGCTTATCGCGTTGAGACAAGGGTGCTTCCTCCAAGGGCGAGCGCGACCGGTTCCCTTCGGTCGCCGGGCCGCCCTGGTTGAAGGGAGGCGGAGCCACACAAGGGGAGCTCGGCGGGCCGGCGGCATCGGTGCAGGAAGCCGGCCCACAGCGGTGCCAACAATCCATCCTATCCTAGGGGGATAGCCGGGCTCAGTGTTGCGCTGTAAGCGAACCAGGAGCCGACTCAGAAGCGTGTTGTAGGGGGGCGGCGAGCCTTGCGCCGCCGCAGGGGTGCAAGCTTCAACTCCCAAACAAACAGCACCAGAAAAAGTGCCTGGAGGCCCCCGAAACCCAGCACAAAACGGGCGTAGTTGAGCAGCAGGTCGGGCGTGGTGTCAAAACCGGCCATGGTCCGGTTCCACACCACTGCCATGCTCCAGGGAAAGGTCAACAATTCCAGCGTGGCAAAACCCGAGGAAAACATGGGGCTGCCGAGCAGGCCGACGATCCACACGCCGTGCAGAAGGGCCAGGTACGCCGCACAGACGTACAACAGCCACGGATAACGCGAGTACCGGGCGCGCCAAAGAAGAATCGCAAGAAGAGGGATCAAAACGCAGACGGCGACGGCAATGGCAGTGTCGCGAGAGAAAAAGGGCATGCGTTCACTAGCCTATCGGCTCAAGGGGCGAAGCCAAAAACAATTTACCTAGCGGGAAGGGGAAGACCCAGCCTGCACAGCCGCATGGATGCTGCCGGACACCGGGGCGAGCGCCCCGGAACGGCCCGCCACAAACGCCCAAACATACCAGGAAAAGAGAAAAAGGATTGCCATCATCACCCCGACCCCGGCCCACCGGAGCCGCTTATCGGGCTCCTCGTCCTCGACCTTGCGCGATTTGCCGACGTTCTCGGCAAACTCGATCCAGCCCTGGTCGTCGTCCTTCAACTGGCCGCTCTGCCGGTAGGCCGACAGGTAGCGGTCGACCCAAACTTCCTCGTCCATGCCGCAGGCGCGTGCATAGCCGCGCACAATGCCCTTATTCAGCACGCCCCCGGGAAGTGCAGCGAAGTTTTCCTGCTCCAGTGCAAGCAGGTGCCGGCCGTTGATCTTGGTCACGCCCGAGATGTTGTCGAGCGCCACGCCGCGCGCTTCCCGTTCCTGGCGCAGGTCCTGTCCAAACTGTCCCATACTCCCCGTCCTGGCTTTCTGAGAACTTCCATAACACCCACGTTAGTGTTCTTCGGCTTAAAGCGTCAAAACGTTCAGTGACTAAAATAACCCTACCGGAATCGGCATTTGCTTCGGCAATATCACTCAACAGATTGCCGCATGCTTGCTCGCAGGCGCTTTGCTAGACTCAGGGGAGTACAGCTTCGCTTTTCCTGCCTCCCTATGAACAAGCTCATTGTCGGCAACCTGCTTTACCGGCCTGTCCGCACCATTGTGACCATGCTCGCCGTGGCGGTTGAAGTGGTCATGATTCTTTCGATTGTCGGGATCATGCTCGGGATTCTTTCGAACTCAAAGGCCGAAACCAGCGGCATCGGTGCCGACACCATCGTGCAGCCCGCGAACGCGAGCTTTATCTCCGCTCTGGGCGGTGCCCCGGTTCCGGCCTCGGTTGCGGGCGTGCTGGCAAAGCTGCCGCATGTTGCGGTGGCCACGCCGGTCGTGACCAACCTCAGCACGGTCGGCTCGGTTGAAACCATCTGGGGCATCGACTACCCGAGCTACAACGCCTTGCGCCCCTTCGTATTTCTCAGCGGCGGGCCTTTCCAGGGGCCGAACGACGCGATCGTCGATGAGCTGTTTGCGCGTAGCGACAAGGGCTTTCACGTTGGAGACACCATCCAGGTTGCGGGACATCCTTTTCGGATCTGCGGCATCGTGGAGCGCGGCAAGGGCAGCCGCAAGTTTGTACCCATCCGGACGCTAGCGGCGCTGATCGGCACCCCGAAAAACGCCTCGCTTTTTTATCTTCGCTCCGACCATCCTGCCAACGAGCCGCTGATCGAGCAGGAGATCCACAACACGCCCGGTTTGAGGGAGTACAAGGTGCAGTCGCTGACGGCGTTTCTGGCCATGATTACCCCGGCGCACCTGCCGGCCTTTACGCCGGCGCTTTATTCCGTCATCACCATCGCGGTGATCGTCGGCTTCCTGGTGATCTTTCAGTCCATGTACACAGCAGTGAGCGAGCGGACGCGCGAGATCGGCATCCTGAAGTCGCTGGGTGCTTCCCGGGGCTATGTTCTTTCTTCCATACTTCGCGAGGCGGCGCTGGTCACGGTGGTCGGCATCATTCTGGGCGTCCTGATCACAACTGCCATCAAAGCGATTCTGAACTACCGCTTTCCCACGCTCTCGTTTCTGGTGCCGCCGGAGTGGTGGGTGCGTGCGCTGCTGATCGCCTTTTTTGGCGCTGTTCTGGGGGCCGCTTACCCCGCCCTCAAGGCGGCCGGAAAGGATCCTATCGACGCCCTTGCCTACGAGTAGAGCTTTCGGCGCGCGCGGCATTTCGCATGCACTGGCGACCCTCGCCATCGTCGCATTATGGGCACTGCACTGGGCGCATCTCGGGGCTGATTTTCCGAACAACTCGCCCTGGATGGACTACAGCAAGTACACAGACGAGGGCTGGTACGGCAACGCCGCGATGCGCTCTACGCTGTTTGGCCATGCCCTGCTGCCGGGCGACTTCAACCCTTCGGTCGCGTTGCCCGTGTGGCCCGCGCTGCTTTGGCTGGTGTTCCAGGTGGCAGGCGTAAGCCCGGAAGCGGCGCGCGGACTGGCCCTGGTTGTGCTCGCCGGCAATCTGCTGCTGAGCTACGCGGTGCTGCGCGCGGCAGGCGCCTCGCGGACCGCGGCGCAGGCCGGGGTGTTGCTGCTGGCCGGCAGCGCGTACCTGTGGGCCTTTAGCCGTCTGGCGATCCTTGAGCCGCTGCTTTCATTCTGGACCCTCGTGGCATGGTGGCTTGTCTTGCGCCTGCACCGGTGGCGCGGCCGCCGGCGGACCCTCGCGCTTTTGGCCGTGGGACTGCTGGGCTGCCTGGCCGTGCTCACCAAGACCACCGCAGTTTTTCTGCTGCCGGCCACCGGGGTGCTGCTCAGCTTCGCGGCTGGCTGGCAACCGCGCCGTCTCCAGCGCGATGTGGGGTGGGCGATGCTGGGCGGTGCCGTACCCTGGCTGGCCTATGTGGGGTGGGCGCTCCACGCGCACCCGCTGGACTACCACTACCTGTTCGCGGCTAACCAGTGGGTGCGGCCGCCGACGCTCGGCGGCAGAATGATGGCTTTCTGGTGGGCGGCACACGGGTTGCTGTGGGTCGGCCCGCCGCTGGTATGTGCGGCCTTGCTGTTGCTGGCCATGGGGGCGTTTTTCCCCTCAATGCGCCGTTCGCCCCTGCTGTGGGCCTCGTTGCTGGCCGCGTCCGGCTATATCTTCTTTACCGGCTGGCATAACAATCCGCAGCCGCGCTACTACATGGTGCTGCTGTACCCGGTGGTATTTGTTTCGGTGCTGGGCGCAGAAACGGTGGTGCGCCACAGCCGCCCGCTGGGAGCCATTGCCGCTTTTGCGCTGCTGGTGCTGTTTGTTCGCGAGGTGCGGCAGACCTGGTGGTATGCCACTCACCCCCAGTACTCGTGGCAAAGCGCGGCTCAAGGATTGACGGCTTATATCAACGCCCACCCGCTCGACGGCAGGCGCCTGCTGCTGTCCATCTCCGGCGATGAGATCACCCTGTTCACCCACCTGCCCGCTTTGTGCGACGACTTCGGTACCGATGACTTACCGGCCCGAATCCGGCGCTATCGGCCCGCCTGGTATGCCCAGTGGAACGATCTCGACCCCGGCACACTCGAGGACATCCGGGACGCCGGCTACAAGCTCCTCGCCGTTGCCCACTGGCACGCCTTTGACGACGAAGACCGCGACGAACTGATCCTGTACCGCATGCTGCCGCTGAAGAACTAAGACCGCCTGCGCGGCTGGCGGTCCCTCCGGGACGGGTCCTCGTTCAAGTCAAAGCCTCCCTCGGAACTACGAGGGAGGCTTTTGACTTGAAGGTATACACCCCACGAAGTGGGCGCCTCCCGCGCAGGGGGTCTTGTCTTTACCGCACCGGCGGACGAGGCGTGCCGGCGCGGCTTGGGTCGATGGAACGGCCGAAGCGGTAGACGAGGCCGACGGAGATGCCGAACTGCTCCTTGAAATCGCCTTTGCCGCTTGAACTGTAGTCGGTGACGATGGCATCGGGCGAGATGCGAAAAGCCAGCCGCGGCGAGCGGTTCAGGTCGATGGAGCCGCCGATGGCGCTCGCAAAGGCGAACTGGTTGTCGTAGAAGCCGACGATGCCCGGCTTGATCTTCAACGATCCATCCTTGAGCCCGGAGCTGAAGTAGCCGTAGGTGCCGCCGGCCAGCGCGTGAAGCGTAAGGGAAGCGTGCTGGTTGGAGGCCAGGCGGTACTCGGGGCCACCCAGGGCCATATACTCGCTGACAAATGGCCCCTTGATGCCGTAGATATTGGGTGCCGCGCCGCTGGTGCCCAGATAGCCGCGCACGTTGGCGACCGCGGCCCACTTGTGAGTCAGGAACCAGGCTCCCTGGATGTCGAGACCCCCCAGGTTTGCGCCCTGCAGCAGCGATGGGCCTGCGTTGAAGTGCGAGTAAGCCAGACCGCCATACACCTCAAAACGGTTGTTGTAGGTCACGGTTGCGAGCGTGCTGTTGGCGGCCACAACCGGCGGGTGATACTGGGGCGCCTGCGCCCACAAGGCCGGCGACACAAACGGCGTAAACAGCAGGGCGGCAACGGCGGGCGGAACGCATGGGGTAAAGCGAGTGGAAAAACAGAACAACAGAACCCTCCGGAACACCTCCCACAACTGTACATGGCAGCAAGGCGGCTGCTGTACGCTTGGAGGGTGGGCAAGCGAGACAGTGAGGCGCGCAAGCGCCTGGGCGACAGGAAGTGGAGCGGCCTGGAGCCCATGCTTGAGGAGTACGCGAAGGAAGCGGTGGCGATCGCGCGCGTCGACTTTCACGAGGAGCTCGATTGGAATGTGGCCTCGGTCGATCGCCTGGAACGCATGCTGAACCGGCTTTGCCCTGCGCCCGAGCCGCTGCCGCCAGCCGACGGCGACTGGTGGACCCTGCTATGGGGCAGTTGGTTCGGTGAGCTGCTGCGGCGTCTGCACGGCGGCCACTGGGCCATGTCGGTCTACCCTGGCAGCGACTTGGCCGTGCCCACCCTTGAGATGGAAAATGGCCCGGAAAGGGCGATCTCTCGGCTGTATCCCACCGTAAAAGTGCACCGGCGGCTCACCCTCGGTGCCGGGGAAAGCCTCCCTGCGTTTTACAGCATGCTGTCGGCGCGCCTTGCGGCCGGTCGCGGGCAGACCGGCTAAAAGCGGCAGCCGACCAGGTGTCTTGCCGGTATGAGACAATCGGACGGATGGAGGAAAGCCCCGCAACGAGCATGGCGGGCAATCCCATATGCTGGACAACCTGTTTACCCCCACTCATCTCCTGTTTGTGCTTGTGATCGCGCTGCTGGTGTTTGGCCCCCGCAAGCTGCCCGAGTTGGGCAAGG
>CAXTWU010000130.1:0-6614 GCA_964248025.1 uncultured Acidobacteriaceae bacterium | reverse complement strand
GGCATGGGGGGAGGGCCTCGCAGCGCAGCTTACGCTGTCTTTGGTCGCACGTGTGTGAATGCTTCGCAAACAAACTCCCCGACTGCCAACGAAATCCGATCCGCGTGACCTCCGTGCTTGCGACAGCGGATTTCCCGTGCGATGTTTCTGGAATCACAGAGCGAAGAGGCCGATAGAAGAGACACACGCTGAGCTAAGGAGGAACCCTGCCATGATCTCGCCCACCCACCCCCTGCGTCGCATCTTTCACGAGCTGGTGCGCGACTGTTTCCGCGATGTGCTGCCGCGCGACCGAGACGGGCGCGACCACGAGATTGTGGCCTACGTTGCCGACATGCTGACCGAGTTCTCCTCGACCGACAAACTGTACCCGGTCACCGACGAGCAGGGCCGGCCGGTGCGCGAGCTGGACCGGCTGCTGCTCGCCGCCGACCCGGTGCACGGCACCGCGGAGTCATTTGACGTGGAGCGCCGGCTGCGCAAGCACATCGGCGACTACCTGCTATTTTCCGCCGGCATGGCCCCGAGCACCGCCGCGACGCCCGAGCGTTTGCAATCGATGGTTCGGGCCGGGCAGGAAAGCTACTGGGTGGTGTCGCAGTTCAACCTGTTTGAGTACGAGCGCGAAGCGCCTTTGTTCGGGCGGCTCAGCCGATCGTTTGAGCCCTGCGTGCACGGGCTGCGCGAGGTGTACATGCGGCTGCAACGAAACGGGCCGCGGCTGCTGATGTAGTTCCATAAGCCTGAGCCTTCCCGGTCCGCCCCACATCGAATGCATGTGGAGGGTCGCGAGGCCGTGAGCGCAAACGGGGTGAGTTGGGGCGTACTGGACCAGGCTCCGGTGGCCGAAGGCACAACAGCGGGCGAGGCGCTGCGACGCTCGGTGGAGCTGGCGCGCCATGCCGAGCCGCTGGGCTACACGCGCTTCTGGATGTCGGAGCACCATGCGATGGAAACCCTGGCCTGCTCCGCGCCGGAGGTGATGCTGGCGCGGATCGGCGCGGAAACCGGTACCATTCGCATCGGCTCAGGCGGCATCATGCTGCCACACTATGCGCCCATGAAAGTCGCTGAAGCGTTTCGGACCCTGCATGCCTTGTACCCGGACCGCGTGGATCTCGGCGTCGGCCGCGCGCCCGGCGGTGGCCCGGTCGAGTCGCAGGCGCTGCGGCGCGATCGCAAAGGCTTGCCGGCAGACGACTTCCCGGAGCAGATGGGAGAACTGTTGGCGTGGCTGGGCGAGGGCTTTCCCGCGGGGCACCCGTTTGGGCGCGTGCAGTTGTCGCCGGCGATGCCCGGCGGCCCGCAGGTCTGGATGCTGGGCTCAAGCCTGTGGGGCGCTTCCGCCGCGGCCCAGTTGGGTTTGCCGTACGCGTTTGCGCATTTTTTCAGCCCGGTAGCGACCCGTGCCGCGACCGAAACCTACCGCCGTATGTTTCAGCCTTCGCGCTATCTGCAAGCCCCGCACGCCGCCGCGGCGATCGGCGTGATTGTCGCCGATACGGACGAGGAAGCGCAATGGCTCGCCGGCAGTGTGCGCCTGCTGCAGCGACGCATCCGGCAGGGTGACCGGCGGCCGGTGGCGACCCCGGAAGAGGCCGCGCGCCATCTGCGCCTTGGAGACACGGAGCTGTCTTTCCTGTTCGCCGGCGAAGAAGGCGAGTTTCCACGCTACTTCGTCGGCAGCCCGGAAACGGTTCAACGCGAGCTGGGCGGCATGGTGACCTCCCTTGGGATCGACGAGGTTCTGGTCAACACCATTGTGCATAGCCACGGGGCGCGGCTTCGTTCGTACTCGCTCCTGGCGGAAATATTTGAGCTCGGCCGGCAAGGGCAACCGGCGCTGCGGGCGAGCCAGCATCTGAAAGGTGGGACGGGTGAGTTTTGCAGCCCTGACCGAATGCACACACGGGCGTGATTGGCCCCGCAGGCAGGCTTTGTTCCAGGCCGCACACGGAGAAGCAACAAATGGCAGAGGAAACGCAGCAAACATCAGGCAACAGTGATTGGGGCCGTCGCGTCCTGACCAACGCGCACCTTCGAATCGAGGTGCTTCCGGAGCTGGGCGGCAAAGTTTCTTCCATCGCGCTGGCCGGCAGCGGCGGCGAACTGCTGCAATCGCCGCTCAAGCCCTATGCCGCGAGAACGGCTACCGAGCCGTTTGATGCGTCCGACGGCAGCGGATGGGATGAGTGCCTGCCCTCGATCGGCCCCTGCAAGGTTTCCTACGGCGAAGGGAAAACGGCAAGCATCGAGGACCACGGAGATTTTTGGCGCGTCCCGTTCGCGGTGGATGAAGCAACGGAGACGACGGTGCGCATGCACGCAAACGGAACGTCGCTGCCGCTGCTGTTTGAGCGCGCGCTGCGGCTTGACGACGGCAATCTCCATCTTGACTACGCGGTGACAAATACAGGCGGCGCGCGCGTCCCGTATGGCTGGTCGACGCACCCGCTGTTCGCGATCTTTCCTTATGACCGCATCATTCTGCCCCCATCGGTGAAGTCGGTGACGGCGGAAGCTTCCGCCAATGGGCGGCTGGGTGCGGCAAACAGCGATCACCCCTGGCCGCTAACCACAAACGCGCTGGATGGAGAAGCGCTCGATGTTTCGCTCGCGCTGGATCCGGACGCCCGCGTTGGCGACAAGCTCGTGTTGCCCGCGCCCCCGGAGGGCTGGGCCGCCATTGAACGCAAAACGTTGCGGACGCGTTTGACGCTGCACTTTGACCCAAAGGAAGCGCCGGTGCTGGGGCTGTGGATCTGCTACGGCGGCTGGCCGAACGATCCAAAAGCGAAGAAGGGCTACACGGTCGCGCTGGAACCCTGTAATCTGCCCGTGGACTCACTCGTGGACTCGCTCGCCCACGGTGGCGGCTCGTACCTGGAGGCAGGCGAAACCAGGCGATGGCGGCTCCGGCTTGAGGTCGAACGCGTGGAGGAAAGGTAAGGCATTGGACACACAGGCAGCGGCACGGGATCTGAAGGCAACGCACCGGCGCGTCTTCGGCGATGAAGCCGCGGGGGTGTTTTCAGCCCCGGGCCGCGTAAACCTGATCGGCGAACACACTGACTATGCCGGCGGTTTTGTCATGCCGGCGGCCATCGATTTCGCAACGGTGGCCGCGATCGCGCCTCGCAGTGACGGGACGCTTTCCATCTACTCGGTCAACTTCGATGAGCGTGTCGATCACCGGCTTGATTCGCTGCCGGACCATGGTTCGCATCATTGGAGCGACTACCCGTTGGGTGTGCTGCATGTGCTTCGCGACAAGGGCATCGCGATACCCGGCTTTGCGCTGTCGATCGACGGCGATGTGCCGATCGGCGCGGGTCTGAGCTCGTCCGCCTCCATCGAGGTCGCGACGCTGCTGGCTCTGCTCTCGCTCAATGGGACCGAGTTGCCGAAGCCCGAGATGGCGAAGCTCGCGCAGTCGGCGGAGAACGACTATGTCGGCGCGAATACCGGCATCATGGACCAATTTGTAGCCTGCTGCGGCGAGCGCGACCATGCGCTGCTGCTGGACTGCCGTTCGCTCGCCTACAAGCTCGCGCCGATTCCAGCGAGCCTGAACCTGCTGATCTGCAACACGATGGTCAAGCACTCGCACGCGGGGGGCGAGTACAACACGCGCCGCGCCGAGGTGGAACAGGCAACCGCGACCCTGCGCGCGCACCGGCCGGAGATCGCACTGCTGCGCGATGCCACCCCGGCCGATCTGGAGCAATGGGGCCGCGAGATGCCGCTCAATGTCTTAAAGCGCGCGCGTCACATTATCACCGACAGCCTGCGCGCGGAGGCCGCCGCTGCCGCGCTTGAGCGCGGCGACCTGCGCGAACTGGGAAAGTTGATGGCCGAGGCCCATGCAAGCTATCGCGACGACTTCGAGGCCAGCTGCCCGGAAGCCGACCTGATGGTCGAGCTCGCCAACCGCCAGCCCGGCCTGGTGGGTGCTCGGCTCACGGGAGGCGGCTTCGGGGGCTGCACGGTTAACCTGGTCGAGGAGCAGCATGCCGCCGCTTTTATGCAAGCGGTGGGCAGCGCCTACCAGGAGCAGACAGGGATCAAGCCCGACATCTTTCGCTGCCGTGCCGCGGATGGGGCGCGGGCGGTTGCCTGATTTTTGATGGACGAGCCCCGGTTTTGCGTCTACTCTGGCGTCGTAGCCGAGGGAAACCTACCGCATGAAAAGGCTCGTCACTTACCTGATGTTCAACGGCAACTGCCGTGAGGCCATGACCGCCTACCAGGCCGCGCTCGGCGGAGAGCTCAGTCTGTCCACTTATGGCGAAAGCCAGCAAGGTTCGCCGGAAGACGCCCACCTCGTTCTTCACGCAAATCTGAACCTCGGCCCATATGCGCTGATGGCATCGGACGCGGTACCGGAAAAGCCGTCGCAAGTCGGCGAAAACTTTTCGCTCACGGTCGACTGCGACAGCACCGAAGAACAGGACCGTTTGTTTGCCGCTCTCGGCGACGAAGCGACTGTCACCATGCCGCTCCAGGACACGTTCTGGGGTGCGCGCTTTGGCATGCTGCGCGACCAGTTCGGCGTGGGCTGGATGCTGAACTACGACAAGCCGCAACCCTAGCTCGAACCGCAACTGCGACTTTTACCTGCGAATACGGCCCGGCTTACTTCAGCTTGCCGAGCACGGCCAGCATGCGCGCAAACCCTTCGGTCCGCGCCTTTTTGTTGTCGGGCGTTGCATCCGGAGCTTCACCGGCGCGCATAAAGCCGTGTCCCGCGCCAGGGTAGATGACCGGCTCATACATTTTGCCCGCAACTTTCATGGCAGCGGCCGTTGCGGGAACGGTGGAGGTAATGCGCGCGTCCTTTTCGGCGTAAAAGCCGTAAACCGGCGCGTGGATACCGCCCATCGCCGCGTCCGGCGGGGGCGGCCCGTAGAAAACCAGGGCGGCCTGGAGGTCGGCGCGCTGCGTGCTGAAGGCAAAACTCTTGCCGCCACCCCAGCAAAAACCGGCCACCGCCAGTTTGCCGTTCGAGGCGGGCAGTTTTTCACCGTAGTCGGCTGCCGCGTTCAGGTCGGACATCACCTGCGCGGGATCAAGTGTGGACACGGCGCTCACAGCGGCCTCCTGCCCGGCAAAGCTCGAAGAGCCGCCGCCGCCCGGGCCGATGCCGCTCAGCAGGTCGGGCTCCACCACGATGTAGCCTTCGGCCGCGAGCTCGTCGGCCATCTCCTTGGCCCAGTCCGTCAGCCCGAAGATCTCGTGGATCATCAGCACGACCGGCGCTTTGCCCTTGATTTCGGGGTAGTCCACGAACACCTGCACGGTACGTGCGCCGTTTTTCACGGACGCATATTCATGGTGGCGCGGCGAGCTGTCGAGCTTTGCCCTTGCCCAGTCCTGAGCGTGGCTGCCTGGCGCGGCCAGGCTCCCTAGAACACTGCAAACGACGGCGAGCCGGCGGAAAGAAGAGTGCATGCGCCCGAGTGTACGCCCCAGCCTGACGCTCGGAAAGAAAGAAGCGAGAGCTTTTGCGTCACGGGAAAACCATCATCCAGCAAGAAGTATTCTCGATCTGCCGGACGCCTTGCTAGACTTGGAAGCACCGACTCCGTTTCCAGGACCCGATGAAACCTACACCAAGTGCCCCCGCGTACCCGCATGCCACCAACACCAGCCGCACGCCCGTGGCCTATTTTTCCATGGAGATCGCCATCGAGCCGGAGATGAACACCTACTCCGGCGGCCTGGGTGTTCTGGCCGGTGACACCCTGCGCGCGGCTGCCGACCTTGGCATTCCGCTGGTTGCCGTGACCCTTGCTCACCGGCGCGGGTATTTTCGTCAGCTGCTGAGCCCTGAAGGGGTGCAGACCGAGGTGGAGCAGCCGTGGCCTATCTCCGAGTACACCGAGGAGGAAGCCCCACGCGTGGTGGTAGAGATCGAAGGCCGGCCCGTGCACGTGCGCGCGCTGCGCCACGATATCCAGGGCATCACCGGACACATTGTGCCTGTGTACCTGCTCGACACGGACCTGGGGGAAAATTCATACGCTGACCGGACCCTGACCGACCGGCTCTACGGCGGCGACAGCGACTACCGCCTGCGGCAGGAGGCTGTGCTGGGGATGGGCGGCGCGCGACTGCTGCTGGCGCTTGGGCTTGAGCCTGCCGTGTTCCACATGAATGAAGGCCATGCCGCGCTGCTGACCGTCGCGCTGGTAGGCCGGGCGCTGGCCGGTCGCACCCTGCCGCAGGCCGGCGAGCGGGAGTGGGCCCGGGTGCGCGAGCAGTGTGTGTTTACAACCCACACCCCCGTGCCCGCCGGGCATGACCGCTTCTCGCTCGACCAGGCGCGTCGCATCCTGGGCGAGGACGCCACCGGCATGCTCGAGCGTGCGGGCGGCGTGCACGAGGGGCTGCTTAACATGACCTATGTCGCGCTGCGCTTTTCGCGCTTTGTCAACGGCGTAGCCATGCAGCACGGCATTGTTTCGCGCGAAATGTTTCCGGAGTACGCGATTGACGCGATCACCAACGGGGTGCACGCGGGCACCTGGGCTTCCGCTCCGTTTCTTCAGATCTTTGACCGGCACCTGCCGCGCTGGCGCCGCGACAACGTAACGCTGCGTTACGCGATCGAT
>CAXTWU010000129.1:0-6645 GCA_964248025.1 uncultured Acidobacteriaceae bacterium | reverse complement strand
TTCTCGTTGGTAAACGCGACGCTGTTGCCGGTGTACGCCCACCCTTCGGTTGTCGATGGTCACATTATTTGTCGTAGTTTGAACACGCTCTTTGTCGTATTCTTGTGCCCATGGGAGCGAACGCATCCACCGAGCAGCCGATACAAGGGCGCGCTCTGGAGCGTTACCGCCTCATCCAGTCCTACTTGCAGGGGACCACGGCGCTGGCCTCCGTCGCTGGAATGCCGGCGTCCTGTTGAGGACAGCGCAACGGTGGGTAGAGAAGTACCGTAAACAGGGCGTGGGCGCCCTGGGCACGAAAGAACGGATTGATCGCGGTCAGAGGCGCGCCATGTCGCCGAAGATGGTTGAGCTAACCGAGGGCCTCGCGCTCGAAAGACCGCGAGTGCCGGTGACGGCGATTTATCGAGAACTCGGAGAGTTTGCAGCCAAATCGGGGGAGCGTCTACCCAGCTATCCTGCGGTCCGCCGGGCGGTGCAGGCGATTCCGATCAGCTTGATGACACTCGCGCACAGCGGAAGCCGCGCTTACTCCGAACGCTTTGATCTCATACATCGACGCGAAGCTTCCAGACCCAATGCGATCTGGCAGGCAGACCATGCTCAGCTCAGGATCCACTTGCTTCGCGAGGATGGCTCATTTGGAAGGCCATGGCTCACCATCGTAATCGACGACTACAGCCGCGCCATCGCCGGGTACTATCTCGGTTTCGAGCCACCTTCTTCCCTCCGAACCAGCCTCGCCTTGCGCCAGGCTATCTGGCGCAAAAGCGATGCGCGATGGCAGATCTGCGGCATCCCGGAAGTGCTCTACACCGACAACGGTTCCGACTTCACTTCCCGGCATATGGAATACGTTGCGGCGGACCTGAAGATGCAACTCGTCTTTTCCACGCCAGGGCATCCGCGTGGAAGAGGAAGAATTGAGCGGTTCTTCCGCTCCGTCAACGAGATGTTCCTATGTACGCTGGACGGCTACATCGGCAAGGTTCGCAGGAAACCGAGCCTCTCTCTTGAAGCGTTCGATGCTTTATTCAAGTCGTTCCTGCTTCATACCTATCATTCCAGGCCCAGAGCCGAGGACGAGCTTTCGCCTGTCCAGCGCTGGGAGAAAGGTGGCTTTCTGCCGCGTATGCCGGACTCGCTGGAACGTCTAGATATGCTGCTGGTGCACGAGGCGAAGGAGCGCAAGGTTCGCCCCGACGGAATTCACTTTTTGCGCCTGCGTTACCTCTCCACTGTTCTCGCCGCGTTTGTAGGCGAATCGGTTACGGTGCGGTACGATCCACGCGGCCTGGGCGAGATTCGCGTCTTCTTCAAAGACAAGTTTCTGTGCAGAGCCATCTCCGCCGAATTCGCTGGAGCGACTGTCCCGCTCCGCGAGATCGTTCGCTCGCGCAAACAGCGCAAAAGTGAATTGCAAGGCATTCTCAAGAACCGGCAGCGGGCGGTCGATTCTTTACTCCATCTCAAACGCGGGCACGTTTCCAAGGCGCCAGATGTCAATCTCACCGTTCCCTTCCAGCCCGTCGCTCCCAAACTCAAGCGCGACCGCAACGAGTAGCCCAGACTTCATCGAAACATTGGAATATCGGCGTTTCGTCGAGTTCTGCGACGCATGCCGGCAATACCGCTACATCGGCCTTTGCTTCGGTCCTCCGGGTGTCGGAAAGACGCTCTCAGCCATGCGATACAGCAGGTTTGAAAGCATCGGGGCTTATGATCCGGCAATCGAGGAGGCACCGCTCACTCCGGTGCTCGACACTGTTTTCTACACGCCGTTGGTGATGAACTCACCGTCACGCGTGGACACCGACATCAAGCGTGCTCGCGAGACCTTGGCCGGAATGGTGCGATGGCCACTAAGGCGCGAAGCGCAAGCGGTGCTCAGGGACATTCGTGATCGCGACGACAGATGCAGAGCGAAGAACCACGACCTTCCTGAAGCGAGAAGAACCGATGTAGCTTCGCTGAAGCCCACCTACATGGAGGTGTGTTCGCCAGATATGCGGCACGAGAGAAGGCTGTGGCAGACCCGACCACGTTGATCGTGGCCGATGAAGCAGATCGGCTGCGCATGACCAGCCTGGAGCAGTTGCGAGCGATCTTCGACGAGGGCTCCGCAGGGCTTATCCTCATCGGCATGCCTGGGCTTGAACAGCGCGTCGCGCGTTTTGCGCAGCTCTATTCCCGCATCGGGTTCGTGCACGAGTTTCGTCCGCTCGGAGAAACCGAGATCGAGAGCCTGCTGGACGACCACTGGCTCCCACGGGGAGTTCATCTCCCGAATCAGCCAATGACAGCAGAAGTGAAAGCTTCGATCATCCGCATGACGGGCGGCACCCTTCGCCTTCTCAAACGGCTGCTTGCGCAGATCGAACGTGTTCTCGATGCAAATGATCTTTCCACGATCACGGCGGAAGCCGTCCTGCTCGCACGCGAAAGTCTTGTCATTGGTCAAGCCTGAGCTATAGGCCCAGGTTGTCGTTGACCGCAGTCGCGATGTCCTGCTCGGAGCCAAGGTAACGCTCTGTCGTCTGGATCGAAGAGTGACCGAGGAGGAATTTGATCTGCTCCAGGTCACCGCCAGACTTGCGGCAGAGCTTCGCGCAGGTGCGCCGAAGATCATGCGCGCCCAGCCGCTTAATGCCAATCTCCTCCGCTGATTGCTGGACGATCGCCCACACCGCCCAGTCACTGAGACTCGAACGCGAAGTTTTTTCATTCTTCGCAACTGCACGGAAGATACGACCTTCGTTCAACTCAGCTTCTTTCAGCCATGCATCGATGGCTGTCTTCACCCAGAGTGGTATGGTAACTGTCCGGATCCGATTTCCCTTCCCGCAGAGGTCGGCAATGACCCAACGCCCTTCTCTTTGCTGGACATCGGCGATGTCCAGTGCCGGCAGCTCACGTCGGCGAAGCGCACAGCCGACCAGCAACGCGAGAACGGCGTAGTCCCGTTTGCCCTTAAGCGTGCTGCGGTCCGGCACGCGGAGCAGTTCTTTCGCCTGATCGCGCGTCAGCCAGTTACCCATCCGGTTTCCGCGCTGCGCTACGTTCGGGATGTCGCAGAGATTGCTGGCCTCCTCGGCGCCGATCAGTCCGTTGCGACGAGCCTCGGAGACGAGCCGTCGAGCGGCCGCGAGCTTCACATTCACGGTCGATGCGGCAAGGCCGTTCATGGACGTTTTCCACTCCTGCAGCAGCGCGCGTGTCAGTGGTCGCCCAGCGGCAAAGGCGAATCGATCGTCCAGAGATTTTGCATAGTTTCTACGCGTGTTCATCGCCGTCACAGAGTTGAGGACCATCTGCACATGCAAGGTAGACGACATTTACCGTGACAACACTACGCCAAACAATGTGACCACACCACGACACGTAATGTGAAAAGCTACACCCCAGAGCAACTCCAGTGTGCCACCGATCCAGCCTCAAATGTTTATGAGACCGCTTCTAGCCTGTACATTCATGCTTGCCCTTATTCCTTGAAGAGAATGGTGATTAGGTACTTTGCTCCGCTGCTAGCTCTCGCGCACCCTATCCGCGAAGTGTGTTTCCGTGTAATCGTAGCCCGGCGTGCGAAGCTGCCCGTCGCCGAACGGGCCCGACAGGCAGCCCTCGACGAAGTTGCCTTGCCCGTCGCCGTTCGCGGCCAGCCGGAACTACGTCCGCAGCCCTCCCGCGCCAGCCGAGCCGACAGAGTCGCTCCAGTGCACGCCTCTCCCTTCCTCTTTGTCCCGCAGCACCGTCCGCACTATCTGGCCTTGGCCGTTGACGGTAATGACCAGGCTGCTGCCCATGTCGTACAGGTACTCCGCCGGCACCGCCCCGCCCGCAACCGTCGCCATGCGCTTGCCCTTCGGGTCGTACCGGTACTGTACGCCCTGCATTTGCATTGCAATGGATTGTTTATCAATGACGCAAAAGCAGACCAAGTGGACCAGTGACGCCGGCAGTTCCTCAGCGGTGCCACCGCGCAAAGCCCTATCCCGTCTGTGCCATGCGTTCTAATAAAGGGTATGGACTCAACCCAGAATGCACCGACCCAAAGCGCACCGACCCAAAGCGCACCGACCCAGGCCCCAAATCCCTGGCTCATCGAAACCCCGCCTGAGCTCGAAAGCTGGGTCCACGCCGCCCTTGCGCGACACACCCTGCTTGTCAGCGAGCTGGGCGGCGGCGGCTCCTCGCTGTTTGCCGACAGCGCCCTGCGCCGCTACGACGACGCGGTTGCCATTCTCAGCATCACCGGCTCGCAGCTTTCCCTCCTGAACAGCGTGCATCCCAGCCGAGAGATCCGCGACACCGCCCAGTCCCTGGTCCAGATCGTGGCGGAGGCCGGGGTCGCACTGGGCCTCAACCGCTCGGTTTACGAGGCCCTGAGTGCCGTCAGCCTGCCGGAATCCGGTCCGGAGGCTGACCCTGCTGCCAACCACTACCTTCAGCGCACCCTGCTCAGCTACCGGCTCGCCGGTGTTGATCGCGACGAGCCCACCCGCGATAAGCTCCGCGAGCTGCATGAACGCGCCACTGCTCTTTCACTCACCTTCAGCCGCAACGTTCAGGAAAGTCTTGGCACCGTTCTTGTTGACTCCCCCGAGGAACTCGCCGGGCTCCCCGAGGACTTCCTTGCCGGCCACCAACCGGCATCCGAAGGCGAGCACGCCGGCAAAATCGTCCTCACCACCAACTTTCCTGACTACCTCCCCGTCATGACCTTTGCCCGCGACGCCGGGCTGCGACGCCGCATGTTTCTCGCCTATCAAACCCGCGCCTTTCCCGCCAATGTCGCCGTGCTGCAGGACCTGCTTACCGTTCGCCGCGAGATCGCCGTGCTCCTCGGTTTCCCAACCTGGGCCGACCTCGCCACCGCTGACCAGATGATGGAATCCTCCGCCAACATGCAGCAGTTCCTCGACCAGCTCGACCATGCCACACGCGATGGCGCCCTGCGCGAGTATCAAGCCGTGCTCGCCTTTGCCCGGCAGTCTGCCCGCGCAGCCGGCGAACCTGAGCTCGCAGCGATCGATGCTGCCGGCCGCGGCTTCTGGCTTGAGCAGTACCGTCGCGACCAGTTTTCCTTCGACTCGCAGTCCGTCCGCCCTTACTTCCCTTATGACAAGGTGCAGGCCGGCGTCCTTTCACTTGTCGAGGAGCTCTTCCGGGTTCGCTTCGCGCCAGTCACCGACGCCGAGACCTGGCACCCGTCCGTCACCACCTGGGACGTCTTCGGAACCCTTCCGACCAGCTTTGCCACCGACGCCAACCCGGAACCCTCTCCGCTCTCCTCCACGGTCTCTGCCGAAGTACACCTCGGCCGCTTCTATCTCGACATGCACCCGCGCGAAGGCAAGGACAAGTGGTTTTCCGCCGCGCCGCTTGTTCCCGGTGTGCGCGGCTTGCGCGTGCCCGAGGCCGCTTTGATCTGCAACTTCCCAGGCGGCGCCATTGAGGACCCTGGCCTCCTCCAACACTCCGATGTCATTACCTTTCTTCACGAGTTCGGTCACTTAATGCATGCCATCCTCGGCGGCCACCAGGCCTGGGCTGGCCTGAGCGGCATCGCCACCGAGGGCGACTTCGTCGAGGTTCCCTCGCAAATGCTTGAGGAGTTCTTCCGCGACCCCACGCTGCTGGCCCGCTTTGCCCACCACTACCAGTCCGGCGAGCCTATTCCCTCCGAACTGGTTGAGCGTATGAACCGCGCCGGCGCATTTGGCCGCGCTGACTCCGTCCGCACCCAGCTCTTCTACACCTCCTACTCGCTCGATACGCACCGTCTCGATCCAGCCACGCTCGACCTCGACGCTCTTCTTCGCGAAGACTACAGCCGCTTCCTGCCCTACGAGTGGGTCGACGGCAACCGGCTCTACGCCAGCTTCACCCATCTCACCGGCTACTCGTCCAACTACTACACCTACCTCTACGACAAGGTGATCGCGCTCGACTTCTTCCGCGAGTTCACACCCGGCAACGCTTCAAAAATCAACCTGCTCGACCCAGCCATCACCACTCGCTATCGCGAGGAGGTGCTCGCCCCCGGCGGATCAAAACCCGGCAAAGATCTGGTGCGCGCTTTTCTGGGCCGCGAGCAAAGCCCGGAGGCCTTTACGGCCTGGCTGGAGGAGGCTCTTCACCCGTCGTAACCTCCTATGCCGGCCCGCCCTTGTGGAACGGCACAAGGGCGAGCCATTGACCATACTCCGCTTAAACCACCCAGCCCCATCCGGCCCGGACCTTCCCACAACCGCCGATCGGCTCTGCAAATCCGTTATCGGCAGGTCCAGCATTTTCATTCAGCCCCCAAGCGATAAAAACTCGCCATTTCCCAATTCCTTACAGAAGGATCAGCACAAGCCCTCACCTCTCCACGGCCTCCTCCACCAACACCAGCTTCTCCGACAATGGCGTCGGCTCCAGCTGCGCCCCGCGAAGCCACACAATCTCACCCCCCCACTCCAGCACCGGCCACCCGGCACGCTCACTTGCCGGCACCCCGATTCGCTCCAGTACCTCCTTCACCCGCTTCGGCGCGCCGCGTGTGTGACGCAGCCGCACCCGGTCCCCAGGTCGGGCTGCCCGCAGCGGCGCCGGGGGGTGGGTTTTTCCCGGAGGAGCCTCCAGCCGCAGCCGCTCCCCGAA
>CAXTWU010000128.1:6412-6647 GCA_964248025.1 uncultured Acidobacteriaceae bacterium | reverse complement strand
GCACCGCCATCGTCAAAAACCCGGCCAGCAGCGCATGGCCGCCCAGCAGCCACGGCGACAGCCCCCGCGCCCGCATCCGGTACAGGTAATCCCCCGTCAGGATCGTCAACGGCGGTATCGACGGCAGAATGTAACCCGGCAGCTTTGAATTCGAAGTCGTAAAGAAAAGAATCGGCACCAGCGCCCACAGCACAAGGAACTCCGGAAACGCATCCCCCGCGCGCTGAAACCCGCG
>CAXTWU010000128.1:0-6402 GCA_964248025.1 uncultured Acidobacteriaceae bacterium | reverse complement strand
CCGCCAGCCCTGCCGAAACGAGAATGCGCGCCGGGAATCGGAGCGAATCCTGCACAAGATAAGTCGGCGTCACCAGCACCGACATCGTCAGCAGCCCGGCCAGCAGCGCATGACCCCCCAGCAGGGACCGCGAAAGCCCCCGCGCCCGCATCCGGTACAGGTAGTCCCCCGTCAGGATCGTCAACGGCGGAATCGACGGCAAAATATAGCCCGGCAGCTTGGAGCTCGAAGTCGTGAAAAACAGAATCGGCACCAGCGCCCACAACACCAGAAACTCCGGAAATGCGTCGCCCGCCCGCTGAAAGCCGCGGTAATGCCCCTTCGCATGACGCGCCCGCCACTCGGCAAAGCTGGCCCGCACCGCCGACACAAACGCCGCCCCCGATAACACCGTCCACGGCATCAGCGACAGCAACACCACCGGCCCGTAATACCAAAGCGACTGCTCGTGCTCAAACCGGTTGGTCGCAAAGCGCTGGAGGTTGTGCTCAAAGAAAAACACGCGCAGAAAATCGGGATTCCGCCGCTGCACCGCAACAAACCACGGCAGCACCATCAGGAGATACAGCATCGCCCCCGGCCACCAAAACGTCCGCCGCAGCACCGTCCACTCCCGCCGCAGCGCCGCAAACGCCACAAGGATCAGCAGCGCCAGAAACGGCGCGACCGGCCCCTTGGCCAGCGTCGCCGCGCCGATAAAGAAGTACAAATCAAAAAGCCAGAACTTCGAGTCTGTCTCGTACCACGCATACCAGCCCAGCATCCCGATCCCAAACGGCGCGGCCAGCTGCATATCGGTCGAGGCCCCGCGTGCAAAGCTCAAAATGCCCGCGCACGAGGCCGTCAACAGCGCCGCGTCCAGGTGTCCGCCCGGCCGGAACCGCTTCATATGCGCGTAAATCAATACGATCAACGTGAACGCGAAGCTCGCCGAAGGCAGCCGCGCCGACCAGTCGTACACGCCGAACTCCCGAAACGAAAACATCGCCCGCCAGTAGTACAGCGCCGGCTTTTCGAGCCACGGCCTGCCGTACAGCACCGGCGTCACATAGTCGTGACGCGCCAGCATCTCGCGCGCCACCTGCGCATAGCGCGGCTCATCGGCCCCCACCAGCCCTAAACCCGCGCCGCCAAACACAGGCACCAGCCCATAAAAAAACAGGATCGCCGTCAGGCTCAACAACGTCCACACTTCGAACGCCGTTCGCCTGTTCCAAAACCGGCTGTGCCAGGCTCCCTCGGGCCGCGGCATGGTGACACTTTTTCCGCTACCGGCCACGGTCCCCTTTACCGCCGCCGGAGCGGGCACGTCCAGCTTCAACGCGTCTCCCCGCCGCACGTCCCTCGGCTAACAAATCTTCTCGTTCTCCGCCGGGCGCACGGGTGCTCCCGCCGGCTCTTCCGGGGGTACGGGCGCATACTTGTTGCGCTTGCGCGTCCGCGTCAGCAGCTCATCGATCCGCCCCGCCATGCGCTCCGAGCGGTCCGCGTGAAACGTCACATCCGGCACATGCCGCTTGCCCATCCGGTCCTTCAGCTCCGCGCGAATCCACCCGCGCGCCGCCATCAACCCTTCCACCGTCGACAACTCCGCTTCCGGCCCGTCCTCCACCTGCACAAACACCTCGGCCGACTTGCCCCCCGGGTTGATCACCACCTGCGTCACATGCGCCGAGTGAATGCGCGGATCCGACAGGTCGCCCAACATCATCGCATCGATCTCTTCGCGAATCGTCTCCGCCACCCGGTCCTGGTGGTACTTCCGCCCGCGTTGTTCCGGCATGGTCCGTGTCCTTTCGTTCGCTTCGGCGCGCGGCCCTACTGCCTGGGAGATGGAGCCGATTCGCCGGTTGACGCGGTTCGCGTTTTGTCTTCCAAACGATTCAATCGCTCGGACATGGTGTTGAAGTTCATCAATGTCGTGAACTGGTTCATCATCTGCGCATGGTTTTCACGCATCGTGTCTTCCAGGGTTCGAAAGCGCGCATCCACCGCGTCGAAGCGGGCGTCGGTTCGCGCTTCGGCCGCTGCCAGCCTTGCATCCACGGCATTGAAGCGAGCGTCTGAACGTGCCTCCAATGCCGAGAGCTTCGCGTCTGAACGTGCCTCCAGTGCTGAGAGCTTCGCGTCCACCGTGTCAAAGCGCAAACCCATCTTCTCGTCGGACGCATCCACGCGCTTTTCCACGGTGCTTCGCGCAACATCCATCCGCCCTTCCAGCCGTTTCTCCAGCGCGTCCAGGCTGATCCGTACCGCTTCAAGACGCGCCCCCGCCTTCGCCTCGCCCCGTTCCAGCCGGTCGCCCAGCCGCTCTTCCGAGGTCTCAATCCGCACGCCCAGCTGCTTTTCAACTGCGTCCACCCGCATAACCAGGCTGCGCAGCTCCGGCGCGGGCAGGTCCTGGATGATCTTCCGAGCGCCTTCCACCGCTCCAACGGCAACCGGCTCTGTCATCGCTCTTCCGCCTTCCTCCCCTAGTCTACAAACTCCACCCAGCTGTCCGTGATCTCGGCGCTCAGATCGGTCACGATCCGCTCCGCTGCGGCTTCCACCTGCCCCAGCTGCCCTTCCAGGTACAAGCGCGAGCCCGAGATCGCCGCCACGCCGATCACCGCCGACTGCCACGTCACCGCTTCATCCAGCTCCGCCACCGACACATTGAACCCGTGCCGCAGCCTGTCTTTCAGGCTGCGCACCACCTGCCGCCGGTCCTTGAGCGACCGCGAAAACTCAATCCGTAGCTGAAGCGTCAACGTGGCCAGCGGCATAAACAGCAAAAGGGGGAGAGCGTTTGCCCTCCCCTTCAGCATAAGCGTTCAGCCCTGCGCTTCGTATCCCCTTTGCGGTAACCGCGCCAAGGTCCCCTGCGATTGCTTACTTCGCCTGCTTCACCTCGGCCTCGATCGCCTCCCACTCCTTCGCGTCCAGCTTCAGCCCGGCTGCCGCCGTGTTTTCTTCGAGGTGCTTCGCCGAAGAGGTCCCCGGAATCGGCAGAATCACCGGCGAGCGATGGAGCAGCCACGCCAGCGCCAGCTGCGACACCGTGGCCCCATGCCGCTTCGCCGCTGTATCAAGCGGGCCGCCCTCTTTGGCCAGCTTGCCCGCCGCCACCGGGAACCACGGGATAAAACCAATCCCGTGCGCCTCGCAGAACTCAAGCGTGTCCTCGTGCTGCCGGTCCCCGATGTTGTACTGATTCTGCACACTCACCACCGGCACAATCTTCAGCACCTGCTCGATCTCATGCGGCTTCACCTCCGACAGGCCAATGTGCCGGATCTTGCCCTGCTCGCGCAGTTTCACGATCGGTTCCAGCGACTGCTCCACCGGCACCTTTGGGTCAATCCGGTGCAGCTGCCATAGGTCGATCCGCTCCAGCTTCAACCGGCGCAGGCTCATCTCCACGCACTGTTGCAGGTACTCGGGCCGCCCCACCGGGTGCCATGCGCCCGGCCCGGTCCGGGTCAGGCCGCCCTTGGTCGCAATCACCAGGTCTTTCGGGTAAGGGTGCAGCGTTTCGGCGATCAGCCGCTCCGACACCTCCGGCCCGTATGCATCGGAAGTGTCGATCAGGTTGATGCCCAGTTCCGGAATGCGCTTCAACACGCGCCGGGCTTCTTCGGGGTCCTTGGGTTCGCCCCATATACCCTCGCCCGTGATGCGCATGGCACCATAGCCAAGCCTGTGAACGAGGAGGTCGCCGCCCAGCTGAAACGTTCCGCTTTCGGCTGCGTTGATGTTGCCGGTGGGAGTTGCGATTGCGGTAGCCATGTTCGATTGGATGAGAGAAAGCGGTCGAAAGTCGCGGGCCTCTTAGTCCCCTGTCGCCTCCAGGCGGGCCAGCTTCGCCCGGTCCGGCGGCCCCGTCGCATAGGAAATGCCGAACAAGCAGAGCAGCGATACCAGCAGCGCTGGAAAAATGGCATCGCGCCCGGCCAGCAGCCCCGGCAGGTGCGCCTGCACCGGCCCCTTGTCCCAGAACACCGTGATGGCCGTGCCTGCCGCAATCGCCGCCACCGCCCCGTTCGCGTTGGCCCGCTTGGAGTAAAACGCCGCCAGGATCACCGGCGTCAGCGCCGCCGAGTACACCGTGTACGCGTACAGCGTCGCCTTCAGCACCGAGCCCGTGCCCAGCGCCTGGTACAACGACCACACCCCCAGCAGCACCACCGTCAGCCTCGACACGATCAGCACCCGCCGGTTCGACGCATCCCGCGCCATATACCGCACGTAAATGTCGTTGATCAGGTTGGTCGCCGGCGAAAACAGGTAGTTGTTTGCCGTCGAAATCACCTTCGCAAACACCGCGCCCATCAGCAGCGCGCCCAAAAACCTCGGCATCGCATGCAGCCCCGTGTACGCGATAATCTCCCGAGGCTTGGGCGCCCCATGCTGCCGCAGTGCCGCCGTATGCCCTAGCATCGCGATCAGAACAATGGCTGTTTCCAGCACCACCGTCCCCACAACCCAGCCGATCACCGCCCGGCGCGCATCCCGGGCCGAGCGCGCCGAAAAAAACTTCTGATACATCGGCTGGTTTCCCAGCAGAAACAGGCAGGTCGGCACGAACAGCTCCAGCGCGCGGATCGGGGGGCTGCCGCCAAAAACCGTAAACTGCGAGGCCGGGAGGCTCGCCCGCAAACCGTGCCAGCCCCCGGCCGCATGCATCAGCACGGGCAGCGCCACCAGCAGCGCGCCGGTCGCGAGCAGGCCAATAAACAAGTCCATGTACGCGACCGAGCTCATGCCGGCGATGGCTGTAAAAACAATCACCAGCGCAGCAAGGATGTACTTGCCGAGGTCCGGCGTAATGAGCTCGGGAAAAATCAGGCTTAAGATGTCGCCGCCCCCGATCAGCTGGTACGACGTAACAGCGGTATAGGCGAACAGCACGGCAACGACGCCCAGCACACGGGCTCCCTGGCTGTAGCGCGCTTCCAGCAGGTCGGGAATGGTGTACTGCGCGAAGCGCTGCGCCCTGGGAGCGATAAAAAAAATCAGGATCAGCCCGGCCCAGCCCCCGGCTGCCATCCACAGCGCCGTCAGCCCGTGGTTGTAGGCGTTCTCAGCCCCACCCAGCAGCGACCCCGAGCCGATCCAGCTCGATAAAAGCGTAAACACCAGCACAAACGCCGGCAGCGACCGGCCCGCGACCAGGTAGTCCTGCTTGGTTCGTGTGCCCCGCAGCTGCCGGAGCGAAACCGCAAGCAGCACCAGCAGGATCGTGCCCAGCACAACGGCATACAAGGGACTCGACGGGGTCAACAGGGCTCCCTTTGGGGCGAAAGCCTGAGTGTAATGGAGGGGCAGCACAAAAACGGCAAATTCTGCGCCAGGGTTTCCGCGGGCGCCGCCCGAATGCTCGAAGCTCAATCGAATGAACGGTTTGGAATCGTTCAAAGCCGGCCCGGGAAGGCCCAGAGCGCGCCGCCGGCGATGTTCCACGTGGAACGCAGAGGCTCTTCCCCATCCGTCGGCAGGTTGACGAACCGGCCTCATGCGGGCAGAATAAGACCTGCACCTCTCTTCACCAGAGTGGGCCTGTGGCGCAGCTGGGAGCGCGCTTCCATGGCATGGAAGAGGTCATCGGTTCGATCCCGATCAGGTCCACCAAAGTAAATCGGCCACTTACAATGCTTCGGCAGACACGAACAGGGATACAGCAGGGACACACTGGCCAGAGCGCCGCGGCGCAAAGGGTAAAGAACAAAATCTCCACATGGCAATGCTCCTCGGGTTAGGTGGCACGGCTTCAGATGCGGTTTATCTGTTCATCTAATGGTGAACTCAACGATAAAAGATGCCTCCGCTTCTGAGGCACGCTGGTCCACGTGGTATTTCATGGTCTCCTCTCAAGCTGCTGCAGCTGCACCTAACAATTCCCACCATTCGAGCCCTGTGGTTGCATTCGCCGCTGCCCGGCTACGCCTAAGATAATGCCATAGCAACCCACTTCGGATCATTTTCGTTTCATCCATTCGCCCTTCCCAAATCTAAAGATTTTGGGATTCGCTTTCCACTCTGATTCTCCTTAGTTGTCCACCCACTATTTTTCCGATCTTGACAACTGGGCGAACTCCCTTGGCCGGGTTACCGGGTGTGGATGTCTGTGCCCGCTCTCCCGTTCCACGGCTAAATACGACGCTGGTGTTTGGCCCAGGCCCGCCAAACCCACCAGCGCTCCACCAAAACCAAAAGACGGGTCTATGCCGGGGTACACAATACTGAGCAGGGGCGGCAACACGTCATGTGCGTTCACTGTCGTACCTGTGCTCGGTGGGCAGTCGGGTGCAGTAGAAGGTGGATCGGCAACCATGCCACTGGTCAGACCGTTGTCACCGCCGGTCCAGTCGCCGCCAGTCTAGCTAACCCAATAGTCTGAGGAATCGACGAAGCCAAACG
>CAXTWU010000127.1:0-6777 GCA_964248025.1 uncultured Acidobacteriaceae bacterium | reverse complement strand
GCCGGCCTGGGCGATGAGCGCGAGCAGGCCCGTGGTTTTGAGCCCGACGGTTTTGCCGCCGGTGTTGGGGCCGGAGATGATGAGCTGTTTCTTGTCCGGCTCAAGCGCGATCGACAAAGGAACCACCTGCGATGGGGCCGGTGCAGCATTCGGCGAAGGGCTGTCGCCTTCCCCAGCACCTGCCACGAAGTGGCCGCCCGCCGCGTAGGCAATTTTGCTTTGTTCCCGCAAACGGTGTTCCAGCAGAGGATGCCGCGCGGCGACGAGGCGCAGCTCGGCCTCCGGACCGTTGGTGAAGCGCGGGCGGACGCAGTCGTAGTCCTGCGCGAAACGGGCGCGGATGACAAGGGTTTCAACGACGGCGAGGATTTCGGCCCCGGGAATGAGGATGTGTGATTGCGCGGCGAGCTGCGCGGTGATGAGGAGAAAGATGCGATGGATTTCGGCGAGCTCGTCCTCGAACAGGCGCACCAGGTCGTTGTTGAGCTCGATGGTTTCGAGCGGCTCCAGGTACACGGTCTGACCGGAAGAGCTGGCCCCGTGCACGATGCCCTGCACCTTGCGCTTGGTTTCCGCCTTGACGGGGATGACGAAGCGGTCGCCGCGAATGGTGATGAGGTCTTCCTGGGTCGAGCCGCCCTCGGACAGGCGGCGCAGGGCAGAGCGCAGGGAGTCTTCGATGGTGCGCTGCTGGCGGTCGATCTCGCGGCGGATGCGTCCGAGCTCGGGGGAAGCGGAGTCAGTGAGCGAGCCATCGGGGAGCAGCTTCGATTCGATGGACTCGACGAGCGGCTGGAGGTCGGCGTCGGCGATGGGCTCGGACAGGGCCTGGAGGCCGGGCAGGCCGCCGTGGCGGTAGCGGTCGGGCGGGTTGCGGACGGTGCCGGCCCAGGAGGAGATGGCCCCGGCGAGCTGCAGCAGGGTGCGGATCTCTTCGGGCTCGAGAGCGGCCCCGGTCAGGCGCGATTTCGCGAGGAGCTCCGTGGGGTCAGACAGGTTCGCGAGCGAGGGCCGGACCCCTTCGGCGAGCAGCAGCTGCATTTCGTGCACCAGGGCGTGCTCGCGCTCGATGGAGGCGAGGTCCGAGGACGGGGTGAGCGCGGCCAGCCAGTCGCGGCCCAGCGGCGAGGCAGCGTAGGGGGTGAGCAGCGCCAGAAATCGGTCCCACTCGAGGGGTGCGCGGGCGTAGTGGGTAAGGGAGGGCACTCCCTCCATGGTAGCGCCCGGGCTGCCGCGGCTCCGGTCTGGGCGCGATGGAGGGCCGGTTCAGCACGCCCGTTCAGGATCGCAGAGGACTCACCGCGATGGAGCGGCGGGGCGCCGGAATGAGACGGCAAACAACAGGGCGATCAGGATGGCGCCGAGGATGCCTGCTGCGCGGCCAAGCACCACGCTCGGTGTGGGTGCTTCGTGGTCTACGCGAAGCTGAAACAGGCCCGCCGGCAGTGCGATGCGAGTGAGCCCGCTCGACGGATCAAGAGAGAGCACCCCTTGCGTTGGACCGACGCTCCGTTCGTCGGGGAAAAAGAATGAGGGCAGGAGAACGGAGACGGGCTTGGCCAGCGAGCCGCGAACAAGGATCGACCCATCGGGATTTTGGGCTTCCTGGATCTCCGGTGGCGGTTCGGGAACCTGCAGATGCTTCTGGGTGCCTAGCAGCAGATCCTTTTGACTTTTGCTCACGTGCCAGCCGGCTGCATGGGCTCCGGCCGGGATGTACTCCGGGGGGAAGCTGCGAATCTGCGAGTACTCAGGCGTTTCCCGCAGGCCGGGCGGGGCGTAGCTGGGCAACCGATACGTGATGACCACGGGTACATGTTGAGCGACGCGCTGACCCGGAGGGAGGGAGAAAAAGTACCCTGTGCCCATGATCGCGAATTGACTCACGATCAGGAGGCCGAGCCAGCCGAGTACCGTGCGCTGCTTGCTGGGGCCGGTATGCACAAGGGCCGCGACGAGGCCGGCAGCCAGCGCGATTGCCGATGGAAACAGCCGCCAGGGAAACTGGATGGTGCGCAGGGGCGGCGTAAACACCCAAAGCGGGTAGAAGAGCTCGGTCATGGCCAGCAGCGAAAGCCCCAGGGACCACAGAAGGGCGCGTTCGCGGCGTGCCCACCGTGACCCGTCCGGGAGCCCGGGACGAAAGACCGCCAAAAAAAGAACAAGGAGGCACAGCAGCCAGCTGATGTAGATAAACAGCTCCTGTGCGAAGAAGTGGTAAAGATGAAAGCGTGAAAGGGTGAAAAGGAAGTTGTTGCGGATGTCGACGTAGGGGTCGCCACGCCAGCCGGTCGGGGTGATGGAGCGTTGCATCAGAACAGCGGGCAGCACGCTGGGGCCGGAAAGCAGCAAGCCGCAAGCCGCGCCGGCCGCGTTGACCAGAAAGGGCCGCAGCCCACGTAGCAGCAGCGCGTACAAACCCACGGCCACAAAGGCAAGCAGAGTTTGCGGCAGATGCGTTGCTGCAAGCGCGGCGTAAACGAGCGCCAAGGAGGCTGTTTGCCGGGCCGCCGAGCTCCGGGCGCGGCCTGCGCGCTCTGTCAGCAGCAGAAGAAGCGGGATCAGGGCGGTGGCCGCGGTTTCCGCAAAGCCGACCCGTCCGATCGAGTTAAATGTCATGGCGAAAGGGACGGCAATAAAGGCGAGCGCGCCGCAGTCGGAGGCTCGGGGGCCGGCGGTTTGTCGCAGCCATGCCCGGCAGGTGAAAAAGGCAAGCAGCCGGAACAATCCCATCCCCAGCAGCAGACCGGTGACCGCGCTTACATGAAGCACAACGGCAAAGCACGCGGCAACAAAGAAGGGCAGGCGTCCGTAGAAGTAGAAAACCGGCGAACCAAAGCCCGCGTTGGCGCCGGCGAGCCAGCGGGGAAACAGGTGCCCGGCATGGAGCGCGCCGGCATAACCCTGTACCAGTTGCAGGTTGAAGTTCGAGTCCGCGCCGCTGAATCCACTCAGCACCGGCAGGCCGAAGACAAGGGGACCGGCAATCGCAAGGGTCAGAAGAAGTGCGATCGATGCCGTCCAGGCCTGCGTTCTCTCGCCGGGAGACTCCCAGTGCCCCACGCTGGGGACATCCGCGTCTGAGTAATCGAGCTTGCCGATAGGTTTCACTCTGGCAAGATATAACGCGCTGATCTGCTGAACAATCCGTTCAACACACTTTGTCGCATTTCAAGGCGCGCCACATCACGCGCCCAGCAGCCGGGCGGCTTCGGGCGCGAAGTAGGTGACGATGAAGCCGGCCCCGGCGCGGCGCAGGCTGACGAGGGACTCGAGAATGGCACGATCGCGGTCGAGCCAGCCGCGCTCGAATGCCGCCTGCAGCATGCTGTACTCGCCGGAGACCTGGTAGGCGCCGAGGGGGACGTCGAAGCGCTCGCGCGCCGCGCGGAGAACGTCGGCGTAGGGCATGGCGGGCTTCATCAGGATCATGTCGGCGCCTTCGGCGAGGTCCGCTTCGATCTCGCGCATGGCTTCGCGCCCGTTGGCTCCGTCCATCTGGTAGGCGCGGCGGTCGCCGAACTGGGGGGCGGAGCCGGCGGCCTCGCGAAAGGGGCCGTAAAAGGCGGAAGCGAACTTGGCGGCGTAGCTGAGGATAGGTGTTTGTTCGAGAGCGGCGTCGTCGAGCGCGCGGCGGATGGCCCCGACGCGGCCGTCCATCATGTCGGACGGTGCGACGATATCGGCCCCGGCCGCGGCAAGCGAAACCGCGGTGCGGGCGAGCGGGACCAGCGAGCGGTCGTTGTGGACGTGGAGCTCGCCGTCCACTGCATGGAGCACGCCGCAGTGGCCGTGGGAGGTGTACTCGCACAGGCACACGTCGGCGATGAGCACGAGCGAGCGCAGGGCGCGATTTTGCCGTAAGCGCCGAAGCCCGCTTTGCACGATACCGTCGGCGGCCCAGGCGCCGGATCCCTCGTCATCCTTGGACGCGGGCAGGCCGAAGAGCAGGAGGCCGCCGAGACCGAGCGCCGCGGCCCGCTCCGCTTCCCGTTCGGCTTCATCGAGCGACAGGTTGAACACGCCGGGCATGGAGCTAATTTCGCGGCGCACCCCTTCGCCGGAACACAAGAAAAGCGGCAGGATGAGTTGCGACGGTTGGAGATGGGTTTCGCGCACAAGCGAGCGCAGGGCGGGGGTTTGGCGAAGACGGCGCATGCGCAGAAACGGGGCGTCCATGCCTCCATTGTAGAGACGGCGGTCGAGCCGAGTGGCTGTGGCGCGGGTGTTGGGCAGGGGGCATGAACGCCTTGAAGGATGCGCGTGGCGTGGAGAGTGGGGTGTAAGTAAACGCCTGCAAAGAAATTGTTCGACAGAAAACACGGCTGCGCTTACAGTGGCGCTGTACCAATCTATTGAAAGTGCTGAAAGACCTCAGCCATCGAGAGCGGGCGCTGAGCCGGTGCAATGCCGGGTGCAGCTCCCTCCCTTAGCTCGATGTCATTTGTCCCCCCCTTTCCATAGCACCGCCCCGACGGTGACGCGACTGCATACCTCCTCCGGTTCGTACTTACGATTCCAGCACTGCGGAGCCAGACGTGAAAAATCCTGTTGCTGTCTCGCGGCAAGCCTTGTTGGCTGCCGCCGCCCTTGTCTTGTCTACAACCATGCCTGCCCTGGCGCAGGGGCAGAGCCGCGCGGCCGGCGCCTCGCTGCTGCAGGTATCGCCAGCGCTCCGGTCTTCAAGCGACCTGGGCCGGGTAAGCGCGAACGCCTTTCTCCACCTGACGGTGCACCTGGCCGGGGACAAGGCGGGGCTCGACAAGGCCGTCGCCGACGTTTACAACCCGGCCTCGCCCAACTTCCACAAGTGGTTGCGAAGCGCCGACCTGAAGCGCTACGCGCCGACGGACGCGCAGGTGGCCACGGTGCGGCAGGCGCTGGAGGCCCAAGGCCTGACGGTGGTGTCTGCGGGAGCGAACAACCTGTCGTTGCGGGTCGCGGGCGCGGCCTCGCGCGTGGAAACGGCCTTCAACACGGAGCTGCACCAGTTCAGCAAGAACGGCACGACGTTTCGCGCGAATACGACGCCGGCGCGGCTGAACGGCCCGGCGGGGCAGTTTGTGTCGTCGGTGGCTGGCCTTGAAAATCACACGGTGCAGCCCATGTTTAAGCGCGCCACCAATCTGCGGACGGGGCAGCCTTACCCGGGCATTGCTTTGGGCAAAGTGAGGGCCGATGGCGGCCTGAGCGGCATTATCACCGACCAGGCGTTGTCAAACCCTATCGAGTTTTTCTTCAACACGCCCGGTGCCGACCTGCCCATTGCCTTGTACTACGGCAACCAGTACTCGGTAGACCCGACACTGACGGTGGCCTTCAGCGCGCCCCAGCTCCAGGCTGCTTATGGGCTGCCCGAGGTTTACGGGCAGGGGCTGGATGGAACAGGGCAGACCGTTGTTCTGCTTGAGGCCTACGGTTACCCGGACATCGAGGCGGACGCGAATGCATTTTCCGCCCTGAACGGCCTGCCGCCGTTGACCGATGAAACGTTCAGCGTGGTGTACCCGGAAGGGCCGCCAAAGAGCCCGATCGCGGCGGAGCTGACAGGCTGGCCTGTGGAGATCGCGCTGGATGTGGAGTGGGCCCACTCGATCGCGCCGGGCGCGAAGATTGTCGTCGTGGCCTCGAATGGGCAGGACAGCGAGGACTTCCAGTATGCGATGCAGTACATCGTCGACCACAAGATCGGCTACACGGTCTCGGACAGCTGGGAAGAGGACCTGGATCTGATTGCCGGGCCGCTGGAGCAGCAGTCGTTTGAGGACGTGCTGGAGATTGCCGCGGCACAGGGCGTCTCGTTCCAGTTTTCGACCGGCGACTCCGGCGACAGCGGGCTGGGTACGCCGGTGGGCGCGCCGGGTGTGCCTTCGGACGCGCCCCACGCGACGGCCGTCGGGGGTACGGCGATTCTGAACAACATCAATGGCCATGGCGAGTTTTTGCCCCTGGGCTGGGGCGACACGCTTGTCGAGATCGATGCGGACGGCGTCCTGGATCCGCCGGTGGGCTTAGGGCTGATCGGCGGCGCGGGCGGCGGCGAGAGCACCTATTTCGCCAAGCCGGGCTGGCAGGCATCGCTGCCGGGCATCGGCCGCCAAACGCCGGATGTTTCGGCGCTGGCGGACCCGTACACGGGCGTGCCGATCGTGCTGACGCAGAACGGGGTGCAGTACATCTTCCCGGGCTACGGCGGCACCAGCCTGGCGAGCCCGATTTTTACGGCATTCTGGGCGCTGGCACAGCAGAAGGCCGGCGGGCCGCTAGGCCAGGCCAGTCCGCTGCTAGCATCGCTGCCGCCCGGCGACATCGAGGATGTCCTGCCGCTCCAAAGCCCGACCAGCCCGATCGGCGCGATTCTGGATGCGAAGGCTTTGACGATTTATCAGCCGTCGGATATTTTCAGCGGGTTCCTGTTTGGCTCGCCCGGGTTCACCAGCGCCGTGTGGAACCTGTCCAGTCCTGGATCCCCGTTCTACTACGACTTTGGCTTCGGGCTGGACGGCTCCTTGACCGTGGCGCAGGGCTGGGACAACGTGACGGGGTATGGAACGCCGTACGGCCTCACGTTTATCAACGCCGTAGCGAAGGCTGCCGCTCCCAGGTAGCTGCCCCGGGACGCACAAACAAAGGGCCGGGAGATACTTTCCGGCCCTTTCGTTGTGCGCTTGAAGCGATTACTGGGTGCCGCCCTGGGCTGCCGGGGGCGACACGGCGAAGACGCGGCCGTCGCCGCGCCCGGTGAGCTGGCGAATCAGCTCGACCTCGTGGAGACGG
>CAXTWU010000126.1:0-6851 GCA_964248025.1 uncultured Acidobacteriaceae bacterium | reverse complement strand
ACAGCCCCGTCACCCCGTCCACCACGGACTCCCGCGCCGCGCAGGTGTCCGGCACGATACTGGGCACCCCATGGCCCGCCGCCTCCAGCACCACCAGCCCCAGCGTCTCGTACCAAAGGGAGGGAAACACCAGCGCCCGCGCATTCCGCAGCGCCGCCACCCCATCCGCATGGCTCATCCAGCCCGGCAATCGCGCCTCCGGGTTTTCCTCCGCGATCGCCGCCCGCTCCGGCCCGTCGCCGATAAACCGCACCGGCACCCCTTCGGCCCGGGCCGCCCGCGCCAGCATCGCCGTCCCTTTTTCCCGCACCAGCCGCCCCAGAAACACGAACTCGCTATTTCGTGCCACCCCCGCCGCCGGTTCCCTCGGCATCTCGATCGCATTCGGCAGCCGGTACATCTTTGCGTTCTCCGGCAGGTACGGCCGCAGCAGGTCGTGCGCCAGCTGCGAGTAGTAAATAAAGTGGCGCGCGCCGTCCGGCGTCAGGCCCACCGCGCTTTGCACCGCCTTGCGCCCCACACGGTACAGCTTGTGCCCATAGCTGGCCTTGTCGCAGCTGGTCCGGATGCACGCCCAGCTCATCGGCTGCAAGGTGCATGGTCTCTGCGTGTGCTGCAGAAACAGCGTGCCGGTTGGGCAAGCCAGCAAAAAGTCGTGCATCGTGAACACAACTTCAAAGTCCCGCTCAAGCGCTACCCGGATCGGGCTCGGCGACAGCGCCTTGGTCCAGCTGTGCACGTGCACCACCGTGTCCCGTGCGTCCAGCCTGTCCAGCAGCCGCTCCATCGCCGCCGCCGCGTCCGGCCGCCACCATCCGTGCGCCGCCGCCCGCAACCGGTTCGGGTCGGTCAGGATATCGTGCTCCGCGAACCGATGGATCAGCAGCTTCGCCGACTCGCGGTTCGCCAACTCCTGGAGCTCCGGCGCCACCGGCCCCGACCCGCAGAACAGGTGCACCGTGTGCCCGGCCTCAGCCAGCACCCGCGCCTCCTCCAGCGCGATCTTGGCCGCGCCCCCGTTGATCACCGCCCCATCGTTCAGCACCACGATCGTCATCGTTCCATCCGCCCCGCCCACGTCGTCACCGCTGTTGCCGTCTGCGGCCTCAGCAGCCACATCACGGTTCCCAGGTTCAGCAGTCCCAGCGCCGCATCGGTTCCCAGGCTCGACCACGCCGCCCCGTGCCACCCGTACCGCGGAATCAGCCAAAGGTTCACCACGAAATTCAGCAGTGCCGCCACCAACTGCGTCGCCGTCCGGTAGCGCTGCAGGCCGCTCGTCGTCAGCACGCTCCCCGCGATGTAGTGCACGCTGCGAAACACCGGGATCAGGCACAGCCAGCGCAGCGCCGAGGCCGCCTCCGCGAATCCCTTGCCCACAATCGGCGTCAACAGCGGCGAGCCGGCAAACAACAACGCCGCAATTGCCGCGCTCAGCCCCAGCGATTTCTTGAGCAAATGCAAGCTCAACTCCCACGAGTCGCGAAGATGCTGTGCCCCCAGCTGGAACAGCCGCGGCTCGGCCGCCAGCTGGATCGACGCGATCGGCATCGTTGCCATCTCGATAATGCGGTACGCCAGCGCGTAGATTCCGTTGGCCGCGCTCATCCCGTAGTGGCTTAGCATCGCCTTGTCCAGGTCGTCGTAAGCGCTCGTCGTCGACGACGCAAACGAGTACCCCACCCCCTCCAGGCTCCGCTCGCGAAGGCGCCTCCACCGGAAGCGCGGCGCGCCAAACGCCCGCGTCACCGCGCCCATCGCCACAAGCGTCGCCACGCCCGACACGATCATCGAGGCCAGCGCCCACTGCCATGCCGTCGCCCGGTGCAGTACCAGCAGCAGCACCCCCGCCGTAACCGTCCGCGCCAGCGAGGTCAGCAGGTTCAGCACCGCCGTGACCCGCATCCGCTCAAACGCCTGGAACACCTGCGTCGCGCTGATCGTCAGCTGCTCGCAGATACACGCGGCGATCGAGGTAAACACCACGATCGCCGCCGAGCCCGGCGCGATCAGGTGCGGCGCCAGCACCCACAGCAGCCCCGTCAACCCCAGGCCGACCGGTACCGTCACCAGCAGCACATTGCCCCAGTACACCGCGAATTCGCCTCGGTCAATCGACACATACCGCAGCAGCGTCATGCCTGTGCCCAGGCGGCTGTACTGGGCAGCGATGTTGACCAGCGCAAATGCCCCCACCACCAGCCCGTACTGCACTACGCCCAGCAGCCGCGCGATCATCACGAAATACACCGCGCGCAGCAGGTACCCGGACCCCTGGCCCAGAAACATCCAGCCCACGTTGCGCCTCAGGCTTCCGTCAGGGCTCCCTTTCATGCGAGCAGCCGTTCCACCACCGCGTCATACTGCGTGCGCACATGGCTCCACAGAAAGTGTTCGCGAAACGAAAGAAGCGCTTCTTCGCGCAGCTTTCTTCGCAGCGCCGGGTCTTCGAGCAGCGGCTGCAATCCATCCGCCAGCGCCACCGGGTCGTTCGGCTCCACCAGCCGGCCGCCGCCATAGCGCAGCTCCTCCGGGATTCCGCCCGTCCGCGACGCCACCACCGGCAGCCCGCTCGCCATCCCTTCCAGCGGCGCCAGCGGAAACGGGTCGTTCCAGATCGACGGGCAACAGTAAACATCAGCCCCGCGCAGCAGCGCCGCCAGTGCCTCGCCCGACCGGTAACCCAGCAGCTCCGAGTTCGCCGGCCGCCCTGCCTCCATCTTACGGATGTAGCGCGTCTTTTTCTGCCGGGCGAACCCCGACGACCCTACGATCGAACACCGCGCCCGCACCCCGCGTCCCTCCAGGATCCTCATCGCCTCCAGCAGGATGTGCGCGCCCTTGTAGGGCAGCAGCCGCCCCGTAAAGATCACCTCCGGTACCTTGTCGCTGCCAGCATCCGGGTCCGCGTCCCCGGGGATCTCAGCCGCGCGAAACCTGCTCCCGTCCGCCCCGTTCAACACCACAAATGTCGGTGCGCGATGCCCCGGCCATGCCGCCTCAAACTCCCCGTGGAGCCACTGGCTGCAAAACACGATCGGTGTGTCCCGCAGCGCCGGCCGCCACGCGCGCTTGCCCGCCAGCATGTGCGAGTTGTGCATGTGCAGCACCAGCCGGAAGCCTTTTTCCCTGGCCACCGTCGCCAGCACCGCCGCGCACTCCGGCCGGTTGTGCACCCACAGGAGGTCGCCCGGCCGCAACAGCGCAAACAGCGGACGAAAAATCAGGAGATACGCCGCCTTCTGCAACGCCCATGGCAGCCTGTACAGGATCGGGTGCGGCCTGTCCGTCCAGCGCCAGCCCGGCAGCACCCGGAGCCGTTCCTGCGGGAACGGCCACGTGCCGTCGTACGACGGACACACAATCACCTCCGGCCCTTCGCGCAGCACGTTTGCCGTCCATCGCGAGATCGCGCCGCCCGTGCGCTCTGAAAACTGCTCCGCTTCATCCAGCAGGTGAAAAATACGGCTCATGGCCGGGCGCTCCTTGGGGGTCGATCCCGCTTCCATGCAAGGGTTCGCGAGTTGGCAGTTTCGCCGCGGCCTGCCGCAGTCCGCAGCAGGCCACCAGGTAAAAGATCGACAACAGTTCGTTGGGCCACACCACTGTTGCCTCGTCCAGGTTATACAGGCAGGTCAAAATCAGTAGCCCCACATACCAGTCCACCTCGCGCGTTCGCCCGCTGCGCAGGCACCGCATCGCATCGCGGACGGCCTGCGCCAGTGTCAGAAAAAACAGCGCCACCCCTACGAGCCCCAGCTGCAGCGCGATCTCCAGGATCCCGTTATGCGCATACCCAAATACCCAGTGCAATGTCAGAATCGCGGTCGCCGATTCCCCCTGCAACCCCTGCCAGAACGCGTAAAACCCATACCCCAGCAACGGCCGCTTCGCGACCGATTGCAGCAGCACCAGCCACACTCCCGTCCGGCCCGTAAACGTCATGTCGCGTCCAAACAGCGCCAGCACCGCCGGCAGCACCACCGGTCCCAGCGTCGCGGCCGCCAGCACCGTCGCCGCTGTCAGCGCCGAAACAAACCGCCCCGTGCGCCGCTCCATCCTGCGCTGCAGCGCCAGAAACCCAAGCGTGCCCCCATATACCAGCAGCACCAGCAGCGCCGTTACGGCGTGCGCCTTGGCAATCAGCAGGAGCAGCACGGCAAGGTAAAGGAGCTGAAACGGTGTAAAACGCGGCTCCGTAAACGACACAGCCGCGCTCAACAAAAACACCAGGCACTTGGCGCAGCTTGTCCGGTCGATAAAGATCCCGTTCCACGAACCCAGGTCCCGCAGCAGGTGCACCACCCCATACCGCGGAAACACAAACACCATCACGAGATTGACCGCCGCAAGGAGGCAGCCTGTCATCACCGCCAGGCCGCGAATCTGTTCCGGCCGAAACCGGGCCACCAGAAAAAAAGCGAACAGGGTATTGAGCGCGTAGAAAAATCCGAACTCCGCCGAGCGCAGCGGGTTCTGCGACCAGGCCGCCGACGACATGGCCAGGAGCGCCAGCGCGCTCACCCCTTTGTTTTCCATCGCAAAGCGCTTAAGCGTTCGTCCGTTTCTCAGTAAGAAACCCGCAACAATGGCATACGCCACGCCGGGGATCACCACGTATCCCAGCACCCCGCCACTGTGCGTGGCGTTCAGCCCGGCCAGCGACGAGGTCGCCGTCGAATCGGTGCCCGCGCTTTGAAACGAAAAATAACCGTGGGTCGAAAAGAAAAGAAACGTCAGCACCACCAGCCATGCCCGGGCAGACCGCCACACGGCTCGTTCCGCAACGGCAGCGTCCTGGTCGGGGGTTGTGCCTCCGATCAAAGCGCCCGTCCTATCTGCCTGGTCTGCCTCGCCCCGCCTCGTCCCAGCCCGATCCGAGCCGGCAGGCCGGCCGTCGTGCCCAGCCGCTTTTGCCGCAAGAACTGCCGCCCCACCTGCCATACAAACTGGCTGTTGCCGGTCAGGTACCGCCGCCACATCCTTCTCGGCTCCATCCCCAGCCGCCACAGCCACTCCAGCCCCGCGTTCTGCAAGGGCACGGGGGCGCGTTTCACCAGCCCCGCGACCATCTCAAAACTGCCGCCCACCCCCATCATCAGCTTGGCCGGCAGGTGCAGGTGGTCCGCGATCCAGAACTCCTGCTTCGGTGCTCCCAGCGCCACAAATACTAGGTCCGGCCGCGCCGCCGCGATCTTCGCCGCCACCGCCGCCCTTTGTTCCCTATCCCGGTCAAAGCCGAGCGGCGGGCAATCCGTGCCGGCAATCCGCAGGGCGGGGAAGCGCCGCACCAACTCCCACGCTGCGCCTTCCGCCGCGCCCGGCCGCCCGCCCAGCAGGTACACACTCCGTCCTTCGGCCGCCGCCAGTTCGCACAGCTGTACCATCAGGTTGGTTCCATTCACCCGCTCCGGCAGCCTCGCACCCAGCAAGGACGACGCCCACACGATCGGCACTCCGTCCACAACGCTCAGGTCGGCTTCCCCCAGCACCCGCCGAAACCGCGCATCGCCCCGCGCCGCCTGCAAAAACTGCACATTGATCGTGACGATGGTTCTGGCCCGCTCCCCCGCCTGCCGGCTCATCCAGTTCGAGGCCAGCCTCAGCGTTTCGGCCACCGTGACCCCGTCGACAAGCACCCCGTCAATCACCATGCAGGACGGCTCCGCGGCACCGATTTCCAAAACACTTCCGCTGCGGGCTTTCATCGTCATGGTCACTCCTCCTCACAACCTCACGACATCGCCAACTCGCGGACTGCTTGCCCTCCGCGTCCCGCGCCACTCCCAGACAGCTCTTACCAGGCCCGGAACGCCCGGCCAGACCTCCCGCAAGGGAGCTCTCAGCCGCGTACACAACCCCGTCCCATCCGGCAGCTCCGCCCACTCCTCACTCGCCCGAAGCGCCGTCACCAAGCCCACAAACACCCCGCCCAAACTCCCCGAAAGCAACCAGCCCTGCGCCCGGTCCGCCCGCACCATCTGCAGGCGCTCAATGCGTGTAAATCAGCGCCGAGGTCGCCGATGCCGCAATCCCCGGTACCCCCAACGCCACCGCGTTGCGCAGGTACGAGAACGGCACATACAGAATGTCGTCCGCCATCAGCGCCATGTCCGGCGCTTTCCCCTTTTGCATATCGCTTAGCTTCAGCCTGGTCGTCGTGTAGCCGCCGTCCGGCGTCCGCCGGATCAGCTTGGTATCGTTAGGCACCGCCGAGGTCGCGGTTCCCCCGGCCAGCGATACCACCTGCAGCACCGTTAAGCGTGAATCGTTGCTGGTGGTCGCAAAACCGCCCGCCCGGATCACATCCCCCAGCACATAGATCACCGGGGCTCGTGGTACCACCACCCGGTCCCCCGGGTACACCGGCACCGAGTTTGCGAGCGCCGTGTCCGCCTGGTTCGACACAAACACCTGGATTTTTTCGCCCGTCCCATGCCGCTCCACCGTGACATGCCGGTCCGCCGCATCCGTCAGCCCGCCGGCCAGCGCCAGCACATCGACCACCGTTCTCGGCGTGTTGATCGGATACGCCCCCGCGCGCACCACCTGCCCATACACCGTTACGTTCTGCGTCGAATAGCCGATCATCGTCACCAGCACCCGCGGGTGATACATCACCTGGGAGTTCACCAACGCCGCTTCCACCGCTCGCGCTGCCCCTTCCGGTGTCTGCCCGTTCACCTGGATCGTTCCGCCCATCAGCAGCGGCATGCGCCCGTCATCCCCCACCCGCGCTGTTTCGTCCATATTCGGCGTATCGAATACCTGCACATGCAGCTCATCCCCGGGCCCGATCAGCAGCGTGTTCCGCGCCGCCCCGTTTCCTGGAATCGCGCCCTGCCCCCATG
>CAXTWU010000125.1:4666-6868 GCA_964248025.1 uncultured Acidobacteriaceae bacterium | reverse complement strand
GGTTCGCTCAAGTGTTCCGGCACCCGGCTTTGCAGGTCGCTATGCCAGAACGCGGCGATATCCGATAGGGTGCGGGTGAGCGAGCAAGCGGGCTTCCAGCCGGTGTGCGCTGTGAGTTTTGCTGTGTTGCTGATGTAGATCTGCTGGTCGCCGGGGCGGCTCTCGGCGTAGCGCACGTCGATCGTGACGCCGGTTTGCCGTTCGATAGCGGCGAGCGCCTGGCGCACGGAGATGGCCTGGTCGGCCCCGCCACCGACGTTGTAAACCTCACCCGCGGTAACGGCACGTCGTGAAACAGCCCGCTCCATGGCGTCGACCAGATCGTGCACATGGAGGATATCGCGGACCTGGCAGCCATCGCCGTAGATGGTCACGGGCTCGCCGCGCAGGGCGGAGTAGAGAAAGTGCGCGACCCAGCCCTGGTCTTCGGTCCCAAGCTGCCGAGGCCCGGCTATGCAGCTCATACGAAAGACGACCGTGGGCACGCCGTAGATGCGGGCGTAGTCGTGAACGTACTGATCGGCCGCTCCCTTGGAGCAACCGTAGGGCGAATGGAAGTCAAGCGGATGGGTTTCTGCGACGCCGGGGAAAGCGGGGTCGGTGAACGCGTAATGGTCGCCCTTGCCCTGCACAGGCACGCCCCCGAGCGAGCCGTAAACCTTATTGGTCGAGGTAAACAGAACGACCGGCTGCCGCCTTGCTTGGCGCGCGGCTTCGAGCACATGGAGCGTACCGAGGATGTTGGTGTGGCAGTCGGCGAGCGGGTCCGCGATGGAGGTCGTGACGGCCACCTGCGCGGCGAAGTGAAAGATCTCAGTCGCCCCTTCGGCGGCTTCGGACACGAGCATGCGGTCGCGAACGTCGCCCGGAATCACCGTCAGCTGCCCCGGGGCGGCCAGCGACCGGAGCCAAGCCAGGTTGCGTTCCACGCCGGGACGCGCCAGGTTGTCGAGCACGGTAACGTGAGCGCGGGCATTTTGCAGCAGATGCGCGGCGACGTTGCTGCCGATAAAACCCGCACCCCCGGTGACCAGGGCTCTGCGTTCTCCCTTTGTTTTCAAACTGCCCCCTTCCGGGTGTGTGACGCACAAGCCGCGGCGTCAGTTGTTCTGCCAGGCACCGTTCTCGTTTGCAGTGGAGGCGCCGCACTCATGCGGACAACCCATAGGCGTTCAGCTCCCCCATCATGGTTTCTGCTTTGTCCTCGGGCTGCTGCGCGCGCAGCCACTCGACCAGCTCGGCGAAGCCCTGCTCGTGCGTGACCTCGGGCTCGTAGCCCAGCAGGGCGCGGGCGCGGGTCAGGTCGGCATAGCAATGGCGGATATCGCCGGAACGATAGCGTTGCGTGAGCTGGTGCGGCAGGTCGCGCTTACCGAGCGAGGCGGAAAGCAGTTCGGCGACACGGCTGATGGAGATGGGCTGCCCGGAGCCGATGTTGATAACGTGCCCGTCGGCCTCGGGCCGCTCGAGTGCAAGCATGTTGGCGCGGACGATGTCGTGAATGTTGACGAAGTCGCGCTGTTGTTCGCCGTCCTCAAACACCAGCGGTGCCTGGTTGTTGAGCAGGCGCGCGGCAAAGATGGCGGCGACACCGGTGTAGGGATTCGACAGCGCCTGGCGCGTGCCGTAGATATTGAAAAACCGCAGCGCAACAACGGGCAGGTCGTAGACACGGCCATACGTCAGGCACAGCTCTTCCTGGTCGCGCTTGGACAGCGCGTACACACTCGTGACCTCGCTCCCTTTGTCCTCGGAGGTGGGCCGGGGAGTGAGCGGGCCGGAGCAGCGCGGGCACCCGGGGTCCCAGTCGCCGGCGCGCAGCTGCACGTTGCCGCGGATGGGCGGCGCCACCGGACCGCAGCCGGCGCAGGTGTAGGCGCCCTCGCCATAGATGGACATGGAGGAGGCGACGACCAGTTTTTCGATCGGCTGCTTGGAGTCAAGCAGGACCTGCAGCAGCTGCGCTGTGCCGAGTGTGTTGACATCCATGTAGCGCTGGATCTCGTACATGGACTGGCCCACGCCGACGGTTGCCGCGAAGTGATAGATCGCGTCCACGCCTTCAATCGACTGCTGCACCGCCGAGCGGTCGCGCACATCGCCGTAGACGATCTCGACCTCGGGCGAAAGATAAGTCGGCAGTTTTCGGCCGTGCACCTGCGGGGTCAGGTTGTCGAGCACGCGCACAGAGTGGCCGGCGCG
>CAXTWU010000125.1:0-4566 GCA_964248025.1 uncultured Acidobacteriaceae bacterium | reverse complement strand
GCTTCGGCGCCGGGGCGGAACCAGTCGGCCCAGCTGACACCGGTGCGCAGGTGACGCACGCCGAGTCGCTGCATCCAGTCCACCGCGAGGTCAAGCCGGTGATCCTGGTAGTGGAACCACTGGCACAGCCCGAGCGCGGGGTTCTCGCGCACAAGCCTTGGGAACAGCGCCGCCGCCTGCTTCGGCGTGCCGTGATGCTGAAGCAGGCCCATGTAGTAGTGCCGGTAGTAGGAGGAGCCTTCGGCTTCCTTGTGGCGCGTGGTCGCCTCCCAGGTCGGCGGCAGGTCAAACAGGCTGTACCAGTGCACCCGCTCGGTTTCGCCTTTCAACAGGCCGGTCATGCGTTCCAGGCCGAAAGCCGCGACCTCTTCCGCGCCGAACGAGGATGCGCCGACCTCTGACACCCACACGGGCAGCCCGGCTGCGGCGCGAGTTTCCGCGATGCGCTCCGGCCACTCGTTGACCGGCCAGTGATTCCAGTCGAGCGGAAAGCCATGCACCGCGACCACGTCGATGTTTTCAAGCGCGCCGTGGTTCTTCATCAACTCGATCCAGCGCCAATCGCAGGAGGAAACGCCGCCCAGCACGATCCGGAGGTCGGGGTTGACCTCGCGGATCGCGCGTGAAGACGACCGCACCATCGCGGCGAACTTTTCCCAGTTCGGATCCAGGTGAAAGTTCCAGTGCGACAGGTTGTTCGGTTCGTTCCACAGCATGACAGCTTCTACCATCGTGATTGGTTCCCTTCCCTGCTACCGGAGCTTTCCTTCGAATTCAAGTTGCTGCAAGTACCGGCCGTTTCGCTGCACCCCGGCCGGGCTGCATAGCCAGGTTTCCTGCTCCGGGTGGGCGTCGAGCCGCAGCCCAGCCGAGCGCAGCATGCTCTCCACCGCCGGCTCGTTCGGCACCCACCAATTGGTCGCGTCGCCGGCAAAGCTGTGCTCGAAAAAGCGCATCTGCGGAAAGTACGGGTCCTTGAACGGGGCTTCGTCCCAGAAAGGGTAGTCTGGCCTGACTGGCTCAGCCGGTTCCGGCGCGCTGTGCGGGCGAAACAGTGTTTGAAAGACGAGGGTGCCGCCGGGCTTGAGCTTTTGCACCACGCGATCGAGCGCGTACAACGGGTAGCGCAGGTGGTAGAACAGGCCCATAAACAACACCAGGTCGAACTGTCCGGGGATCGACAGCACGTCGTAAGCCGAGCCGTGCTGGTATTCGATCTCCAGCCCCAACTCGTCCCGGGCGATGCGGGCCTGGTTCAGGTAAAGCTCTTCGGTGTCGATACCGAGCACACGCGCGGCTCCGCGACGCTTCAGCTCAAGCGAGTAGAAGCCGGCATTGCAGCCGATATCGAGCACGGATTGGCCGGACAGGTCGGCGGGCAGGGCGCGGGCCAGGGACTGCCACTTGACGGAAGGATAGTTGCCGAGGAAATGCTCAGGCGCGGTATCCACACCGTGGATGGTGATGTTGTGAAACCAGGGTCCGGCGCTGCGGAGCCGGGCCTGGAGGTCCTCGCGCTGCGTCCTTCCCGGTGTGTGTGCTGCCAAAAGTCGGGCCCCTGTCTTTGCGGGAATCTGTCGCCTGCTCCCCTGCGCTTTCGGCGCGCTACGGAAACCGGGCTGTGCCGCCGATGATGACTGCCGTGTGAACGACGCATCTACATAGATGCTAAATACACGTTTGCAGGCCCGGGTGCAAGCGAAACCGTTGGCGGCAGCCATAGGAAGCCGACTTTCTACAGTATCAAAACTGCCCAGGTGTGCCGGAAGTCACGGGTCCGACAAGGACCGAAAGCCGCGCTCACGCCGCGCCCAGACACAACCCGCGGGCACTGGGCGGGCTCTCTTGTGGAGAGAACAGGCCGCGTTCCGGGCTTTGTTTTCACAAGGAGAACCTGATTCATGGCTCGCAATCCCCTCACCTTTGGCCCCAAACCGCCGTTTCCCGCGCAGGAAAAACAAGCCGCACCCGGCGTCGACAACGAGATGAAGCCACGGCCCGACCACGGCCTCGAAAGCTATACCGGCCGCAACCGGCTGACCGACCGCGTGGCGCTGATTACCGGTGCGGACTCCGGCATCGGCCGCGCCGTCGCCATCCTGCTTGCGAAAGAAGGGGCGGACGTGGTGATTACCTATGTGCCGGGCGAGGAAGAGGACGCGCGCACCACGGTGGATGCCATCACGGCGCAGGGTCGCAAGGCGCACTCGATCGCACTCGACCTGTCGGACCCCGGCAAGGCCGCGGCAGCCGTGGAAGAAACGGTGGCGAAGTTCGGCAAGCTCGATATCGCGATCAGCAACGCAGCCTACCAGCGCACCTACGAGAAGCTGGAAGAGGTGCCGGCCGAGGAGTTCCAGAAACATTATCTGGTGAACGTGGGCGGTACATTTGCGCTGGCGCAGGCCGCGGCCAGGCACCTGAAGCCGGGCGGCGTCATCATTAACACCACTTCCATCCAGGCCTTCAATCCCAGCCCCAACCTGCTGGCCTATGCCTCGACGAAAGCAGCGATCGCGAACCTGACCAAGGGTCTCGCCAAGCTGCTGGCGGAGAAAGGAATCCGCGTGAATGCCGTCGCGCCGGGGCCGGTTTGGACGCCGCTGATCCCCGCGACCATGCCGGAAGAAATGGTGAAGTCTTTTGGCGAAAAGACGGTGTTTGGCCGTCCGGCGCAGCCCGTGGAACTGGCGGCGCTGTACGTTTTTCTAGCCTCGGATGATGCCTGCTTTGTGACGGGCGAGATTTACGGGGCGACGGGCGGGTTGACTCCCTTGTAGAAGACGCTGTCACCTCACCCTGCTTTGGCCGACGTCGCGGAATACCGCCGAAGCGCGACAGGATGAAAACACCGGCAATGGCAAGCGCGCCGCCCAGCAGGCCGAGGGGGCCGACGCGCTCGTTCAGCCACAGCCACGAAATCAGCAAAGCGACAGGTGGGATGAGGTAAAGCACACTCGCGGCCTGGGCCAGCGGCAGCTGCTGCAGTACCTGGGCCCAGGTGATGTAGGCCAGCGCCGCCGGAAATACACCCAAAAACACGGCGGTCGCGAGTGGCAAAGCCGTGGTACCGGAAGGGGCCCGCTCCACAGCACGGACAGCGCCCGGCAGGTAGGGCAGCAGCAGAATCGCGCCGGTCCACATCATGCAGGCAGTGACAGCAATCGGCGAGAACGAGCGCAACAGCGGCTTTTGCAGGAAGCTCATCACGGCGGCACAAGCCGCGGCCGCCAGTACCAGGAGTGACGCGAGGCTTGCATGGAGGCCGCCCGGCTGTGACAAAGCAATCAGGGCGACACCGCTGAAGGAGACGGCGACGCCGGCCCAGCCGACGGGCCGCAGTCGCTCGCCCAGAAACAGGACACCCAACAGGGCGGCCATCGCGGGCATGCAGTTGATCAGAAAGCTGGCCGCGCCGGCTGACACCTGCTGCTCGCCCGTGTTGAGCAGCAGGTTGTAGGCAGCGATGCCGAGCGCGCCGGCCAAGGCAACGCGAACCGCTGCACGACCGGAGGACGGCAAGGGAGGCCGCTGCACCGCGACCACACCGGCCATGCACAGTGCCGCGACCAGAAAACGAACCTCAGCCAGCTGGCCCGGGCTGAACAGTCGCAGGCCGACGCGGATGGCCGGATAAGCCGACGCCCAGAACAGGATGGAGGCCGCCACGGCCGCGTAAAGAACCGCTCGCGCACGAGTCGTGCCGGGATTGTGACTGGAGACGTTGCTGGTGGTCGAGCTCAAGGGGGCAGTGTATCCTGTGCCCGGGCAGCCTGAAGCGTTCTCCGGGCGCGATGGCTCGCGAAGGACATGCAGGGCCGCAGCAGGCTCGGCCGCCGATGGGGCCGGCGATAGTTGAATCTTTATGGCGCAGACGGCTGACAAAACGAGAGGCGCCTGGGGCGAGCGCATCCAGGCGCTGCGCAATGTGCCGCCTGTGCTTCGCATCCTTTGGGATTCAGGCCCGACAGTGGTGGTGTGGGGGCTCGTGCTGCGGCTGCTGGTCGCCGGTGGTCCGCTGCTGGGGGCATGGATCGCGAAAAGCATTCTCAACGGCGTGGAGCAGGCGATCCGCGGCGGAGGGGTCCCGCCGCACTTCTGGCGGTTCGTGGCGGCCGAGGTCGTCGTGGTGGTGGGTACGGGGCTGATGGTGCGCGTGACGGACTACTGCGATGCGCTGCTGGCCGACCGCTATACGCACTATGTTTCCATCCGGGTGATGCGTCAGGCCGCGCAGCTCGACCTGACGACCTATGAGGACCCGGTGTACTACGACCGGCTGGAGCGTGCGCGGGTGCAGGCGACCGACCGGCTCGCGATGATCCAGATGATGGGCCGCCTGATCCAGCAGGTACTCACCACGCTGCTGTTTTCAAGCGTACTGCTGTGGAAGGCGCCGCTGCTGCTGTTGTTACTGGCCGTCGCGGTGATTCCATCGTTTCTAGGCGAAACGCATTTTGCGTTTCTGGGCTACGCGAAGAACTTCCGGCAAACGCCGGCCAAGCGCGAGATGGACTACATTCGCCAGGTAGGCGGCAGCAAGGAGGCCGCGAAAGAGCTGAAGCT
>CAXTWU010000124.1:0-6929 GCA_964248025.1 uncultured Acidobacteriaceae bacterium | reverse complement strand
CACCGCTAGTGCGGTTAAACCTCTAGCAAACCTAGCGCCGCGACTGCTGAGTTTCGCCGGGATGTACGAACCGGTGGGAAGGAAGGTCTGCTCACCCCTTCCCACCAATCTGAAATGTTAGGCGTTCCCTCCGCCGTCTACCGTGACGATGGAGCCAGTCATGTAGTCCGCTGCAGCACTTGCCAGGAAACACACGGCGGCGGCGATATCCGATGGCTTGCCGTAGCGACCGAGGGCCGTCAGGCTCCGAACCCCGTCTGCCATCGGACCGTCGGCTGGATTCATGTCCGTGTCGATCGGTCCCGGTTGCACCAGGTTCACCGTCACACCCTGCGGACCGAGTTCACGAGCCAGCCCACGCGTCAGGGACAGCAACGCAGACTTTGTCATGGAGTACACCGCAGCGCCCGGAAAAGGGACACGCTCCCCCAGAGACGAACCGATAGAGACGATACGACAGCCTTTGCCCAGCAGAGGGATAGCAGCTTTGGACGCCAACACCGCGGCGCGCAGGTTGACATTGAGCGACGCTTCGATATCTTCGTCGCTCATGGTTGCAAGCATGCCGTAGCGAGCAATGCCGGCGTTGTTTACAAGGATGTCGAGCCCGCCAAGAGCTTCAGCCGCCTGGTCGACGGAACGTTTGATTGCCGCGGGATCGGCACTGTCCGCCTGAAATGCGAAGGCACGCCGCCCCAGCGCTTTAATCGAGCGAACCACTTCTGCTGCTTTGTCCGCCCTTCGCTCGTACGTTATGACGACGTCTGCGCCCTGTTCCGCTAATCCCAAGGCGATGCCTGCTCCAATACCGCGCGAAGCACCCGTTACGAGAGCACGTTTTCCTGAAAGATCACTCATGTTTCCCGCACCTGTACTGGCTGATGTTGCACCCAGCTCCCTATATGTGTATCGATCAATATATAATGTAGGTACGCAGGTTGAGGATGTCAAGCAATAAAATAGTGATCGATGCATAAATCGAAGGAAAACACCGAAGCTCTTGTCACCCGCCAAACACGTGGACGTGGGCGTCCACGAGCCTTCCATCGTGAGGAGGCGTTGGCAAAGGCGATGAAGTTGTTCTGGAGGAGAGGGTACGAAGCGACTTCGATCTCCGACATCACGCAAGAGCTGGGGATCGGATCCCCAAGCCTCTATGCGGCATTCGGTTCAAAAGAGCAGCTTTACACGGAAGCACTGCAGCACTATGGCCAGAGTTACCAGGATCTCGCATGGGCAGGCTTCTTCGCGGCTTCCACGGCTCGCGAAGCAGTCAGGTGCTTCCTGATGGACTCTGCGGCGGCTCTGTCCGGCTCCCACGCCGGCCTTCCTCTGGGCTGCATGGTGACGCTTTCTGCAATCGACGTCGAAAGCCATGCGGGATTGGGTGAACTTGTCCGTGCAGCGCGTGCGACAACCCTGCAACGAATTAAGGTCCGCTTGGAACGTGCACTCGTTGAAGGAGACCTTGCCGAGGGGACCGACGTTCATGCCCTTGCTCGCTTCATCCAGACTGTCCAAAGCGGCATGTCCGTGCTGGCCCGCGATCAAGCGAATCGCGCTGAGCTCGAAGCGGTTGCTGAGCTGGCACTGCTCGCATGGAACGTTCGCGCACAAAGGTGCGGATTGGAGCTTGCGTGAGTGTTCTGCGATCTATGAGACATCAAGATTCACTGTGGGTCGGATAGGTACCGCGATACGCCGTTACCTGAACGAACCCGCGCCGGGCCGGTGCAAACGGTCGCAGGTAAGGTCTCGACGGTCCCACCCAGCATGGGACGCCGTAAGCTCCCGCCAGCAAGCAACCGAAGACCCTTCCCAACCTCCGCTCAAGCTTTCCCTCTTTCCGCCGATAACCCCCTCATGTTCGACACACCCACATCCACCTCCCTGAACACGTCCCCGGCCGGTGCGGCCGCGGCCCCGGTGCCGTCCCTTCCTGCTGAACAGGAGCTTGAGTTCGCCGAAATGCAGGCTGGGGCACCCACGGGCGGCGTCCTGCCCGGGCTGCTGGGCGCGGGCCTCCTGTTTCACGCCCTGCTGATCGCCGAACGCGCCTTTCTCCACCTTTCGCCCCGTGTCTTCGCGCTGCACGGCGCCCCTGTCACCCTTTTGTTGCTGCTCGGCATGCTTCTGCCGGCTTCCATCCGCAACCGCGAAGGCGGCCGTGCCTTTCTCGCCGCCGTCACCGCTCTTCTGGTTCTGGCTCTTCTTGCCGGCATCCCGTTTGCCGAGGCCGGGCAGTTGCTGCCCATGCAAACCGGCGTCGCGGTTTTGCTGCTCGGCCTTGGCTGGCTCACCGCCATGCCCCGTGCCTGGACTACCCTGACCGCCGGCGGCGCCATGCTGGCCGACGCGGCCGCCCTGCTGCTGGGCCCGGTGCCCCACACCCTTGGCCTCCCGGTCATCCTTGAGTCCTTTTGGGCCCCCGGCTTTGCGGCTGTTCTGCTTGTCCTTCTGGCAGGCGTCCGCCACAACGAGGCTCGGCGCGACTTCATCCTTCTACGCCAGGCCGTATTCGCCGGCACGGTTCCGGTCCCCGCCGACGCTCAAACAAGCCGCCACCTTGACCCTTTGACCGGCGTCGCCAACCGCACTGCCTTTGACATGCGCCTTCGCGCCGCCTGGGACCATGCCGCCGGGCGCCGCCACTCCGTCGCGCTCCTGTTTTTCTCGATCGACAACCTCCCCGAGCAGAAGCGCGACTTCGGTATCGCCTTTGCCGAACTCCTCCAGAAACAGGTTGCCGCCCTCCTGAAAGGCAGCCTGCGCCGCGCCGACGACATCGTCGCCCGCTTTGACAGCCACCACTTCGTTGTTATGTTGCCCGGCGTCGGGACAGACGGCGTCACGCAGATCGCCGAACGCCTGCGCGGCTGCATCGAGGAAATGGCCGTCTACGCCGGGCAAAAGCGCCACCATGCCACCGTCACGGTGGGTGCCGCCAGCCTTCGCGCCAAGCGGGCCACCCCGCGCGAGCGCCTGGTTGACTGCGCGGTGCAGGCGCTTGAACAAGCCCGCGCCACCGGCACCAACCTCGTCTGCGTGGAAGGCCGGGGTTGCATTCCACGCATGAGCTGAAGGGTACACGCTCCGCTTTCACCGGTTCCATGGCAAGGTGGTGCATAATAAACCTGCGTCCCTTCCATTCCAAACCAGCATGTAGCGGGGTGCCGACCGCGACACGTCCGGCGGGGCAAGGGGCAGAAGCGGGAAAGCGCGCGCGTGTGAATCTCCCCAACTCCATCACGACCGGCCGCATCTTCTGCGTGCCACTCCTTATCTGGCTCCTATCCCCGCAATTTCCCCTGCGTGCCAGTCCCGGCGCGCAGGAGCTCTTTGTTTCCATCTTCTTCTTGTTGGCCTTTGTCACGGACGGCGTCGACGGCTACCTCGCCCGCAAACGCGGTGAAATTACTACTCTCGGCATGCTGCTGGATCCCCTGGCCGACAAGCTCCTTGTCACTGCTGCCTTTATCGCACTTGTCGAGTACAACCCCCACATCGTCAAGCCCTGGATCGCCACCGTCGTTATCGGGCGCGAGTTCCTGGTCAGCGGCCTCCGTTCCATCGCCTCCTCCGAAGGCTTCACCATCGCGGCCAGCGACCTCGGCAAGCTCAAAACCGTCATCCAGATCGTTTGCGTGATCGCCGCCGTGCTCGACCATCAATGGCAGGCCTGGTACATCGGCTGGTTCCAGATCCCGATTGATTCCATCGCGGTCACGTCCATTTACTTTATGGCGATCGTGTCCATCGTCTCGGCCGGTGATTACTTCGGGGCCTTTTGGCGCAAAATCGACCGTGCTGGAGCCCTGCGCCGCGAAGGCGACACTCTTGGCTTGGCCCGCAAACCCAACTCGTAAAAGTTCCGAGCGTACAGCTCTGAAGCGGAAAGCAGTCTCCAATCGGCAAGGAGTCACCGTGAGAGCACTCAAAGTCATCGAACACATCTCGCTCGACGGCATTATTCAGGCCCCCGGCGGCCCGGAAGAAGATGGTGACTACCCCCATGGCGGATGGGCCGCTCCGTACGACGATGACGAGGGCGGAAAAGCGATTCTTGCGGCGCATGGCGAGCGTTTTGATCTGCTGCTTGGCCGGCGCACCTACGACATTTGGGCAGGCTTCTGGCCCAAAATCAAGAACAACCCGATGGCAGACAGTCTAAACGCGGCGACAAAGTACGTCGCGACCGGGAAGCCCGGCACTCTGCAATGGGGGCCAGTCGAAAGCCTCGGCCCCGATTTCGTCGACGGCGTGCGTCGCCTGAAGACCTCGGACGGGCCGGACCTGATCCTTTGGGGCAGTTCCACATTAACTTCGATCCTGCTCGAACACGGGCTCGCGGATCAAATCTTGCTGATCATCTACCCAATCCTGCTGGGCAAAGGAAAACGTTTCTTTTCCGATGGCACTCCGCCACGCCAACTCACGCTGACTGGCACAAAGGCTACGCCCGGCGGCATACACATCAATACCTACCGGCCTGCCGGCCCCTTACGCACCGGGTCTTTCGAAGAGGCGGACGGTCACGTGGTCCAGCGCGGGGGCGCGGAAGGGAACGAGACGAACGAATTGCCGGGGATGGACAGGTAGGCGCCATCGGCTACAGGCAGCCCGGACCATTCCTGAGCCGGCCTCCCGGGTCGCCGGGTTGGGGGTGCACACCCTAAGCTCAGGCCGCTCCCTCACCTGGCACGGTCTGCCCAGAAAACAGCAGGAGGGAACTGCCTGGCCAGATTACGCGCTTTTTGCGCGAAACGGTGCCGCCGCCGGAAGCGCAGCCACGCTCCGTGTCAGGCTATGCACGAAGTGATAGGGCGGCCACGGCCCCGAAAGCTGCAGCTGGCACTCGCGCATCTGCTCCCGCGCGCTGGCAAACTTGTTGGTGTATCTTTCCACCAGCCGCGACGAAATCAGGTGGCTTACTTCCAGCTGCAAACGCCCGCCTTCGATCGTCCGGCAGGAGATCTCCTCCGCCAGCGGCAAAAACATCCGGTTCAGCTGCATGGACATGGAGCGCGCCCGCGTCTGCCGCTCGCGCTGCCGCACCGCTGTTTCCCGCATGTCGCTGAGATACGCAGGCTTGGCCCCCATGCTTACGCCAAACATGTCGCGCATCTGCTCACGGCAGCAGTTGTCCAGCGTCAATTTTATATGCATTTCGCTTTTGCCATGCAACGCCTGAAGATTGGCCGCGAACTGCCGCCCGTTCGAGCGGATGGAGCGCCGCAACAACTCGTCATTGGCAAATACGGTGCCAAACCGGAACGGCAGCACGGTCGCCGAACTGAAGCAGCCCGCAATTACGCGCGCGTGGTCCCGTGCATGCTCAGCCTGCGGGGTTGTGGAAGGGGTGTGCTCGGATACAACGACTGCCAGATCACTGGCCGGGTAAAGAAAAACCTGGTTTCCTTCAATGCCGGTCAGGTTCTCGATCGCCACCGGTTTTCGATGACGCATCAGTTCAGGAAAAGCTTGCTTTTCGGCAACACAGTAGGCATACCACGCCATTGGGGAGACTCCACGAGCGGTTCCGTTTAGGCGGTCAGGCTGTTTCCCCTCAGCGAGAAAAACCAGATCGGCCTTGTGGCCGAAGGAGCGGAGGCTCCCCTGTTCCATTTATGGGGGCATCGTAGCGGCCACTCAGGACGGTTGGCAAATGAAAAGTGCCCTTGCAGGGTGAGTTTGCATCCAAGCCCGGCGCTCTGCCGTTCTTGTGCTCCTTTAACGGTGCAGGTACACCACCAGCAATACAATCTGTGCTGCTACCAGCATGAGCAGGATGAGCACGCAGGCCATCAAGAGACGCACCCGGTCGGCCAGCCCGTGGGCCTGGTGAGTCAGCGTCCCTTGCTCAGCCACCGTGCGCTCCAGTGATTCCCGCATGCGCCGCAGTTGCTCGTCCTGGGCGTCCAGCCGCTTCCTGCTTTCCTTGAGCTCTCCGGTCAACTGCTCCATGCGAGCCTCCGGCGCGGGCACCCTGGCCGCCGCGGGCACCTCCCGCGAAGCAGCCGCTTCAGCCCGGTTGCCCATCCGGTCGGCCACCATGCTTCCAAGAGCCCCCAGGCTTCCGAGATTCCCAAGCCATGGCAGCAGGTCCGCCGCCACCTTTCCCGCCGGGTGCGGCACTCGCCGCAGCGCTCCACCCATCGCCGGTAAAAGCGGTCGCATTGCATCCAGAAAGGCCCGCCCACGCTCGCCCGGCGGTGTTTGCGCCTGGGCAGCCACCGTCGAAGAAGCCGCCTGAACGGGCTCGGGCCGCGCGCCTGGTTGGGCAGGCACACTCGACGCGGCAGGCATCCCTGGCTCGCTCGCCATCACCTTGCTTGCCAGCACCTCCTCTGCGCTGCGTCCCTCCTCCTTCGGCTTGTTTCTCACCGGCACTGCCTCCTTTGTCGCCATCCGCATTAGTTCATCGACCGCGTCGTACTTGCTCATTTCCACTCCATCATCCGCTTACCGTCCGCTTGTTCTGGTGTCTGTGGTCCCGCTCATCCAGCTCCCACCAGCGCCTGCTCCACCGCAGCCCGCATCGGCCCCACCGGTGCTTCCCGGCCCGTCCAAAGCGCCCATTGCCGCGCCCCCTGGTGCACAAACATCTCCAGTCCGTTGATCACTGGGATGCCGAGCTCGTCCGCCAAGCGCGTCAGCGGCGTTTCGAGTGGCCGGTACACCATCTCAAACACCGCCCGCACCCCCACCAGAGCTTCCGCGTCCACTGGCGATCGCAAGGCCTCGTGCCCCGCCATGCCCACCGGCGTGGCGTTTACCACGGCATCAAACCCTCCGAGCCGCCGAGGATCCGCAACCGCGCCCCCACAGGCCGCCGCCAGTTCTTCGGCAGCCGCCGTCGTCCGGTTCAAAATTGTGACCGCCGCCCCCGCCGCCCGGACGGCGGGCAGGTGGGGCGCGGGGTCGCCCCA
>CAXTWU010000123.1:0-6945 GCA_964248025.1 uncultured Acidobacteriaceae bacterium | reverse complement strand
TCCCCCGACGAGCTCGCTGCATGGGCACGCCTGCCGTTTGACGAAGCGCGGTACCTTCGGGATGAGATTGGGGCGCCCGCACTGGTTGGCGAACCCGGATTTTCCGTGCAGCAGCGCACCTGGGCACGGCCCACGCTTGACGTCCACGGCATGCCCGGCGGCTTTACGGGGGCGGGCGCCAAAACCGTGATCCCGGCCAGGGCGGTTGCGAAGATATCCATGCGGCTGGTGCCACCCATGAAGCCCGGCACCACCTTTGCGCGATTCAAGGGGTACGTGGAATCGCTCGCGCCGCGCGGGGTCACGGTGGAAGCGCGGCTGATCCACGCAGGTGAGGCGGCGGTGGTCGGCACCGACAACCCATACATTCGCGCCGCAGCCGGCGCGCTCGCGGAAGTGTGGGGCGTCGAGCCGGTGTTTGTGCGCGGCGGGGGATCCATCCCCGTAGTGGGTGATTTCGAGCGCAACCTCGGCATTCCCACCGTCATGATGGGCTTTGGATTGCCCGACGACAATCTCCACGCGCCGAACGAGAAGTTCTCCATCGCGAACTTTCACCGCGGCATCCGAACCATCATCATGCTTTTTGAGTCTCTGGGCGCGGGAGCCTCAGCCTGAGCAGCGGATCCTCAAAGCGGGCCTGGGTGCTGGCCGGCGGGCAAAGCAGACGCATGGGTCGCCACAAGGCGGGCCTGCCCTTCGGCGACAGCAACCTGCTATGGCATAGGCTGTCCACGCTGCAAGCGGCCGGCTTTGAGGCTGCCATCGCCGGCCTGCCCGCCGGTATGCCCGTCCCAGCGAAGGTTTCTTCCGTGGCGGACCGTTTTGCCGGCGCAGGGCCGCTGGCCGGCATGGAGGCCGCCCTCCGATCTCTCGCGGATGAAGACACCCAACTGGTCCTGTTTGCACCAGTGGACCTGCCGCTGCTGCCGCCCGAGTTTTTTCATGCGCTATGGAGCCGCGCCGGGCAGACAGACGCCTGGGCCACCGTGCCATTTGCGCTGGGCCGCCCGCAGCCGCTCTGCGCCGTTTACAGCAGCGCACTGGCCGCCGGCATAGGCCGGGCCTTGGCAGACTGCAACCGCAAGGTGATGCAGGTGATCCAATCTGTCGCACCCGGCTCGCGCCTCGACACATTCCCGGTCGAAGCGCTGGCCCCGCTGCAAGGCTGGGGAGAGACTCACCGCTGGTTCACCAACCTCAACACCCCTGCCGACTGGACCGCGTTCACTGCCGGCAAGTCGATCGACCATTGCCGCCCAGTGGCGCGCATCTACCAGGGAGACCTCCCTTTCCGGCATGACTGACGACCCCGAGCAGCACGAAAGACTTGACCTCGACAACCTGCCCCAAGGCTTTGAATACATCGAAAAGCTGGCCGATGAGCCCGTGCCCTCAGACGAGGAGGTGCGCGAAGAGACCGAAAAGCACGACTCGGAAGAGAAGGGGCAACGCCCCTACATCGCTTTCGAACACGTGTCGAAATCCTTTGGCGACTTTCACGTGTTGAAGGACGTGAGCTTCTTTGTCAACGCCGGAGAAACCATGTGTATCCTGGGCCGCTCGGGCGTCGGCAAGTCGGTCTCCCTACAGCAGCTAATGGGCTTTTACAAGCCCGACTCCGGGCGTATCCTGGTCGCGGGCGAAGACATCACGGCCTTTAACGAAGAGCAGATGCAGCTGATTCGCCGCAAGGTCACCATGGTTTTCCAGAACGGCGCCCTGTTTGATTCACTTTCCGTGCGCGAAAACGTCGCCTTTCCCCTGCGCGAAAACACGCAGCTCGACGAGGACCAGATTCAGCAGATCGTCTCCGGACTGCTTGAAATGGTCGGGGTCACGGGCGCCTCGGTCGAGGTGCTGCCGTCGGCACTCTCAACCGGCATGAAGCGCTCGGTCGCCATCGCGCGCGCCCTGGCCGCCCAGCCGCAGGCCATTCTTTACGACGAGCCCACCACCATGGTCGACCCCCTGATCGCCAAGCTCATGGGCGACCTGATCCAGAAGCTGAAGCACCAGCTGCACCTCACCAGCATCGTGGTCACCCATGATATGCGTTTTGCGCAGCGGCTGGCCGACCGTGTGCTGTTTCTGCACGAGGGCAGGGCGCGATTTTTCGGAACGGTGGACGAGATGCGCGCCTCCGACGATGAGATTCTGTGCCAGTTTCTCGATCTGGATCAGCTAATTCTCCCCGGTGAACCCGGTGACGCGCGTTGATACACTAGGGCTGTGAAAATTGCGCTGGCCCAGATCAATCCCACGGTGGGCGACTTTGAGGGCAACGGGCGCACCCTGCTTGCGTGCGCCCAACGCGCCGCTGCCGCCGCGGCTGACCTTGTTCTCTTCCCTGAGCTGGCCATCTGCGGCTATCCGCCAGCCGACCTGCTGGAAAAGCCTGCTTTTATCCGGCGCGCAGGCGAGGTTCTTGGAGAGCTGGCCCGGCAAACAGAGCCGCTGCGTCTCGCCATCGTATGCGGCCTGCCGACGCCCGCACCCGCCGAGTCCGGCAAGCACGTGTACAACTCTGCCGCGCTGATCAAGAATGGCCGGGTAACCTTTCTCCAGCACAAGCGCCTGCTGCCGTTCTACGATGTTTTCGATGAGCAGCGCTACTTCGCCTCCGCCCCATCGCAAAGTCTCTGCGAGATCGCCGGCGAACGCGTCGCGCTGACCATCTGCGAGGACGCCTGGAACGACAAGAGTTTTTGGGAAACGCGCCGCTACGGGCTTGATCCGGTGGAAGAGCTGATGCAGGGCGGCGATGCTTCCGTCCTGCTCAACATTTCGGCCTCGCCTTTTTGGCGTGGCAAGCGCGCCGTTCGCGAAGGGATGCTGGCCGCCCTCGCACGGCGCTACCGTGTACCAGTCGTGATGGTCAACCAGGTGGGCGGCAACGACAGCCTGCTGTTTGACGGCAGCAGCCTTGCGCTCGATGCTGAGGGCAAGGTGACCGCGCGTGCCTTGTCCTGTGCCGAAGACCTGATTTTCTTTGACACGGAAACACAGACCGGCGACCTGCGTCCCGCCGTGGGGGATGAGGACGAGTTGGTCTTCCAGGCGCTCGCCATGGGGGTGCGCGACTACGTGCGCAAGTGCGGCTTCTCGCGCGTACTGCTGGGTTTGAGCGGCGGTATCGACTCCGCGCTGGTCGCTGCAATCGCGGTGGAAGCACTGGGCGCGGCCAACGTCACCGGCATCGGCATGCCCAGCGACTACTCCTCTTCCGGCTCGGTCGACGACAGCCGCGCGCTCGCCGCGAATCTCGGCATCCGTTTTGAAATGGTCCCGATCGCCCCTATGTTCGCGGAATACAACCGCGCTCTCGGGCCGCTGTTTGCCGGCACGGCGAGCGATTTGACCGAAGAAAACCTGCAGTCGCGCATCCGCGGCACCCTGCTCATGGCGCTCTCCAACAAGTGGAACGCGCTGGTGCTGACGACCGGCAACAAGAGCGAAATGGCGACCGGCTACTGCACTTTGTATGGCGACATGGTCGGCGCGCTCGCAGTGATCGGCGACGTGCACAAAACCGAAGTCTACCGGCTGTGCCGATATCTCAATCGCGATCGCGAACTGATCCCCGAAGCCATCCTGACGAAACCGCCTTCGGCCGAGCTGCGCCCGGGCCAGCTCGACTCCGACTCGCTGCCCGACTACGCCCATCTCGACCCTGCGCTGGCCGCTTATATCGAGCGATACGAAACCGCTGACGAGATTGCGCAGCACACCGACCTCGAACCCGATGAAGTCGCCCGTGTGCTCAAGCTGGTTGAGCGCAGCGAATACAAGCGCCAGCAGGCCGCGCCCGTGCTCAAGGTCAGCGCAAAGGCCTTCGGCATGGGACGCCGTTTTCCCATTGCTGCCAAAGCGCAGGTTTAAGCGCCTTTGGTGACGGGCCGGGACGAGCCCGCGCACTGGCCGGAACAGGGCAGAAGGCGAAAAGACCCTCGTCCGTAGCCGTCAGCCTTACGAGTGCGTGGGCCAGCGCACCATCGCGCCCTGCGCTTCCGTGTGGCTCAACCGCACGATATGCGGCGTCAACAGGATCACCAGGCTGTCGCGCGTTTTGGTCGGTTGGAGGTTGGTCCCCAGTTCAAAGCCGGGAATCTCGCTCAAAAACGGCAGCCCGATCAGCGATGCGCTTTCCTGATTTGAAAGCTGACTGACCAGCACCGTGCGCTCGCCTGCCTTCACCATGACATCGGAGTCGGCTTCGCGATTGTTGATGATGGGATTGCTGTTCAGCATCGCCCCGCTTAACGACGACAATTGGAGCTTCAGCTTCAACGAGATGTCTCGCCCTTGCTGCACACGCGTGGTCGCCGTCAGCTTCAATCCGATATCCTGGTACTGCACCTGCGGCACCGACGCGCTGGCGGCCGCGCTGAGCGCCGACAGGTTGATGCCGAGGTTTTGAAGCGTATTGGACAGCCCCGCGGAATTGATCCCGGCAATGCTTGTCGAGCCTGTCGCCAGGTTGGAGAAGGACGAGGTCACGATCGGGTACCGCTCGCCAATCTTGATGTTTGCTTCTTCCTGGTCGACCAGTCGCAACTGCAGCTTGTCCAGCATGCGCGTGTCGGACTCGTTCATCTGCAGGTTGGCCTCGGCCTGCGTCAGCGTCAACGCGGTGGTGGTTAGGCCGCCGCCGAAGTAGGCGAATGGCTGCGACAGCACGCTTGAGCCGGCCTGCCCGGACGCGATCAGGGCGATGGCGATCTCGCCCACGTTGCCGGGGCTTGCCAGGCCGGAGGAGATAATCTGCTGTACCAGCGACGGATTGTTCTTGATAAGGCTGTTGACCTCGGAGGTCAGGTTGAAAATAGTGCTTGACTGAGGCAGCTGCACCCCTTCGTTGCCCGTGCGCTGCGTTTGCACCTCGTAGATGTCCACATCGAGCATGGTTTCACTGCGCCCGGCCAGCAGCTCGTTCACTTCAAAGTTGAAAGCCCGGATCCAGCGCTCGGGAGCACGCAAGGTCAGCGTGTTGTTCGACTCCTGCACGGTGGCCTGCGAGGCCTCAAACATGGTACGCGCGATGTTTGCGACACCGTTCAGCTCCAAACCCGTGAGCCCCGGCAGGTACACGGTTTCCATCGCGAGCCGCTCATACTTGGCGCGGTTTTCCCTGGTGTCCAGCGCTGCCAGCGCGCGCGCCGGGTCAAGCGGCACCAGAAAGGTACCGGTGGCCAGCTCCACTGCCTGCTCGGCCTGCATCGAGGTGGCATCGTCCAGGTCCAGCCGCACCGGCCCGCCGGCGGCACCCGCGCCTTCCACCGAGCTGTCGATCGTCGGCGTCACCCCATAAGCACTGAGAACCTGCCGCAGCAGCTCTCCTTTGGACGCACTCAGGTGGAAGCTGTGGGTACCGGCCGCGGGCTCCAGTTCCACCGGGGGCGCCACATCATCCCGGACGGGGTTCAGCACCGCCGGCTCGAGTACGGCTCCCCCGGCCAGGTCTTGGGCGTGTTCCAGCACCAGGGGGTTGCGGCTGTCGAGCGCGGCGGCCTCGCTCAGGCGCGCGTGAAAGCTCCCTTCGTCGCCGGCCAGGCGGGCCTTCAGCCCTTCCTGCACTAGCTGCGTCGCCAGGTTGTCCCGTGCAATCGCCAGGGCCGCGTCGTAGTTCGCGTCTGACGGATTCAGCGCAACTGCGCGCGTAAACTCCGCCACGGCTCCTCGGAGGTCCTTGCCGTCGACGGCTTTTGCCCCTGCCACAAAGGCCCTTTGCGCCCGGTCCCGGTCATGCTGGCTCACCGCCCTTAGCGGTGTCGTGGATGCTGCCCCCGGTTGCGACGGACCGGCCTGCTGCCCCTCGGCACACACTGCGCCGGAGACACAAAAAAGCACTCCCGCCAAAGCTGTCCCCAGTCGCCGCATCCTCAGTGCATTTCCTCCTTGGTATGGGCCAGCAGGGCTTCCAGCGATGTTGTGCAAACCTCGGGCTCGGCTTCCATCAGCTGCTCAAAGCTGTAGTTGCCGGTCGCGACTGCGATCGTCGGCAGCCCATGCACCCGCGCCGCGGTGATGTCGTGCGCCGTGTCGCCCACTACGCACACGGTCGCGCGGGGGCCCGCGGCCCTGTGCGCCAGGGTGAGCGCGTTGCGGATCATATCCGAACGCACCTCGTAATGATCGCTGAAGCCGCCAAAGCTAAACCAGGGACGCAACCCGGCCACGACTACCTTGATCCAGCCGATGGTCTCGATATTGCCGGTCGCAACCCCCAGCGCCGCTCCGCGGGCCTGCAGGTGCGCCAGCGCCGCTTCCACCCCCGGCATGACAAGCAGGTCCATGTCGCCCTGCCGCGCGGCTACGCCCCGGCTCATGTGTTCAAAGATGCCCGGTATCTGCGATCGCCAGCTCGCGTCATCCCTGCCGGCCGCCCGAAACGCATCCCGCAGGATGCCGGGGTCGGTGTTGCCGTGCAGCATGACCCCATCGAGCACCAGCGGGCAGCCGGTGATGTGTTCCACTGCCGCAAAAAACGAGTCGTAGTGCACCCGGTCTCGAGAGCGCAGGAGAGTGCCGTCGATATCGAACAGGTAGGCCCCCTGTCCATCCCAGCAAAAGCCCGGCTGGATAAAGACCTGCGATGCGGCGTGGAGAGTAGCTGTCATCCGTATCAGGGTACCGGAAAGCAGGGGCCGGTCTAGCTGGTCCCACTGCCCGTGCGTTTCATCTGCAGGGTTGGACTGACCGGACGGGGCGGTCGTTTCACCCCGGCTCGCACTTCGCCGGGATCAATCGCCAGCTCGGTCATCATGCGGTTCAGCGTATTGCGATGTACCCGGAGGTCCTTGGCCGCCTTGCACTGGTTGCCGCGATGGGCCGCCAGCACCTCCAGCAGGAAGCGCTTTTTGAACTCGCGTACGCCTTCGGCATAGGTAATACCGCCCGCGTACATCTGTGCCACCAGGGAATCCAGTTCGCGTTTCACGCCGT
>CAXTWU010000122.1:0-6950 GCA_964248025.1 uncultured Acidobacteriaceae bacterium | reverse complement strand
CGATGTTCGGAAAATCCGCTGAAGGCAACAAGAGAAACGACATAGGCGGTCAGAACGCAGCAGAAAAGCGCGTAGTTGACCCCTTGGAGGCTGTAACAGGCCACCATGAAGCCGATCGACAGAAGCAGAAGAACGAGGGGGCTTTGCGAAACGCTGAGAACAAGAACGGAAGCCAGCGCCGCTCCCAGCAGCGTGCCGCTCATTCTTGCAATGCCCCGGCTCCGGGTGGATCTCCAGTCCGGACGCATCACCAGGAGCGCGGTCATGGGCATCCAGTAGCCGTCGTGAATGCGAAGGTGCCGGTAAAGCATGGTGGATGCGGTAAGCGCAAGCACGAGGCGCAAACCATGCTGCACGGCGGGGGAGCGAGGGTGGAAAGAGCGCAGGAGGTCCCCTTCTCGCACAACGAGGCCCGCCCGCCATCGCAGCACACTTCTGCCGAAACCGCCGGGCGGTGCAAAGAACCAGCCCAGCACTGGAAGCAGAACAGCCGCAACCCCTCCCAACATCACCAGCAGGGCCCGTTCCGATGCAAGCTTCCACCCCATGGGGAAGCACGCCGCCACCATGAAAAAGGTAGCCGCTTGCAGACCGATCCAGCTTGCATGCTTGCCGGCCGCGAAAAGCATACCGGCTGCGGCCGCCATGGCGATTGTTCCGGCGTACAACGCAGGGCTGTGCAGCCCGCATACGCTGCCGAGCACCGTCACCAGCGCGAGAACCGCGCCGGTCAATGACATGGAAAGCATAGGGGCCTTTGACAACGCGTTGAAGGCCCCGAACCCGATGGTGAACGCACTTCCTGCGGCGATCGTCGCCGCGCCCTTGTACCCGGAAAGATAGCCGGCCCACATGCAGAGGGCCACGGGGGCGGCAGCCAGAAAAGCTCGCTTCCCTTGCGTCTTTGAGAAATCGAGATGGAAGCTGTCCGGAGAGAGTTCTGCGAACTTCAACTGTTTCTCCCCCGGTGAAGCCCGCTGGAGTGAACCCGGTGCCTTTGCGCCCCGGCAGCCCTGATCTCGCGTGTCGAAGCTTCTATGACAGATGCATCGAGCGAGGCTCGCAACTCGTCTTGCGCGAAACAAGGTTCTCCTTCTTCCGCCCTTTCTCGCTGGATGGCATGAACCGGCCTTCTCGCCACCGGGCTGCAGCTTGTTGGCGTGCGTTTTTACGTTGTCGCCACGGCCCATTCGACGCGGCGTAGGACACGCTTGTTGTAGAGAGCGGGTACAAGGGAAAGCCCGGCTATGCGCGAGGCTTGGAAGCGAGTGCATGCACTCAACGGCAGGCTAAAGCGTCCCGGCCTATTGCATACATTGCAAGCCCGGTTTGCCGCCCGGGGAGCACAACGCCGGTCATGCGCCCGCAGTCATAAACGTGGTAGGTGCTGCCGGACAGGCGGAGCCTATTCGTAGTGCGGCACGGACGATCCGGGCTGCGTAGACATGTCACCGAGGTCGTGTTGGAGTTTTCCCACGACCAACCAGCCGGATTTATGAATCTTTGGAGGTTCTATGCGGATCGTCGATGTGCGAGAAACAACAGTTCCGATTGCTTCCCCGATCAGAAACGCGTTTATTGATTTTTCCAAAATGACCTGTTCGCTGGTGGCGGTTGTTACCGATGCCGTGGTGGATGGCGAGGTCGTGGTCGGCTACGGCTTTCACTCCAATGGCCGCTATGCCCAGGGTGGGCTCATGGAGGAGCGTTTTATTCCGCGGCTGCGCCAGGCCGATCCGCACAAGCTGCTCAACGATGCGGGCGATAACCTCGACCCGGAGCGTATCTGGGCGACCATGATGAGCAATGAAAAACCCGGCGGACATGGAGAGCGAAGCGTTGCCGTCGGCGCCATCGACATGGCTGTCTGGGATGCGACGGCCAAGATCGCCAGAAAGCCGCTGTTCCGCCTGCTGGCCGAACAGGCCGGCAGGCAGCCGAATCCGAAGGTCTTTATCTATTCGGCCGGTGGCTACTACCAGCAAGGCAAAGGGGTCAAGGAACTCCGCGCCGAGATGCGCTGTTTTCTGGATTCCGGCTATGCCGTGGTGAAGATGAAAATCGGCAACGGTATCGAAGAAGACAAGCCGCGCATCGAGGGCGTGCTGGAAGAGTTGGACGGCAAAGCGAAACTGGCCGTGGATGCCAACGGCAAGCTCGACAGAAAGCAGGCGCTCGAATATGCCAAGGCGCTGGAAAAGTATCCCCTGTTCTGGTTCGAAGAGCCGGGTGATCCTCTCGACTTTGATTTGCAAAAAGCGGTGGCCGAAGCCTACTCGGGCAACCTGGCGACCGGAGAAAACCTGTTCAGCCACCAGGATGCGCGCAACCTCCTCCGCTATGGCGGCATGCGCAAGGATCGCGATTGGCTGCAGTTCGATCCGGCACTTGCGTATGGGCTGACGGAGTACCGGCGCACGCTGGAGGTGGTCAAGGACGAGGGATGGGATCCGTCCCGTTGCATTCCTCACGGCGGCCATCAGATGGCGCTCAACATTGCGGCTGGATTGGGACTGGGCGGCAATGAGATCTATCCCGGCCTTTTCCAGCCTTTCGGCGGTTTCCCGGATTCGGTCAAGGTGGAAAACAGCTGGATGACGATGCCTGAGCTGCCCGGGATCGGCTTTGAAGGGAAAGCAGCGCTGATCGGCATGATGCGGCAGCTCATCTAGAGATAAAGCCGTTCTGCTTTTTCCGAGATGATCGCGCTTGCGGGGGTCATCTCGGGAGCTCGCATGCTTGCCGCCTGCGAGTCGGTCCTCACCCAACAAAGATATTGAGTCTGGAGGAAACCTCATGGTTCGCGCCTATTACCTCTACACCGGCGACGACGGAAACTCGCACGTAAAGCGTGGCAGCATCGAAGTGAAGCACGTGATTGCCGCCCAATCGATCCAGTTCAAGGAGAGCCCTCCGCACTCCTCCCTGGATTGGCATAACGATCCGACCCCGCAGTACGTTCTTTTTCTTGCCGGTGCGCTCGAGTTCGGCGTGCGTTCAGGCGAGACCTTCACGGTGCAACCGGGCGAGGTCCTCATTGCCGTGGACAACAAAGGCACGGGCCACACCTGGAAGCTGGTGAATGATCAGCCCTGGATTCGGGCCTACGTTATTTTTGAGCCCGGGGCCGATCTGCACTTCATCGCCGACTAACGGGTTTGCAGATCATCATCGATGTCGTCCACGGCCGGGCTCCACCACTGGTGTGAGCCCCGCTTGATTGCGGGTCTCATCCGGGGCGTCTCCCCCACCTTGCGGACTGGTAGTACGGCCTCGAGTGTTCCCCGGCGGACGGCGGACATGGGGCCGAGGCAACACGGCACGTGCGGCGACAGGCCCTCCGTCGTCAGTGCAGTTCGAGGGTCGCGCTGCGGTGTCGGTTCGACCCGCCCACTTCCTGAAGTTCGCCTCGGCCGGCCGCGTTGCCGACGCCCACTCGCGGTAGCAACTTGGGCAAGGCATGGCCGGCGTTTTCCGAGGTTTAGAAAGTCTTGCCGGTCTGTTCCGGGCTTTCCGCCACAGACGGAGCCTCGGCCGTCATGCCCTGAACGTTCTTCAGATACTTGGTTTCAATCTCCGCCCAATCCTTCAGGCCCACGACGTCCTCGTATTCGGAGAAACTGGTGCCCTTCTCTTGTACTGGGTACTTACCGGCCTTGATGTCCTGGATGGCATCTTTCAAGGCGCGGGTTAGCACAAAAACAAGGGTCGTCGGGTAGAACACCATGGAAAATCCCATGCTGTGCAGCTGTGCAGGAGGGATCAACGGGGTTTTTCCGCCGCCCTCAAGCATGTTCACCACAAGCGGCTTGCCGCGAAACGCCTCAGCCACTTGCTCGATCTCCTTTTCGCTCTGCGGGGCTTCCACAAACAGTGCATCCGCGCCCGCGTTGAAGTAGCGCTCGCCGCGCCGCAACGCTTCATCCATGCCCAGCGGCGCACGCGCATCCGTGCGCGCCATGACAAACAGCTCGGTTTCGCGGCACTCCGTCGCAGCCCTCAGTTTGTCCTCCATCAGCTCGGTCGGCACGACGCTCTTCCCTGCCATGTGGCCGCAGCGTTTCGGGGCAACCTGGTCTTCAATAAAGATCGCGGACACACCCATGTCCTCGTAACTGCGCACAACATACACCACGTTCTTTACGTCGCCGTAACAGTCGTCGCAATCAACCATCACCGGCAGCTTGGAGGCCCGCAGCACCTCCCGCACGGTCTGTGAAAGCTCGCCAAATTGGATGAGATCGATGTCCGGCAGGCCGAAGCGCGCACCCACCACCGAAAATCCGCCAATCTGAAAGGCCTTGAACCCGGCTTGTTCCAAAAGCTTCGCTGTAAGCCCATCATGCGCCGACGGCAAAAGCAGCTGCTCCCCCGTGTCCAACAATTCTTTCCACGTGGGACGTTTGGCGGGCTTGACCGCTCTTGCACTCAGGGATTCGGTCATAATGGCTACCTCGCAGTCGGGATACCGGATACCTCACCGTGCTGAGAGCATCCGGATGGGAGTGGTTAAGCGGTGACCAGAAAGGGCCGGAGAGCCGCAAGCAAAGCCTCGGGTGCCTCCTCCGGAATCAAGTGCCCGCACGGCAGTGCTTCTCCGGACACATCCGCCGCCTCGACTCTCCACAGCGAGAGAACATCGAACAGCTTGCCTACCGTGCCCTTGCCACCCCAGAGCGCGAGCAGCGGTTGCGCTATCTTGCGGCCGTCATCCGCCTTCAGGATGTCCCCATCGATCGTGGCTGAGGCGCGGTAGTCTTCGCACACGCCGTGCACGGCGCCGGGCTCGCGGTAGCAGCGCAGGTACTCGGCCCAGGCCGCCGAGGTGACTGTACCGGTGGTGCGGCTCTGCGCCTGCAGATGCGCCATCAGGTAGGCTTCCGTGGAGTTCGCGATCATGGTCTCGGGCAGCGGAGCGGCCTGGATGTGGAAAAACCACCAAAAGTACTTGGTCGCGAACTCCTGGTCCGTGTGGTCGTACATTTGGTCGGTGGGTGCGATGTCGAGCACCGCGCCGCGCGTGATCGCGTCGGGGTGGTCGAGCATCATGCGTTGCAGCACACGGCCGCCACGGTCGTGTCCAACGCATTGAAACTGCCGGTAGCCAAGGGTTTTCATGACTTCGACCTGGTCAAGGCCCATCGCACGTTTTGAGTAGTTGGCATGATTGATCCCGCCGTCCGGCTTGCTGGAGTCGCCGTAACCGCGCATGTCGGTCAGCACCACGGTGAACTGTCTCGCAAGCTGCGAGGCTACCTTGTGCCAGGTGACATGCGTCTCCGGATGCCCGTGGATGAGAAGCAGCGGCGGCCCTTCTCCGCCGACCAGTGTATTGATCGTCGCGCCTGCGGTCTCCACGGTCTGTCCCGAAACCTGAAAGGTGGTGCCCGGGGTGTCGATGAAGCTCTGCCGGAAGCCTGGGAAAAGGAGGGCATCGGTCAGGGGACCGGGACCGCCAGCGTACCCGGTGTCGACCTTTTTGGGTGTGCCGTCCGCAAACGCTTTTTCGATTTCGTCGAGTGTGCTTCGCATCTCTGCCCCGTTCCTGTCGCCCTGCAACATTTACAAAGAGGAGTGGCCGTCTTGACTCCGCCGCAGACCAAAACTGTCAGCCCGAGAGCCTCGCCGCTGTGGTTTCAGTCGAATCCCTTTATAAGGGAGTAAGCCGCGTAGAGCTATTGCTCCAGGTGCAAATGTAAGTTGCAGGGACGCGGGTGGCCTGCTCGCATCCCAAGCATAAGAAATGCAGGCCTTGCCCCGCAGTATCCATCTTAGATTTTGCTCCGTGGACTGGCATTGGTTTTAATTTGGAGAGGCGGTGCAGGAATGACGATTCCCGACGTAAACCTGGGCGGACGCCTGCCCCTGATTTCTCCGGACACTCTGGAAGGCGATCAGAAAAAGCTGTACGAACAGATGCACTCCACCCTCATACCATGGGCCGAGGCCAACGGCTTCAAGGGCATCACGGCAGATGGCAAACTGATCGGTCCCTTCAAATCCCTATCTTTACAGACGGATCACTCCGGGCTTTCTGCAATGGATGCAGGCGGATTTCAAGCACACCAGCTTGAACAAGCGTGTGCATGAAGTCGTAATTCTCAGTACAGGTGCCGTGTGGCAATCGCCCTACGAACTCTATGCCCACTCGGCCGTGGCGCGCCGCGCCGGCCTCCCGGAGGCGGCCATCCAGGCGCTTGTGGCCGGGCAGTCGTCCCATGAGCTCACCCCCGAAGAGCAGGTAGCGCACCGTTTCGCCCGCAAACTCACGCTGGACCGCAAGGTCGACGCGGATCTGTATCGCGAAGCTGAAGCCGCGTTTGGACGGACAGGGCTTGTGGACATCGTCTACCTGGTTGGTATGTATCTCCTTACCTGCGCTCTGTTGAACGCCTTTGAGATTCCTGCGCCGGAATAGCCGGCAGTGGAGCCATGGGTTGGTGAATCACTAACTTTGCAGCAACATGACGCAACACCTTCCTGGAGACACACGCTATGGCTGATACGTTGTCCATTGAGCATGCAACCTTCGCCCAGATGGGCCCGGTCACTCACACCGCAACCCGAAACATGCCGGTGCACTGCGTTATCTTTCAACTCGGCGATCGCGTGATGTTGCTGGATACGGGCTTCGGCACTCGGAGATGCAGGACCCAAACCGTCTCCTGGGTGAGGACGCGCTTTTTAAACTTGTAATCATGGTGGACCTACGTCTTACCGCGTTTGAACGTCTGAAAACGCGCGGTATCGAGCCGGAACAGGTCACCGATATCATCCTGATTCATCTCGATAACGATCACGCAGGCGGAGTCCACGATTTTTGAGAACTGGACCATCGGACGGGGTCAACCCGACCCGGTCAGCTCAGCCATCCTGCTTGTTTGATGACTTGTAAGAAATTCGGTCTCCGGCCTGTTGCTCCCAAATAACCGGCACCGACTTACCAGCGA
>CAXTWU010000121.1:0-7028 GCA_964248025.1 uncultured Acidobacteriaceae bacterium | reverse complement strand
GGCACCATGTGCCCCAGCTACATGGCCACCCGCGACGAAAAGCACTCCACCCGCGGCCGCGCCCACCTTCTGTGGGAGCTCATGCAGGGCGACATCCTCGGCGAAGGCTGGTCCGACTGCCACGTCAAGGAGGCGCTCGACGGCTGCCTTAGCTGCAAGGCCTGCAAAACCGAGTGCCCCGTCAACGTCGACCTCGCCACGTACAAAGCCGAGTTCCTCGCCCACTACTACGAAGAAAATCCGCACTCTCTGCGCGACCATGCCTTTGGCCGCATGGACCGCTGGGCCCGCCTCGCCGGCCTCATCCCCGGCTTCACCCCGCGCCTTGCCAACGCGTCGTTGCAAACCCCCGGCGCCCGCGCACTCGCCTACCGCCTTCTCGGTCTCGCCCCGGAGCGCGCGCTCCCACGCTTTGCCCCGCACCCTTACACCGGCACCCTCCCGCGTAAGCCTTCATCAACCGCAAAGCTCGTCCTCTGGCCCGATACCTGGAACAATCGCTTCCACCCCCAGGCCCTCCACGCCGCCGAGCGCGTTCTGCGCCACGCGGGCCTCGAGCCATGGACCCCGCGCGAGCCCATCTGCTGCGGCCGCCCCCTTTACGACTTCGGCATGCTTCGCGAAGCTCGCGCCTACCTCAGAACCATCCTCGCTCGCTTTGCCCACGAGATCGACGCCGGCCTCCCCTTTGTCTTTCTCGAGCCCTCCTGCGCGAGCGTCTTCACCGACGAGCTGCTCAACTTCTTCCCCGACGCCCCACGCGCCCGCAAGCTCGCCGCGCAAACCCGTCTCTTCGCCGACGCTCTCCGCGAGTTCGCCCCGCACTTCCGGCCCGCCCGCCTTCCGGCCGCGACCGGCGCCTTGCTGCACGGTCATTGCCACCACAAAGCACTGTGGAAGCTGGACGCCGAGCGCGACTACCTCGAACAGGCCTGCGGCCACGTCGAAGTTCCCGACACTGGCTGCTGCGGCATGGCCGGCCCCTTCGGCTTCGAGCGCGAAAAGTACAGTATGTCGCAAGCTATCGGCGAGCGGGTCCTGTTACCCGCTGTCCGCGCCACCGCGCCCCGCGCCCTCGTCGTCTCCGGCGGCTTCTCCTGCCGCGAACAGATCGCCCAGGGCACCGGCCGCTGCGCCCTGCATCTATCGGAGGTCCTTGCGCTCGGCCTCCAATAGAAAAGCCCCACGCCCGATACACCGGACGTAGGGCTGCTTACCGCTGACTTAGCCACTGAAGTTAGAAGTGAAATCCAACCTCCGCCGTCAGCGTTCGCGGCGTCAGATAGTGCGTGCCGCTAAACGTCGACAGGAAGTTATAAAGCGCATAGTTGTTCGCAATATTCACGCCCGTCAATCGCAGGCTCCACTTATACTGGTCGCCCTTGAACAGATCGTCCGACCCGACCGCTACATCGAACACATTGCGGGGCGCGATCCGCGGCGGGTCCTTGTCGTCGTTCTCCTTGTCGATGCCCGGTATCTGCACCAGCTTTGAGGTCAGCTGCGATGCCGGGCACTGCGGCCCCAGCCCTTGCGTCGGCGTTGCCGCCACCCCGTTGCACACCAGTCCAGCCTCAAACTGCTGGTCCGCCGTCAGCCCGGTCAGGTCGATGTATGGTTGGCCATTCGGCCCCACGATGCTGGTCGGCCCGCAAAGCGTATTGGCGCCGGGGATGTTGTTAAAGCAGGGAACCGACCCCGCCACCAGCCCCGAGTCGTACCGCCAGTTGAACCCGACCCACGGCGCAAACTTGCCCGGTACCTGGTACTGCAGGTGCGTCGTCTGGTTGAAGGTTTCATCATGATCGATGCGGAACGGCGTGTTCGCATAGCCATTGCCCGGTGTCGCTCCCGCGCCTGCTTCCTGCGGGTTAAAGAACCGCGCCGCCACCTCCGACATGGACACATACCCCGATAAGTTCCGCAGGTTTACCAAGTTTGCCCGGACCGCAAACGCCGGTATCTTGGAGTTATGCCAGTCGATCGGGAAAAAGATCGGCGTGTTTCCCAGGATCGAGAAGTCGAACGCATTGTGCGTGTACTTCCAGATGTACTCGCCGCTGACCACAAAGTGCGACCCGAATGCCTGGGTCAGCCCCGCCTGAAACTCGTTGCGGAATCCCGGCTGTTCCACCGTGTTCGTCACCCCCGGCTGGCACGCCAGCAGCGGGTTCAGCACCGCGTCGCCGCAGCCGATGCTCGACAACACCAGGTTCTCGTTGAATGGCGTTTCCAGCGTCCGCGCATACGACACTCGTAGCAGCGTGTTCGTCTTCGGGAGGCTGTAGGCGATGCCTACTCGCGGCTCCGGCTGCCTGGTCACCGTCAGCCCGTTGTAGAAGTCTCCGCGCATGCCCAGGTTCAGCAGCCAGTGTCCCGCCTTGATCTGGTCTTCCACGTACAACGCCAGCTCCTTCACATCCGTGTGGCCGAAAAAGCCGTAGTTCACCCCGCCGCGCGTCAGATCATACGGCTCCAGCGCTGCCACAAACGGCGTGGTGCTCGCTGGGTTGTCGGCGGTGTTCGGCTGCAAGCCCGCCCCCGCGCACTGCGACGGATCGGTAAACCCCGGCACCGGCGCGCTCGTCGCGTCCAGGCAGGGCGAGTTATAGGTCGGGTTGATCACTCCGAGCGAGTCGTGCTCGCGCAGAAACGTCTGCTGGTAGGTCACTCCAGCCTTGATGCTGTTGATCCCGTGCACAATCGATATGTCCGATCGCGCTCCCGCATTGAGCAGCGTTCTCGCCTGCGTAATCGTCTGGTTTTGAATCGGCCCAAGATCCGAGAACACGTTGCCGCTCGGGTAATAGTTGTAGCTGTCTTTCCTCACAAACGGGGCCAGGTTGAACACCGCCGTTGCGCCGATCAGCCGGGTGTACGTGGGTGCAATATTGAACGTTTCGATCTTGGAGTGTTGGTTTGTCGGCGCAAGCGGCGCACCCGTCACCGGGTCTGTCACGCCCACCTCCAGGTTGTCAAAGGTGTTCGGCGTTTGGAACCAGGACCGGCTGTAGTTCAGGTCCAGGTGCAACGAATCAGTCCCGCTAAACTGCTCGTCCACCCGGTCGAATACATTTTCCTCGTTGCCTCGGTCGTGAATCACCGTGAACTCCGGCGTGTCCAGAAAACGCCCCGAGTTCAAGCCGTCAATCTCGAAGAAGTTCCCCGTCTTTTCCGTCCCGTAGCTCACGTCGAAGCCGCCCGTCACCGTGCCGAACGTTCCGTACGAGCTGGTAATGCTGCCGCTCGGCTTGCGCACTCCAAGCCCCGAACGCGTCGTCACCTGCACAATCAGCGACGTCTTGTCGCCGTACTCCGCCGGCGGCGCCCCCTCGATCACCTGGATCGATTGCACTGCGTTCGATGGCAGCTGGTTTGAGAACACCTTGCTCTGCTGATCCGAAATCAGTTGCCCATCCAGCGCGAACGTATTCGAAGCATGGTCGCCCAACCCATGCATCAGCCCGTTCGCATCCGCGGCAATGCCCGGCGCGGTGAGCGTCACCATCGACGACAACGCCGAAGTCGGCTCTTCCAACGGCAGCTTGTCGATCGTGCTGCGGTCCACGTTTGTCACCTGCGACGTGCTCTGGTCCACCAGGTCCGAGGCCGTTACGGTAATACTTTCGGCGTCCATGCCCACTGCAAGCGCCAGCTTCAGCGTCAGCGGCACCCCGGTCGTGATCGTGGCGTCCTGCGTGCCCGCGCCGAAGCCCCTGGCATTGGCTGCCAGGTGATAGTTGTTATACGGCAGGTTTGGGAACGTGAACTGGCCGCTCGCATCACTCACGGCGGTGCGCGAAAACCCGCTCACCGGGTTTTCAATCGTCACGGTCGCGCCCGGCACCACCGCCCCGGTCGCATCCGTCACCGTTCCGTTGATCGATCCGGCATGAATCGTACTCTGCGCCAGGAGCGCGGTGGGGCTCAAAACAGCGATTACAGCAAGCGCCGGCAACACTCGGGCCCGCAGGGGGAACAACAACATGGTGCCTCCTAAAAAAGCCATCCAACAGGGAAGGGAAGCAGCTCCCCCCGTTTGGTGGATCGCCAGGAGTCGGAGCTTGCTCAGATGTTTCCGGGTCTGTTTGCTGCAGCAAGGGGCGGCGGCCGGATCCGAAGCTGCAAAACAGCACGCCTGTGCCCGGCCCGCGTCTGGGGGGGCACCACTCGCCCCAGGGCCGCAAACACCACCGCCACTGGCAACGCCGAGACCGCCTGCGGCACCGCATGCGCCAGCAGGCACAAGGCGCAATGCTGAACGTTGGGCGCGCCGCCATGCGTATGCGCCGCTTCCACTGACACAAACAGCAGCAGCACGCCGCAAAGCGCGAGGGTGAGCAGCCGTACGAGTTTAGAGGGAGGCTGCAAAGGGTTTAGAAGAGCTACTTATTGCGACGAGTATACCAGTAAGGATTCGCCCAGAGGGCGAGGCCGGATGCCGGCAGTGTTGCTCGGGCGCACACCCGGCGCTCCCAAAGCAAACTCGAAGCCGCTGATCCAGACTCGGATCCAGACCGCGTTCAGGGCCGGCTTCAGGGCCGCGTTCAGGGCCGGGTTCAGGCTTGGGTTCAGGCTTGGGTTCAGGCTTGGGTTCAGGCTTGAATTCGGGCCCGGGTCCAGACCCCGACCATCAAACGGCGCTCGTGTTGCCATCGCCATCGCCAGCCCAGCCCACGGCTCGGAACTCCCTACCCCCCCCGCCCCCCCGGTGCCCGCCGCCCCCCCCCGACCCCCCCACACCCGCCCCCCCGGTGCAGCAGGGTCGTTCGCGGCGACACCTCCGTTTGCAGTTCCGGTAACAGGTTCACCCCGGCGATGTACAGAAAGCTCCCCGCTGAAATCGGCAGCAGCCACCGAAAACCCGCGCTTTCCCCCAGCGCCAGCACCGCGGCCGCGCCCAGCAAAGCCGGCACCCCCACCAGCGCCGCAAACCGCAGTGCCCGCGCGGGCGGCAATTGGAGGTGCAGCAGCACCGCCACATCGCCCAGCCGGTGAGGCACCTCGTGCAGCGCCACCGCCACCGCCGTCAGCACGCCTAGCCGCACATTCACGGCAAACGCCGTCGCGATCGCTGCCCCATCTACAAAACTATGTAATCCGCTTGCCATCATCAGGTTTGCCGGGCGCAGCGCGATGCGGTGCCCCGGCGTATGCGCGCAGGCCGGCCCATGCGCATGTTCCGGCACCTCGCCCGTCACCGGTCCCCCGGCCGCGAACAGTGCCCCAAAAAGCCGCTCTGCCGCAAACAGCGCAAACAGCGTCCCGCCGGTCGCGAGCCATACCCCACGACCATTGCCCAGCGTTTCCACGGCCTCGGGCAGCAGGTGCAACAGTGCGGTCGCCAGCAGAACCCCCACCGCCACACTCAGCAGGTACGGCAGCCTTTCTCGCAGCACCCGCTCCTGCCTGCGCAGCCCATAAGCTGCCGCCACCGCCGCGGCCTGCACGGCCAGCACCGCCATCAACGTCCAAAGGAACAGCAAGGCACAATCTTTCCAGGTGGGTGGTCCCTATTGCGAATCCATCCGCAATCCGCAAACTACCCGTAGACTACACGACCGTCCATCTCCCGCCGACCGCCGGACATCCCACCCAACAAAGCCCCACACACGCCTGCCCAAAGGAACGCCCCCGATGCCTTCTATTACTTCCATTCTCCCCACCATTGAGAAACGTCTCCCCAAGGTCCTCAGCGCCCGCACCCACGGCATCATCGACTATTCCCATGCCGCACTGTTCCTCACCACCGCCCTTGTTGTCCGCAAAGGCAATCCCCGCGCCGCCTGGGCTGCCCTGGCCACTGGCTCCTTCGTTCTGGTGCAGTCCCTGCTCACCGATTACCCCCTCGGTGCTAAGCCCGTGATCCCCTTTGCCATCCACGGCAGGATGGACGCCGGCTTCGCTTCCGCGTCCTGGGCCGTCCCCCGCGTTTTCGGCTTTGAAGGCACAGGAGCCGCCAAGCTCTTCCGCATCAACTCCGTTGCTGAAGCCGTGGTCGTCGGCCTCACTGATTTCGACACCGGCCGCGCCGCCGCGGCGCGGGCCTGACCATGGTCGTGCGCTCGCCCCAGCCCAACGTCGGCACCCCCGAGCGCCTCGGCAGCCTCGCTGCCGGGGCACTGCTTCTGCTGCCTGTCACCAAGACCCGTTCCGCCTGGAACTGGGGCACTGCGGCTGCCGGCGTTTTTCTCCTGTATCGAGGCCTCAGCGGCTTTTCCCCCGCCTACCGTGCGCTGGGAGTCGACCGTGCCCATTCCGCCGTGGAGCCGGTGTTCGCATCCCAATCCGTTACCATCGGCGAGCCTGCCACCCGTCTGCACACCCTATGGCGCGACCCCGCGGCCTTTGCCGCTATCCTGCGCGACTTCGCCACCGTCGCCCCGCTCGGCCCCGCAAAGATCGCCAATCACGCCCGATGGATCGCGCCCCTGCCCGAGGGCAAAACAGCCGAGTGGGAGACCGAGGTCATCGCCGAAAGCCCAGGCGAGCTTTTTCACTGGCGCACCATCCCGGGCAGCCGCTTTCCCCACGAGGGCACCCTGCGCTTTCACCCGGCCATCCCCGCCAGCCGCGGCACTGTCGCCACCCTCCAGCTTTCCCTCCACCCAGCGACGCTGCCCGGCGGCACCCTGCGGTTCTTGGGGCTCGGCGGTGTCAGCGGCACCCTGGAGACCCTTGCCGAAGTGGCCGTGCGCAAGATCCTGCGCAACCTCAAGGCCCTGGCCGAGGCCGGCGAAATCCCCACCCTTGAAAAGAACAGTTCTGCCCGCCATGGAGTGCGCGACCTGCAAGGAGACCTCCTGTGAGAGCCCTGTGCTGGAACGGCATCAACGATCTCCGTGTCGAAACCGTCCCGGACCCCGCCATCGTCAATCCTCACGACGCCATCCTCCGCGTCACCCTGTCCACCACTTGCGGCTCCGACCTCCATCTCATCGACGGCTACATCCCCACCATGCGCGCCGGCGACATCCTGGGCCACGAGTTCATGGGTGAGGTCGTCGAGGTCGGCCCTGAAGTCCGGA
>CAXTWU010000120.1:0-7134 GCA_964248025.1 uncultured Acidobacteriaceae bacterium | reverse complement strand
TACCGTATTTCATCGCCGTACAAGCTCGCCGGACGCAGCTTCGCTCCGGAAGGCACAGTGGTCCGGTTCGGGAATGGGGTGTCGGTCGGCGGCGATGAGATTGTTGTAATGGCCGGGCCGTGCGCGGTGGAGAATCGCGATCAGCTGTTTGCGTCCGCAGCCATCGTCAAGGCTGCCGGCGGCCAGTTTCTGCGCGGCGGCGCGTACAAGCCGCGCTCGTCGCCCTACGCGTTCCAAGGCATGGGCATCGACGGCCTGAAACTTCTGCGCGAAGCCGGGGACCGTTTTGGGCTGCTCATCATTACGGAAGTCATGGAGATTGCACAGATTTCCCCCATGCTGGAGTACGTGGACTGTTATCAAGTAGGAGCGCGCAACATGCAGAATTTCAACCTGCTGCGCGAGCTGGGACAGGTACGCAAGCCGGTCCTGCTGAAGCGTGGACCGGCGGCCACGGTGGAGGAGCTCCTGCTTGCGAGCGAGTACATCCTGGCGGGCGGCAACTACGACGTGATGCTTTGCGAGCGGGGGATCAAGACTTTTGAAACGTACACTCGGAACACCATGGACATCTCGGCGATCCCGGTTGTAAAAAAGCTGTCGCATCTGCCGGTGATCGGCGACCCATCGCACGGGTGCGGGCGCAGGGATCTGGTACCCGCGATGGCACGCGCAGCGATTGCCGCCGGTGCCGACGGACTGATCCTTGAGGTGCATCCCAACCCGGAAAAGGCGATCTCGGATGCGGCACAAACCATGTTTCCGGAGCAGTTGGAAAAGCTGATGGAGGAGCTGCGAAGGATCGCTCCGGCGCTTGGCCGCAGGCTCGCGGGATAGCGGACAAAAAGGAAGTGGTATGCACACGGAGCTGAACAAACGCGTCGTCGCCCAGCTGGGCAGTGGAATTCGCAGGATCGCGATCTTCGGCACCGGCCTGATCGGTGCCTCGCTCGGCCTGGCGTTGCGGCAGGCCGGGTACACGGGCGCGATCCTGGGCTGGGATCCCTCGGCGGAGATGTTGGAGGAGGCTCGCGCGATCGGCGGCATCGACCCGGCGATCGCGGGCGAAGCCAACGAGGACCCGTTTGTGTGCGCGCTGGCGGCGGATGTCGTTGTGCTGGGCGGCCCCGTGCTTTCGATCGCGGACTGGCTGGAACAGCTTGCCCCGGTGCTTTCACCCTCGCAGCTGGTGACGGACGTAGGCAGCGTCAAGGGCTACCTGGTCGAGAAAGCCGGGTCGCTTTACAACGGCCCAGGCCAGCCTGCCTGGTTGCCCGGGCATCCGATGGCCGGCAAGGAAATCAGTGGCGCGGCGCAGGCTGAAGCGGGGCTTTTCCAAGGGACCACCTGGCTTTTGACCGGCTCCTCGGCGACCGAACCTGTGACGCTGCCCGATCATCCTTATGCCAGCGAATGGCTGAGTTGGATTGATCGCTTTGGTGCGCGCCGGGTCACGCTGGCGCCGGACGAGCACGACCGGCTTTGCGCCTCGGCCAGTCACCTGCCGCAGATGGTGTCGACCGCGCTTGCAGCCGTACTGGAAGTCCAGATCGCGGCAGCCGGCAGCGGCGGCGAGGTCCTGGGGGGCATCGGAGGGCGCGCGCTTAAGGAGATGACAAGGCTTGGTGCCAGCCCTTACTCCATGTGGCGCGATATCGCTGCAACCAACGAAGTCGCCATCGCGGCCGCCCTGCTCGCGCTGGAGCAACAGCTGGCGCATCTCAGGGAAAATCTTCGTACGCCGGAGTTGCGGGTGCTCTTCGAGGAAGCGAATCGGTTCCGGAGCAGGCTGTCGGCCGGGAGCTGAAAGCGACGTCTGCTTTGCTTCTCCGTGTGCGGCGGCAGCATGAAACTACCTCGCCATGCCTGGACGGGAAAGGCTCCTTCAGCCGGTCGCAGCGGTCAGTCGGCCATGGCACCTTCAGCGACCAGGGCCTGGGCCGCCGGATGGGAGCGCGTTCCGAGACGAAACGTCGTAAGAAGCGCGAGGGCGTGAAAGCCACAAAGAAGCAGAAATGTCCTGCGGTAGCCCGAAGCATGCGCCTGGGAGTTGCCCGCAAGCTGGGCGTGAAGAAAAAGGGTGAGCACGGTCGTGGCCGCGGGGCCGCCAAGGCGCTGAACGATGTTGCAGGTGGTTGTAGCGTTGGGGATCGACTCGCGTGGAATGGACACATAAGCGGCGGCCAGCGAAGGCAGGCCGATCGCTCCCAGTGCAGTGCCGCGCAGAAATAGCGCAAGGAGGATGACGGACGGGGTGAACCGTTCCGGTGGAAGCAGCGCAAACGGCAAGGTCGCCAGCAGGGCGATCGTCGCGCCGGTCACGCTGACTCGGCGTGGCCCAAAACGATCCACGAACGAGCCCGCAAACGGGTAAAAGCAAAGCGCACCCAGGCCGGTCGCGGAGAGCAACAGGCCGGCACGTGATGCTGAAGCACCAAGCTCGGAGATCAGAAAAAGCGGCAATAGCAGCTGTCCGCCAAGCATGGCCGCGTTCAGCAGAAATTGCGTCTGTGCCGAGGCTGCAAAGGCCCGATTGCGAAAAAGTCGCAAGTCAACGACGGCTGCCCCCCCAAGGCGCCGGGCGTGAAACACAAAGGCCGTCAGCAGGCCGAGGGATAACGCCAGCCCGGCGAAGGTGAGCCTGCCGGAGCCGGACCGGCCGCCCATGGAGCCGATCGATTCAAGACTGTAAAGAAGCAGGGCCAGGCCTGGGGATAGAAGCGCGAATCCCCACAAGTCGAGCCTGCGAGGCTGTGCGCTGCCGGGATCGTGCGGCAGCAGGCGGACCGCCATGGCGATAGCCAGAACGCCGATCGGCAGGTTGATCAAAAAGATCCAGTGCCAGGAAAGGTGCTCGAGAATAAGCCCGGCCAGGGATGGCCCAAAGATCGGGCCGAGCAACACCGGCACAACCACGATGCCCATCACACGGGCTAACTGGTGAGGGGCTTCGCGCGCGATCATCATCTGTGCCATCGGGGCAAGCAGTCCGCCGGCCATGCCTTGCACAATGCGTGAAGCGATCAGCGCCGTGGCCGAGGTGGAAAGGCCGCACAAGACGGAAGCTGCTGTAAACAGGGCAAAGCACGCAAGATACAGCCGCTTCGCTCCGAAGCGGTCTACCAGCCAGCCGCTGAGAGGAAGCATCAGTGCCAAGGCCAGCAGGTAGCCGGTGATGACCCATTGCAGTGTGCTGAGGCCAACGTGGAGGTCGTGCCCCAGCGTAGGCAGGGACACATTGACCACGGTGGCATCAAGATTGGTGATCAAGGGTCCCAGCGCGGCCACGGCGGCGACGCGCCAGACGCGAGGGCTTACCTTGCCCCCGGTCTCCCTCAAACCGCCTGCGGCTCTATGCGCCACGGCTATTCCCCAAGCATTTGGAGCACCTGTGCCGTCGAGCGCACCCTGCCAAGCAGAGGAAAAACCTGTTCCGTTGAAAAGCGGTGTGCTTCGGTGCTGCTGCTCGACATGGCATCTTCGACAAAAACAAGATCGTAGCCTCGACCATACGCGGTCCGTGCGGTCCATTCGACGCCGAAGTTGGTGGCGACGCCACTCAGGACGATGGTGCTGATCCCGCGCCCGCGAAGCTGCTGGTCCAGATGGGTTTTATAAAAAGCCCCCCACTGCCGCCGGTCCACCAGGATGTCAGAAGGGTGACGCTCAATGGGCGCGGTCTGATCACCGGCTTTCGATGGAAGCGTGTTGTTGCCGGGACGCTCCGTCATGGCATATCGCAAGGCTTGTAGAACAATGTGCGCAAACACAACGGTGCCGCCCCCGTTGCGAAACGCGGCAGCTAGCGAAGCCGCCTTGCCCAGCACTTGTCCGGCGCTGTGCGGCCTTGCAGGCATGCTGAGGACGTCGTCTTGAAGATCAATCAGCATCAGGGCTGCTGTTGTGGGAGCAAGGATCATGGAGCGCGTAGGTTGATCCTCCATTTCGGAAAACTGAGTCAAACCTCATCTTCCAAGGAATAGACTATGAGGATGCCCTCAACAAAGTCAACCTTCAGACGCGATCCGCAGCAGCCCCGGGCGGAACGGCGCGTGTTGGAGTTGCTGGAGGCCGCCGGAGCCGTGATGGCGGAAGACGGCTACGAAGGGGCGACCATGACGGGCATTGCCCAACGCGCTGGCACCTCCATCGGCACACTGTATCAGTACTTCCCGCACAAGGAGGCCATCATGCTGGCATTGCGCGATCAGTACGCGGCCACCATGGATGAGCGATGGGGAGAAATCGAAGTGGCGGCCGAGCACCTGTCCGTGGGGGAGATCGCGGACCGGTTTGTGCTGATGGCCGGTCGCTTTGCGGAAGAGCATCCTGCGTTGTTTCTGGTGCTGGACGCGCCTGTGACCGTACGGCAGCGAGCGCGCAGGATTCGCCTGCGGGAACGGGTCGCGAAGGTTTTGCGGCTCAAACAGGCCGGGCTGTCCCAGGAACTTGCCTGTCGCATCGCCAACATTGCCGTTCAAATGGTGAAGGGTATGACAGTGCTGCTTGCCGCCGCGAACGCGAATGAGCGAACGGCCCTGGTTGAGGAGTACAGGGCGCTCGTGGCGGCCTATCTACGAAGGCGCCTGGACCATGGCCCGGAGCCACGGATCGGCTCTGGCTCCGACAGCTAGACCCTGGCCGATCGCTCGCGAAACTGCTGCCGGGCGGCTGCGATCTCCCCTGAGTGCTTTTCAGCCCACACCCACACTCCACAAAATGCCGCGCCCAAGCTCTGGCCCAACGGCGTGAGCGTGTACTCCACGTGCGGCGGTACAACCGGGTAGACGGTGCGGGTGACCAGTCCGTCGCTTTCCATTTGGCGGACCGTTTTGGTCAGCATCTTCTGGCTGACGGGGCCGACAAGCTCGCCAAGGCGGGTGAAGCGAACCGTTCCGTGTTCTTCGAGCACATCAAGGACGATCATGGTCCACCTGTCAGCAACGCGCTCGATGATCTCGCGAACAAGCGCTTCGATTTTGGGATCGTACGGAGCAGGGATTGCTGGGGTGTCGGCGGTGGGTGCAGAGGGCGTGGCTATCATCCTGGCTTACTCTCCTGCCGGTAAGTATAGAACCGGTAAGTGCCTACTTCCCAAAACAGAGTGGCGATCCTAGGCTCATCGCAGGAGAAATACGATGAACCTTACGGGGAATACGGTCCTGATTACAGGGGGCGGCAGCGGCATTGGGCGTGGGCTTGCAGAGGGTTTGCAGGCGATGGGCAACCAGGTAATCGTCGCAGGGCGGCGGCAAAAGGCCCTGGACGAAACAGTCGCGGCGAACCCGGGTATGCAGTCGATGCTGCTCGATATCGAGAACGCGGCCGAAGTCGGTGAGTTTGGAGCACGGATCGCCGCGGAGTTTCCGGCGCTCAATGTGGTGATTCACAACGCCGGTATCATGCGGCCGGAAAAGCTGCTGAGCGGGAGGGAGTGGCTTGCGGACGCGGAAGCGACGGTGGCGATCAACCTACTGGGACCGCTGCGTTTGACGGCGGCTTTGCTGCCGTTGCTGGTGAAGCAGAAAGCGGCGGCGATCGTGACGTTGACGTCAGGGCTGGCGTTTGTGCCGCTGCACCTGACGCCGACCTACTGCGCGACCAAGGCCGGGATTCATGCGTGGACCCAGGCGCTGCGATACCAGTTGAAAGACACAGGGGTGCAGGTGCTGGAGTTGGTGCCGCCGTATGTGCAGACAGAACTGATGGGCGAGCGGCAGGCCAGCGATCCGAATGCCATGCCGTTGAAGGACTTTATCGCGGAAACGTTTGCGATTCTGAAGAATTCGCCCGATGCGAAGGAGATCCTGGTGGAGCGGGTGAAGCCGCAACGATTTGCCGAGGCGCGAGGGGAATATGAAGCATTCTTCAAGAAGTACAACGATATGAGGGCGGCGGCACCGGCCGGAGAGTAAAGAGCACGGATCGAAAAACGCAGCCTTTTCGTGGAGGAGGCTGCGTTCGTAGACGGAATCGCAATTTCTAGATCGCAGTTCTAATCGCAGATCCCTTAACGCACATGTGCGTAATCTCTCAGCTTGCCTGCAGCCCCGACTGGATGATTGTAGTGATGCACCTGCGTGGTGTTGCTTTATGGCCTATGTTCAGCGCACTCGATAAGCATCAGCTTAACGGGCAGGAGCAGGACGACGAACAGGCTTGCCATCTACGCAGGGCTTCTTTGTGCAACGGTTGTCCCGCTCGGCGTGGGAGCGCAAACATCGAACGCGACCATGGACAGCAGCCCGGTTTCGACGCCGAATGTAACGGCACAGTCAGGTATCGGCAGGGTGGCGCTGGGGTCACCCTTGGGATCGAAGGAGATTGACGACTGCTTTATCAGCGAAGTCGGCGAGGAGGATCGACGAATCTCTGTCATGAATCAGGCGGGGGAGGACAGTTCTCGCGTACGGTGGGATTATGCTCGCATGATCGGACTGCGACAGGATGAAGCTACGTAAATGCTGAATCTGACGCTCAATGGCTACCACGCGCTTAAAGTGAAGGAGAAGGAGCGACAGGATGCTATGAGGGAGTACCGTCAAAGCCCTGCCTTCGTCCAGAGCCGGGGAATCGTACAATCAGCCGCTCTGGACGCATTGGAACAGCAGAGATGGGACACAATCGCGCAGACCATGGACTCTCTACGATCGGCGCTTGGGAAGAAGCTTTCACGAAGCTGAACAAGTGTATCTTTGGCATCTACGGCCGTCATGAGCAAGGGCACAGACTGGAGCCGTTCTGCCGGGCACGCCTTAAGCGCCAGCGCCTTTCGCTGCGTAATCTTGTCCGACACGGAACTGGTTCTTCATCCCGGAGAAATCGCAGAGCTTGACGCATCCATGGAGGGAGCCGCAAATGTTACATGGAAGTGGGCACTCAGTCCTCCGTTTGGGAGTGGCTCGGAAACTTCTACGGGAAATCAGAGCACTTACAAGTACACCGCAGCCGGAACAGGAACCACTATGTTGACCGCTACAAAGGCGGTCAACAGCGGCGCAGCGGGAGTGGTAAAGTTCTCATTACAGTGAAGCCTCCTGGGAGCGGTGGGCCTTCGGTCAACGTAACTCCCGGTTTTGCAAGCCCCATCAGCAACGAAGGTACTCAATTTACGTGCACTCTTCAGGAACCGGA